>NZ_CP108356.1:3590500-3900000 GCF_036237315.1 Streptomyces sp. NBC_01351 | reverse complement strand
CATCTCAGTACCCTCAGGAAGAGAAAACAACCGTGATTCCGGGAGTAGTGGCGAGCGAAACCGGATGAGGCCAAACCGTATGCGTGTGATACCCGGCAGGGGTTGCGCATGCGGGGTTGTGGGAATTCTTTTGATCGGTCTGCCGGCCGGTCGGCGAGTCAGAAACCGTTGATGTAGTCGAAGGACATGCGAAAGGTCCGGCGTAGAGGGTAAGACCCCCGTAGACGAAACATCAGCGGCTTGCTTAAGAATCTCCCAAGTAGCACGGGGCCCGAGAAATCCCGTGTGAATCTGGCGGGACCACCCGCTAAGCCTAAATATTCCCTGGTGACCGATAGCGGATAGTACCGTGAGGGAATGGTGAAAAGTACCGCGGGAGCGGAGTGAAATAGTACCTGAAACCGTGTGCCTACAAGCCGTGGGAGCGTCGCCGTTGTTCTTCGGAACAACGGTCGTGACTGCGTGCCTTTTGAAGAATGAGCCTGCGAGTTAGCGGTGTGTAGCGAGGTTAACCCGTGTGGGGAAGCCGTAGCGAAAGCGAGTCCGAATAGGGCGATTGAGTTGCACGCTCTAGACCCGAAGCGGAGTGATCTAGCCATGGGCAGGTTGAAGCGGAGGTAAGACTTCGTGGAGGACCGAACCCACCAGGGTTGAAAACCTGGGGGATGACCTGTGGTTAGGGGTGAAAGGCCAATCAAACTCCGTGATAGCTGGTTCTCCCCGAAATGCATTTAGGTGCAGCGTCACGTGTTTCTTGCCGGAGGTAGAGCACTGGATAGGCGATGGGCCCTACCGGGTTACTGACCTTAGCCAAACTCCGAATGCCGGTAAGTGAGAGCGTGGCAGTGAGACTGTGGGGGATAAGCTCCATGGTCGAGAGGGAAACAGCCCAGAGCATCGACTAAGGCCCCTAAGCGTACGCTAAGTGGGAAAGGATGTGGAGTCGCAGAGACAACCAGGAGGTTGGCTTAGAAGCAGCCACCCTTGAAAGAGTGCGTAATAGCTCACTGGTCAAGTGATTCCGCGCCGACAATGTAGCGGGGCTCAAGCGTACCGCCGAAGTCGTGTCATTGCAGCAATAGGGCCAACGCCCGCTGTGATGGGTAGGGGAGCGTCGTGTGCCGGGTGAAGCAGCAGCGGAAGCTAGTTGTGGACGGTTCACGAGTGAGAATGCAGGCATGAGTAGCGATACACACGTGAGAAACGTGTGCGCCGATTGACTAAGGGTTCCTGGGTCAAGCTGATCTGCCCAGGGTAAGTCGGGACCTAAGGCGAGGCCGACAGGCGTAGTCGATGGACAACCGGTTGATATTCCGGTACCCGCTTTGAAACGCCCAATATCGAATCCTCTAATGCTAAGGCCGTGAAGCCGTTCCGGACCCTTCGGGGAAAGGAAAGTGGTGGAGCCGCCGATCCAAGGTGGTAGTAGGTAAGCGATGGGGTGACGCAGGAAGGTAGTCCAGCCCGGGCGGTGGTAGTCCCGGGGTAAGGGTGTAGGCCGAGGGGTAGGCAAATCCGTCCCTCATTAAGGCTGAGACCTGATGCCGAGCCGATTGTGGTGAAGTGGATGATCCTATGCTGTCGAGAAAAGCCTCTAGCGAGTTTCATGGCGGCCCGTACCCTAAACCGACTCAGGTGGTCAGGTAGAGAATACCGAGGCGTTCGGGTGAACTATGGTTAAGGAACTCGGCAAAATGCCCCCGTAACTTCGGGAGAAGGGGGGCCATCACTGGTGATCGGATTTACTCCGTGAGCTGGGGGTGGCCGCAGAGACCAGCGAGAAGCGACTGTTTACTAAAAACACAGGTCCGTGCGAAGCCGTAAGGCGATGTATACGGACTGACGCCTGCCCGGTGCTGGAACGTTAAGGGGACCGGTTAGTGACCTTTCGGGGTTGCGAAGCTGAGAACTTAAGCGCCAGTAAACGGCGGTGGTAACTATAACCATCCTAAGGTAGCGAAATTCCTTGTCGGGTAAGTTCCGACCTGCACGAATGGCGTAACGACTTCTCGACTGTCTCAACCATAGGCCCGGTGAAATTGCACTACGAGTAAAGATGCTCGTTTCGCGCAGCAGGACGGAAAGACCCCGGGACCTTTACTATAGTTTGATATTGGTGTTCGGTTCGGCTTGTGTAGGATAGGTGGGAGACTTTGAAGCAGCCACGCCAGTGGTTGTGGAGTCGCCGTTGAAATACCACTCTGGTCGTGCTGGATGTCTAACCTCGGTCCGTGATCCGGATCAGGGACAGTGTCTGATGGGTAGTTTAACTGGGGCGGTTGCCTCCCAAAGAGTAACGGAGGCGCCCAAAGGTTCCCTCAGCCTGGTTGGCAATCAGGTGTTGAGTGTAAGTGCACAAGGGAGCTTGACTGTGAGACCGACGGGTCGAGCAGGGACGAAAGTCGGGACTAGTGATCCGGCGGTGGCTTGTGGAAGCGCCGTCGCTCAACGGATAAAAGGTACCCCGGGGATAACAGGCTGATCTTCCCCAAGAGTCCATATCGACGGGATGGTTTGGCACCTCGATGTCGGCTCGTCGCATCCTGGGGCTGGAGTCGGTCCCAAGGGTTGGGCTGTTCGCCCATTAAAGCGGTACGCGAGCTGGGTTTAGAACGTCGTGAGACAGTTCGGTCCCTATCCGCTGTGCGCGTAGGAATATTGAGAAGGGCTGTCCCTAGTACGAGAGGACCGGGACGGACGAACCTCTGGTGTGCCAGTTGTCCTGCCAAGGGCATGGCTGGTTGGCTACGTTCGGGAGGGATAACCGCTGAAAGCATCTAAGCGGGAAGCCTGCTTCAAGATGAGTATTCCCACCTCCTTGAGAGGGTAAGGCTCCCAGTAGACGACTGGGTTGATAGGCCAGATGTGGAAGCCCGGTAACGGGTGAAGCTGACTGGTACTAATAGGCCGAGGGCTTGTCCTCAGTTGCTCGCGTCCACTGTGTTAGTTCTGAAATAACGAACAGCTGTGTCAATGCCAGCGTTCAAATTTCATAGTGTTTCGGTGGTCATAGCGTTAGGGAAACGCCCGGTTACATTCCGAACCCGGAAGCTAAGCCTTTCAGCGCCGATGGTACTGCAGGGGGGACCCTGTGGGAGAGTAGGACGCCGCCGAACAATCATTGCGGGAAGCCCCGCACCAGCCCTTTACGGGCTCGGTGCGGGGCTTTTCTGCGTTTGGGGTCGATATTAGGATCTCCGGTTATGGATCAGTACGTGGTACGGGCTGTACGTGGTGACGAGTGGGCCAAGGTCAAGGAGCTGCGGATCGCCGCGCTCAAGGATCCGGCGGCGCCGGTGGCCTTTCTGGAGACGGTGACGCAGGCCGAGGCCAGGGCGGATGAGTTCTGGCAAGCGCGGGCCGCGGGGGCTTCGCATGGGCGGGCCGCACGGCAGTTCGTGGCAGAGGAGGCCGGCGGTGAGTGGGTCGGGTCCGTGACGGTGCTCGTCGAGGAGGTCGGGACCACGGACATCTTCGAGCAGGAGATCGAGCGGACCCAGGCGCATGTGGTGGGTGTGTTCGTGCGGCCCGAGCAGCGGGGGACCGGGCTGACCGAGGCGCTGTTCTCGGCCGCGCTGGAGTGGGCCTGGTCGTTGGAGGAGCCGGTGCTGGAGGGCGTACGGCTCTTCGTGCACGAGGACAACGCGCGGGCCGGGGCCTTCTATCGGCGGTTCGGGTTCGAGGCCAGTGGGAAGGTCGTGTCCGTGCCCGGGGACGCGGGTGCCAAGGAAGTGGAGTACGTGTTTCCCAGGGCATAGGGCATGAGGCTGCGGCGGTTTCACGCAGCCCCGTGAGCCGCTGCCCCGGTTCTCGCGCCGGACTAGGGAAGTGGTGCTTCCGGCCAGCGGGAGCGGGCTTGTTCGCGGCTTCGGCACAGGGCGAGGAGGGGGAGTGTCTCGTCCGTGAGGAGATCCGGGAGTTGGGGGATCGGGGCGACTGCCGCGATGTCGTCCAGGACCAGGGTGAGTGGTGGGTCGAGCCGACCGTGGGATGACCGTGCGGCCATGCGGCGGCCGTGCTCGACCACGTGAGCGGCGAGTGCGGTGTGCAAGGGCATCGCACCCGGGTGGGTGCGGGGGTCTTCCAGGGATTCGCCCACCATGTAGAGGGTGCCCCCCTCGGTCACGAACGAAGCCAGCGTGAGGGAATCCGTACGGTTCGGGTTGCAGGCCTCGCGGATGTGGATCGAGGACAGGGCGGAGAGGGCGCGGGTCGTGAGGTGCTGGGCTTGTTCGCGGCGTTCCGGGTGGGCGGTGAGGGCGCTCTCCAGTTCGCCGGCGGCGCCGGGAGCGGCCTGGGGGTGGGTGCGCAGGATGCGGACGGCGTCCTGGGCGCTGTTGCCCTGGGTCCAGCGGTGGAGCTGCTTGAAGGGGCGGTCGTCGAGGGCGGCTGCCTGGAGCCAGCTGCGCAGGAGGGTTTCCGCCGTGTGGGCGAGTGCGGCGTCGATGCGGGCCTGTGGGCGTACCGGGGCCAGCAGGGCGATCGCGCGGGCGGCGGCGGTGTCGCGGTCGGCGCAGCCCTCGGCCGGGTTCCAGTGCATGCGGGCCGGGGTGTCGCACAGGTGGGAGGGGTCGTAGAGGAGGACCGGGCCGAGTTTGGCGCGGGCGTCCTTGGTCTCCGACCAGAGGGTGGGAGAGGAGGTGACCACCAGGAGCGCGCCCTCGGCTTCGGCGATGGCTTGGGCGGCGAGGTGGTGGCGTTGGGCGGGGGTGGCGTACGCCAGGCGGTGCGGGGGTGTGGTGGTCGTGGTGGTGAGGGGCGCCGGGGCGTAGCCGAAGCCGTAGGCCTCGTCGGTGGGGGCCTGGGCGGGTGTGGGGGTGGGTTCCGGTGGGGGCCGGAGGGGGGACGCGGGCTGGGGGGCGTGCGGGTGGTGCTGGGTGGGGAGTGCCGGCTGGGGGTCGTGGGCGGCGGGGGCCGGGTCGGGGGGCTGTTTGGCCAGGGCGCGGCGGGACTTGGTGCGGGCGATGATGCCCACCGTGAAGATCGCCAGGACCAGCAGGATCAGGAGCTGGCTGATGAACAGGCCCCAGAACAGGCCCCAGCCGGAGAGGGCTGCGGGGTTGGTGTCCGGCCAGGCCGCGGCGATGTCGTCCGGGCGAGCTATCAGGGAGCGGACGGCCTCCGGGGTGCGGGTGAAGGTGACCGTGGCCGGCCAGGAGCCCTTGCTGAAGAGGGCTGCGAGGCCGGTGGCCGACCAGACCAGTACGGCGAGGCCGAGGAGGAGGGACAGGAGGCCGACCAGGGCTCCGTCGGGGATTCCGCCGGCCCGCGCCGTGGGATCCGTATGTCTGGAGTTGGGCATGGGTCAGGCCACCGTGGTGGCCGAGCCGGTGCCGTTGTTGCGGTGGCGTTCCATGGACAGGGCCCTTTCCTCCGCTTCGAGTTCGGCGGCCAGCATGTCGGCGGGGAGTGGCGAGGGGACCGAGGACTCCGTCATCGCGCGGTCGGTGTAGACGAGGGGGCGTTCTGCCTCGGTGATCAGGTGTTTGACCACCTGGACGTTGCCGTTGACGTCCCAGACGGCGATGCCCGGGGTGAGGGTGGGGATGATCTCCACCGCCCAGCGGGGGAGGCCGAGGACGCGGCCCGTGGCGCGGGCCTCGTCTGCCTTTTGGGCGTAGATCGTGCGGGTCGAGGCCATTTTCAGGATGGCCGCGGCCTCGCGGGCCGCGGCGCCGTCGACCACGTCGGAGAGGTGGTGGACGACGGCCACGAAGGAGAGGCCCAGGCGGCGGCCGAACTTGAGGAGGCGCTGGAACAGCTGGGCGACGAAGGGGCTGTTGATGATGTGCCAGGCCTCTTCGACGAGGAAGATGCGCTTCTTGCGGTCGGGGCGGATCCAGGTGTGTTCGAGCCAGACGCCGACGATCGCCATGAGGATGGGCATGGCGATGGAGTTGCGGTCGATGTGGGACAGGTCGAAGACGATGAGGGGCGCGTCGAGGTCGATGCCGACGGTGGTGGGGCCGTCGAACATGCCGCGGAGGTCTCCGTCGACGAGGCGGTCGAGGACGAGCGCGACGTCGAGGCCCCAGGCGCGGACATCGTCTATGTCGACGTTCATCGCGAGGGCCGATTCGGCTTCGGGGTGGCGCAGTTGTTCCACGATGTCGGTGAGGACGGGCTGGCGGTCGCGGATCGTGTCGACGACGTGGGCGTGGGCGACCTTGAGGGCGAAGCCGGCGCGCTCGTCCAGGCCGTGGCCCATGGCCACTTCGATGATGGTGCGGAGCAGGGCGAGCTGGCCGGTCGTGGTGATGGCCGGGTCGAGGGGGTTGAGGCGGATCCCGTCGTCGTTGGCGGCGATCGGATCCAGGCGGATGGGGGTTATTCCCAACTGCTGGGCGATCAGGTTCCACTCGCCGACACCGTCCTCGCCCTGGGCGTCGAGGACGACGACCTGGCGGTCGCGGAAGCGGAGCTGGCGTAGGACGTAGGTCTTTTCCAGGGCTGATTTTCCGTTGCCGGATTCGCCGAGGACCAGCCAGTGGGGGGCCGGGAGCTGCTGTCCGTACAGCTGGAAGGGGTCGTAGATGTAGCCCTTGCCGCTGTAGACCTCGCGGCCGATGATGACGCCGGAGTCGCCGAGTCCGGGGGCGGCGGTGGGCAGGTAGACGGCCTGCGCCTGCCCGGTGGAGGTGCGTACGGGCAGGCGCGTGGTTTCGACTTTGCCGAAGAGGAAGCTGGTGAAGGCGTCCGTCAGCGCGGACATGGGATCTCGCATGGGCGGCACTTCCCTCCAGCTAGCGTCGGATGCCGGTGGCGAACGGCAAGGTGTTGACGAAGGCGCGGTGGTGCTCGCGGTCGCACCACTCGAGTTTGAGGTAGGACTTGCCGGCGGAGGCGCGGATGGTGCGCTTGTCGCGGGCGAGGGCTTCGGGTGATCGCGAGGACACCGTGATGTACCCGACCAGGTTGACTCCCGCAGCTCCGCTGGCGAGATCTTCACCCCTCTGGTCGAGTCGGCCGTGGGCGGCGATGTCGCGGGGGTCGACGGTGCGGTTCATCTTGGCGGCGCGGCTCGCGTCGGCCTCGTCGTTCGTCTTCTCCGTGAGCATGCGTTCGATGGCGATCTCGGTGGGCTCCAGGTCCATGGTGACCGCGACCGTGCGGATCACGTCGGGGGTGTGGACGAGGAGCGGGGCGAGGAAGTTGACGCCTACGGGGGTCATCGGCCATTCCTTCACCCAGGCGGTGGCGTGGCACCAGGGGGCGCGGGTGGAGGACTCGCGGGTCTTGGCCTGGAGGTAGGTGGGTTCGACCGCGTCGAGTTCGGCGGGCCAGGCGTTGCGCTTGGTCATGGCCTGGATGTGGTCGATGGGGTGGTCCGGGTCGTACATGGAGTGGACGAGGGAGGAGAGGCGGCCCTGGCCCAGCGGCTGGCGGACGCGGATGTCGGCCTCGGCGAGGCGGGCGCAGATGTCGGTGAGCTCGCGGGCCATGACGATGGCGAGGCCGGCGTCGCGGTCGAGCTTGCGGCCCTTGGGGGAGCCGGCGCGGGCGATGGTGTGGGCCTCGGCGGCGAGTTCGCGGGAGTAGTGCATGCAGGCGACGAGGTACGCGCGGTGCTGCTCGGAGGAGGTGGACACCATCGACTGGAGCTGGTCGTACGAATCGCGCAGCCAGCCGGGGGCCTTGGTGTCGCCGCGCTGGGCGACGTCCTTGGCGTGGGCGTCGGGGTCCGCGGGGAGGGTGCGGGCGAGCATCTGGATGCGGGTGACGAAGCCGTCTCCGTTGGCGACGTGCTTGAGGAGGGTGCCGAAGCGGTCGACGAGGGCTTCCTGGTCCTCGCTGTCGCGCAGGCCGACGCCCGGTCCCTCGATCTCGATGGCGGCGGTGACGGTGCGGCGGTCCGCGTGGAGGAGTACGGCGATCTCGTCGGGGCCGAAGGGGGCGGCGAGCCAGCTGATGCGGCCGATGCCGGGGGGCGGGCCGACCTCGACCTCGCGGCCGTCGGCGGCGCGGGTACCGGCCTCGATGGCGGAGGAGCGGTAGGTGGTGCCGCGGCGCAGGGTGCGTTTGTAGCTGCGGTTGATCTCGAACCACCGGTAGAAGGTGCGGCCCTTGTAGGGGACGTACACGGCGGCGAGCGCGAGCATGGGGAACCCGACGAGGCTGACGATGCGCAGGGTGAGGTCGGGGACGAGCAGTCCGCTCATCATGCCGAGGAACGCCCCCGCGATGATCAGGGCGATCTCGCCGGTCTCGCGGTTCTTGCCGACGATCGCGTTCGGCCGGGCCCGGCCGATGAGATACGTGCGGCGGGGCGCGACCGGGTGCAGCTGGTGGGACTGGGTCGTCAACGCCCGTCACCTCCTGTGTTCCTCGTACTCGAACCTGTGCGGGGCGGGGGTGCGGCGGAGGGGACAGTTCCGCCGCCGGCGCCGCCGCCGGAGGTGGGGCGGCTGCTGTGGGCGGCCACGCCTCCGGAGAGGGGGTTGGCGGGGCGGGGCGTGCTGCCCGAGCCGCCGCCGTCGCCGCCGCGGTGGGCGCCGCGGCTGCTGTGGGTCTTGATGCCCTGGGAGACGAGGGAGGCCGGGGAGCTGATGACGGCGGCGGCCTGGGCGCCGTCGGTGGCCTTGCTGCGGCCCGCGCGGGCGGAGGCGATCTCGTCGCCGAAGCCGGGGACGAAGCGGTAGATCATCGCCGAGGCGAAGATCGCCAGGAGGATGATGGCGAGGCCGGTGACGACGGCGGAGAAGGCGTTGGGGCCCTGTTCGCCGGTCAGGGCGCCGGCGAGGCCGAGGACGATGACGATGACCGGCTTCACGAGGATGACGGCGATCATGATGCCGGCCCAGCGGCGGACGTGGCCCCAGAGGTTGCGGTCGACGAGGCCGGAGTAGACGACCACGCCGAGGAGGGCGCCCACGTAGAGGAGGGCGGCCCGGATGAAGAGCTCCAGGAACAGGATGCCGGCGGCGAGGACGGTGACGAGGGAGACGACGATCAGCATGATCGGGCCGCCGCCGATGTCGTCGCCCTTCTTGAGGGCTTCGGAGAAGGAGCCGAAGAAGACGTCGGTCTGGCCGCCGGTGGCGGAGGCGATGACCTCGGTGACGCCGTCGGTGGCGGAGACGACGGTGTAGAGGATCAGGGGGGTGAAGGCGGAGGCGAGGACCGTCAGCCAGAGGAAGCCGATGGCTTCGGAGAGGGCGGTGCTGAGGGGGACGCCGCGGACGGCTCGTTTGGCTACGGCGAAGAGCCAGAGGACGAGGGTGAGGATGGTGGAGGCGGCGAAGACCACCGAGTACTGCTTGAGGAAGGTGGGGTTGGTGAAGTCGACGGTGGCGCTGCCCTTTACCGCTTCGCTGAGTTTGGCGACGATCCAGGAGGCTGCGTCGGCGCAGCCTCTGGCGAGGGAGGCGAGGGGGTTGAGGGCGTCGGTCGGGCTGTCCGGAGAGAGCCCGGTGCCGGCTCCCGGGCTGGGGTTCCCCCCGACCTGACGCTCGCAGTCCTCTTTGAGTGGGCCGATGACCCCTTCGCAGCGGTTGTCCTTGGAGGGCGAGCCCGATGGGGTCGGTGTCGGGGTGGGTGCGGCGAACGCCCGGGCGGGCAGCAGTACTGCAGTCACCTGAACGGCGGCCAGTACTGCGGCAATACGGAGGCGACGGCGGCTACCGGGCATAGGTGAACCCTCCGAACTCCTGGACGGCCTTGCTGATGTCGTCTGACGTGGAGGCTGCGACGTCGCCCGGTACAGGGGCGGGGCCGTCCTGCTGCGAATCGGAGTTGACCTTCCAGTCCGTCCCGACCCAGGAGAGCTCGAACGTCCAAGTCTTCCAGGTGGTGCGGACCGGGGTGGTGGACTTGGCGCCCGACATCCCGACGAGGCCCGTATACCAGACCGCGACCTTCGCGGTGGTGGGGCTGTAGCTCTCGACGCGGGTGCCGACCGGGACGGCTCGGGTGACGAAAGTGCTGCCCTGTGGGGGCTTCCCGTTCGGGTCGAGGCCCAACGTTGCCAAGAAGGCGGGGGAGTACGCGGCGTCCTGCGTTCCCTTCCGCTGGGCTGCAGCTTCCGGCGTGTAGATGCCGTCCATGAGGGCGTGCCGGACGTCCTTCTTGAGCATGCCGTCGGAGCCGAGGGCCACCGTGTAGTTGGCGGCTGCCGACTGGGCGCCCTGTTCGTCGTGGGCGAAGCCGTGGGGGATGCCGGCGGCCTTGCCGGAGACGGGGGCGGTGCCCGTGGCCGCCGTGGAGGAGGCGGCCGGGGCGTTGTCCGCGGGCTTGTTCTCGGTGGTGTCGGCGGCCTGGTTGGCGTAGGCGATCGCGGCGATCAGGAGGACCACCACGCCGACCACCGTGATCAGGCTGCGGGAGGCGCGGGGGGTGCGGCGGGCCGGGCCGTACGGGTCGGTGGGGGAGTCCGGGAGGCGGGTACGGGTCTGGCCCGTGCCGCCGACCTCGCCGTAGCCGCCGTTGCCGCCGCCGTAGTGGTCGTCGTTGCTCATTCCGTGTCGGCCCCCTCCGCGTCGTACGACGGTAGCGCTGGTTCCCGCGTGGACGCGGTGTGGTGAATCCTCATCAGGTGCCGTCGCTGCCGTCGCTGTTGTGGCCCCGCTGGGTGGGTGGTGCGGCTAGACGGCCATGCCGTAGACGATCGTGAAGACCGTCCCGAGCGAGCCGATGATGAAGACTCCGGTCAGGCCGGCCACGATCAGGCCCTTGCCCTGTTCGGCGCTGAACGTGTCGCGCAGCGCCGTCGCACCGATGCGCTGTTTGGCCGCGCCCCAGATGGCGATGCCGAGGCAGAGGAGGATCGCCACGGCCATGACCACTTCGATCATGATCTTCGCTTCGTTGCCGAGACTGCCGAACGGCCCCCAGTTCGGGGCGATTCCGCCGATGATGGTGGTGATGTCGCCCTTTTCGGCTGCCAGGATCATGTAACTCACCGCCCCTGTATGGGTAGTTCCGGAAGCCCGTGCCCGACGGCAGGGGTCACTCACTATCTTCGCTGATGAAACCGCCGCCGTCGTCGACTTGACGGCTC
This sequence comes from Streptomyces sp. NBC_01351, assembly GCF_036237315.1. GTDB lineage: Bacteria > Actinomycetota > Actinomycetes > Streptomycetales > Streptomycetaceae > Streptomyces. The sequence goes on along the minus strand of NZ_CP108356.1, from coordinate 3,889,004 downwards.
TCTTTACCCGATCTCCCGGCCTGTGACCCGACCGTGCGCTCTGACCTGGGCACGGGTGGCGGGCATGCGAATGTGCGTATGGTCACTCTGTGTATCACGGGGGGTGACGTCGGGCAATGATCGCCGTCTCGCCGTGCGGGGGGTGGGGTGAGGGGGCGCCGTTCGGCGCAGTGCGGGTGCGTGTCGTTGGGCCGTCTCGCTGACATATGTCCGACATTCCGTCAGTCATTCCATCCGTACGAGCTAGTGCGGGCGATGCTCCGGTCGTTCGGTACGGCGACACGAGGAGTGGACGGATGGGTTCGGCAATCAGGGCGGGTCGGCGTGCGTGGCTGGGTGCGCCGGGGCCGTGTTCGGACATCGATACGGTTCGGGGTGCGGGGAACCTGGAGTTCAGCGCGGCGCTGGACCGGGGGCGGACCTTCATCGGGCGGCGGACCGTGAACCCGGCCCCGGGCCCGTACTCCTGGAAGAACCTGACCACCGCGGCGAACCCGGGCCACCCGAGGAACGCGTGCAGCGTGTCCATCGTCAGGGAGGCCACCACCGTGCGGATCAAGCTGCTGACCACGACGGGCGACATCTACGAGAACTACTGCACGCATTCGGCGGGCGGCGTGGTGACCTGCCCGTCGGGTTGGACGGCCATCGTCAGGCCGTGATGGCGGGGCCGCCGTGTTCCGGGGGCCGGCGGGTGCGGCGGCGGTGCCGGGGCTCCGCCCCGGACCCCGCGCCTCGAACTCCGGCGGGGCCGGGTCAGGTGGTCCAGTGGGCGGGGTGGGTGAGAGTCGGGGGGATGCGGGTGGCCGGGTTGCCCCGGGCGGCGTTGAGTTGGGGCTGGGTGAGGAAGACCGCCCCGCGGAGGTCCGCGTCGCGGAGGTTGGCGTCCCTGAGGTCGGCGCCGATCATGTCGGCCGTGCGGAGGTCGGCGCGGCTGAGGTCGGCGGCGATCAGGTAGGCACCGCGGAGGTTCGCGCCGCGGAGGTCCGCGCCGGCGAGGCGGGCGCCCATCAGGTCGGCGCCGCGGTGGTTCTTCTTGCGGCCCGGCACCTTGGCCCGTACGAGCTCGCTGGTGGTGAGCAGCAGGGTGTTCGCGTCCTGGCGGAGGGCGGACACGTCCAGGGCGGTGAGGGCGGCCGCGTCGGCCCGTGTCCACTCCTCCGTGGTGGCGAGGACGCGGCGTAGGTCCGCGTGGACCGGGGCGGCGGCCGGGAGGGTGAGGGCCTCGGCGAGGTAGAAGAGCAGCTCGTGCAGCTGCCGCATCACCGGGAAGACGTCGAACATCGGGCGGGCCGTGTCGGGATCGGTGCGCCAGTCGCGCCCGCCGAAGGTGACCTGGGAGACCTGCTGGCCCGCGCCGAAGCAGTCGAAGACCGTGCAGCCCTGGAACCCCTTGTCGCGCAGCTGCGTGTGGATGCCGCAGCGGAAGTCCTGCCGGAGGTTCGTGCAGGGGGTTCCGGCGGGCTTGTTCACGGCGAAGTCGTTCGACTTGGCGAAGGGGAGGGCGACGCAGCACAACGCGAAGCAGTTGGAGCAGTCGGCTTGGAGGAGGGGGAGGGGGTGGGGGTGGGGAGGCACGTTCTCATTGTCCCTGGTGCGGGGAGGGCAGTCGCATCCGGATGGCCGTGCGGGGGGTGGGTGCGTCGGTGGCCGGCCGGTGGCGGATCGGGGAGAGCGCGGGCGGGAAGGGCGTGCGGTCAAGTATCCCGATCGCGAAAGGGGGTTGAGCGAGGCGAGGGAGTGGGGTGAGCTTCGGCATATGACAGAAGTGATCGCAGTAGCCGTCATCACCCTTCTCGCCGTGATCAGTCCCGGCGCCGATTTCGCCATGGTGGTTCGCAACAGCTATCTCTACGGGCGGCCCACCGGGCTGTTCGCCGCCGCGGGGGTCGCGGCCGGGGTGCTCGTCCACGTCACGTACACGATGCTCGGCGTGGGGTTGTTGATCGCTTCCTCGACCGCGCTCTTCACGGCGATCAAGCTGGCGGGTGCGGCGTACCTGGTGTGGATCGGGATACGGACCTTCCGCGCGCGGGAGACGCTGACCGTGGACCTGGAGTCGAAGCCGGAGCTGACGCGGGGCGGGGCGTTGCGGTCGGGGTTCTTGACCAATGTGCTGAACCCGAAGACGACGCTGTTCGTGGTGTCGACGTTCACGCAGGTGGTGGGGCCGGAGACGCCGGTGTGGCAGCAGGCGGGGTACGGGCTGTTCATGGCGGTGGCGCACCTGGGGTGGTTCGGGGCGGTGGCGCTGTTCTTCTCCGACTCCCGGCTGCGGGAGCGGATGCTGAAGGCGCAGAAGACCTTGAACCGGGTGATCGGGTCGGTGCTGGTGGGGCTGGGGGTGGGGTTGGGGTTTGCCCGCTGAGTGCATCCGGTGAGTGCCCGGTGGGGGCTGGTGTGCCTGGTTACCTGTCGGTAGCGTGCGGTGCATGGGTGCTGTCGAGGGGTTCTACGAACGGGTCGATGCCGGGCGGTTCCACGCCACCGAGTACACGCGGGGCCCGTGGGACCCCGGCTCCCAGCACGCCGGGCCGCCGGCCGCGCTGCTCGGGCGGGCCGTCGAGGAGCGGCCGGGCGGGCGGGCGGACATGCGGATCGCGCGGATCACGTACGAGATCCTGCGCCCGGTGCCGATCGGCGCCCTGGAGGTCACCACGAGCGTGCTCCGGGCCGGCCGCAGTACCGAGGTGGTCGAGGCCGCGCTCACGCCGGAGGGCGAGGCCGCGCCGGTGATGCTCGCGCGGGCACTGCGGATCCGGGTCGCCGAGGAGGCGGTGCCGGCGGTGGTGCCGGGGCCGGGGCTGCCGTCGCCGGGGGAGGTGGCGCGGACGCCGTTCTTCCCGGTGCCGTGGGACGTCGGCTACCACACGGCCGTGGAGAGTCGGTTCGTCGAGGGCACGTTCGTCGACCGGGGGCCGGGCACCTGCTGGATGCGGATGAGGGTGCCGTTGCTCGCGGGGGAGGAGACCAGGGCGCTGGACCGGGTGCTGGTCGCCGCCGACTCGGGCAATGGCATCAGTTCGGTGATGGACTTCCACCGGTTCGTCTTCGTCAACGGCGATCTGACCGTGCACCTGCACCGCCACCCGGTGGGCGAGTGGGTCTGCGTGGAGGCCGCCACCAGCGTGGACGCCGCCGGGATCGGGCTGGCCGACGCGCGACTGCACGACGAGAAGGGGCCGATCGGGCGGAGCGCGCAGAGTCTGTTCGTCGCTCCTCGCTAGTCGCCCGTCGGGGTGGGCTGGACGTCCTTCCCGCGTGCGTCAAAGATGGCAAGTGGGCTAGTACGACAGGCGACACGGTCGAATCGCGTCCTAAAGCGACGGCGATGGGGGAGGGTTGACGGGTGCGCAGATTCTGGATGGCCGGCGGGATCGGGATCGGGCTGTGCCTGAGCTTCCTCGTGCTGCTCGTCGTGGGGACCTACTCCGCCGCCGCGGGACTGGGGCGCGCTGGCGCCGGCGGTAGTGCGGTGGGCCTGGCCAAGGGGGCGGTGCCCGGGAAGTACCAGGCGCTGGTGGAGAAGTGGGGCAACCTCTGCCCGGCCATCAACCCGGCGCTGCTCGCCGCCCAGCTGTACTCCGAGTCCGGCTGGAACCCGAGTGCCGTCAGTCCGGCGGACGCACGCGGCATCGCGCAGTTCATCCCGGGTACGTGGGCGGGGCACGGCATCGACGGGGACGGGGACGGGGACCGGGACATCTGGGACCCGAACGACGCGATCCCCTCGGCGGCCTCGTACGACTGCCAGCTGGCCAAGGACGTGGCGAGCGTGCCCGGTGACCCGGCGTCGAACATGCTCGCCGCCTACAACGCCGGTGCCTACGCGGTCATCAAGTACGGAGGGGTGCCCCCGTACAAGGAGACCCAGGGCTATGTGAAGGCGATCACCAGCCTGGCGAAGAGCTTCGCCCGGCCCGTCGGCCGGGTCGCGCCCTCGCAACAGGCCGCCGGAGCCATCTACTTCGCACAGAAGCAGCTCGGCACTCCTTATCTGTGGGGTGGCAACGGAACGGCCGACCAGGACGGGCGGTTCGACTGCTCGGGGCTGACCAAGGCCGCGTACGAGACGGTGGGGGTCAAGCTGCCGCGCGTGGCGAACGACCAGTACAACGCCGGTCCGCACCCCTCGCGCGATGAACTCCTCCCCGGCGACCTGGTGTTCTTCTCCGATGATCTGACGAACTCTCGGGACATCCGGCACGTCGGTCTCTACGTGGGTGGCGGCTACATGATCAACGCCCCGTACACCGGAGCCGTGATCCGCTTCGACAAGATCGACACGCCCGATTACTTCGGCGCCACGCGCGTGACGAAGGATGGCGCGGAGGCCCTTCCGGAGCGTGCCGCGCCGAGTCGGGCCCCGTAGCAACTCTCCGTAAGGCCAAGGCCCTGAGCTGCGACGATGAGTCACTCTTCGATAACGTTGGAGTGATCATTCGGTGGAGAGTGGAACGTAGTTGTCAGAACGGGCGTTCCATGGACATCGAGCTTGATCAAAACGGGGGCGAAGGGGCGCACACCGGCGTGCGCCCGCAGGGGAACCACGGCAAGAGCAAGGGGCCGCATCACCATGGCTGGACTCACGAGCGGTGGGCCGAATGTGGATGTCAGCCTGCTGTACGAGATCAACGGAGTGTCCCGGCAGGCCCCGGACTGGCTCGACCGGGCCGTCGGCCTGGCCGGTGAGTACGGGATCCTGCTGGCCCTGGTGCTCCTGGTCCTGTGGTGCTGGCGCGGTGCCCGCCGTCAGGACGAGGCCACGGCCGTGGAGTCCTTCGCCGCGCTGGTGTGGGCCCCGCTGGCCGCCGCTCTGGCCCTGCTCGTGAACGTGCCGCTGCGTGAATTCGTCGGCCGGCCGAGGCCGTTCAGGGAGCACGAGGGGCTGAACGTGCTCGACGCCGGTCTCGGGGGCCGGCTCGGCACCGAGTTCGGGAACACCCAGTTCTCCTTCGTCAGCGACCACGCCACCCTCGCGATGGCCCTGGGCGTAGGCCTGTTCGTGGCCAACCGGCGGCTCGGGCTCGTCGGGATCGCGCTGGCCGTCGCTGAGGGCGGGTGCCGCGTGTACATGGGCGTCCACTACCCGACCGACGTGATCGGCGGCTTCGCGCTCGGCACCGCGGTCGTCCTCGTACTCGCGCCGCTCACGATGGCCCTGCTGAACCCGCTGGTGCTCGCGGTGGCCCGGGCCCCGCGCCTGGGGCGTCTCGTACGGGCCAAGGAGCGGATGCTGCCGCGGCCGGTCGGGCTGCAGCAGGCACAGAACCCGGCGGCGGAGCAGCGTACGCACGAGAGCGACCTCGCGGCCTGATACGGCTTGATACGGCCTACGGCCTGATGGGCCTAGGCGGCGGCGTACGACTCCCATACGGCGAGCAGCGCGGCCGCCAGCAGGCACAGCCCCGCCGCGCCGAAGCACATCCGCACCGCCGTCGGGCGGGGGCGGGGGGTCACCGGTCGCCGCCGTCGGTGTCGCCGTCGCGGCGGTAGCGGGAGCGCAGCCACAGCCCGGTCGCCAGGGCTGCGGCGGTGGTGAGTCCCACGGCCAGGGCCACGTCGGCCGGACCGTCCGCGGACCCCACGGGTCGGGCCCAGGCGGCGCCGGCCGGGGCGGACACGATGAGCAGGGCCCAGAGGAGGGCCGCGAGGCGGGCTGCGGGTCCTGGCATGAGTCAAGGGCATCCGCTCCGGCGCGGGCCGGCCAGCCGAGTCGTCCGAACGGGCTACCCCTGCTCGGCCGTGTGCCGGCCGGCGTCCTTGCGGGCCAAGTCCCGGGAGCGGCGGGCCGGACCCTTCCAGCCGCAGGTGCAGACGGCCAGGCAGAACGATCCGCGATCGGCGGTGGAGGTGGTGTGCCCGGTCGGTGGCTGCGGCGGCTGCTGCGGGCGCTGGAGAGGTACGGAGGCAAGCGGAGGGACCAGGGGCGCTTCGGTGTGCGGTTCCACGTCCCCAAGGTACCCGGGTCGGGTGCGGCCCCGGGAGGGCCGCGGGCCGTGACGGGAAACCCCGGACCTCGTTAAGCGGAGCGGGTGGGGCCTCGGGCAGACAGCGGTCACGCGTTGGGGGTTGGCAGGCGATGGTGGTTCACCAGCACAGGCGGCGGCGCGGGCGTGCGGGTGAGGCGGTGCTGGCAGCCGGCGTCACCCTGGCCGTCACGGCGATGGGCGGATGCGCGGGCGGCGGCGGAGGTGACGACCGGCCTCCCGCGGACCCGGCGGCGGTGGTCCGCGGGGCCGCCGACGTGCTGACGAAGACCGGCAGCGCACGGGCCCGTACGGCCATGGAGATGGCCACGGGCGGGACCCGGGTCACGATCCGCGGCGAGGGCGGGGTCGACTTCAAGAACCGGATGGGCCAGCTGCTGGTCATGCTCCCGGCCGACGTGAAGGGGCAGGCCGAGCACCGCCCCATCACCGAGCTGCTCGTGCCGGGGGCGCTGTACATGAAGAACCGGGGCGCGGGCGTGCCGGCCGACAAGTGGGTCCGTGTCGATACGACGACCCTCGCCGACGGGAACCTGGTCACGGGCGGGGCCACCGATCCGCTGGTCGCGGCCGAGCTGCTGCGGGGCGCGCAGGAGGTGTCGTACGTCGGGGAGACCGAGGTGGCGGGCACCAAGGTGCGGCACTACCGGGGGACCACGGACATCGGGCGGGCCGCGCGGAGTGCGTCGGCGGAGATGCGGGGGGCGCTGGAGGCGGCGGCGAAAGGGTTCAGCAAGGACACGGTGCCGTTCGACGCGTACCTGGACGAGCAGGGGCGGCTGCGGAAGGTCCGCCACCGGTTCACGTACGTCAACGACGGGGTCATCGACGTCTCGTCGACGACGCTGCTGTACGGGTTCGGGACGCCGGTGACCGTGGTGCTGCCCCCCAGCGGGGACATCTACGCGGGGAAGATCGCGGAGTAGTGGGATCAGGCCAGTGTGGGGCGTGCGGGCCATGGGCCGGTGCCCGGAAATGGTCCTTCCGTGTCATGTGCTGCGGCGGGCGACCTCCCTACGCTGAGAAGCCGGGCGCCGGCGAGTGATGCGGCATGACCGATGACGGCCGGTGGCCGGTGGCAGATTGAGGTGACACGCGTGACTCCCGCAGGCGGTACGACGGTGCAGGACCACGTGGCGCTGGCCGAGATCGAACTGTGCGGTGAGCTGATCATCGCGGCGTCGGCCGCGGTCGAGGACCGGCTGAGCCAGGACCGGATCGACGAGGTGCTGATGGGGATCTGGAGCGGCTGACTGCGCGCGGCGCGGCGCGGTGCGGGCACTTGGCGGCGCCGGATGGTGGGGGGCTTGAGGATCGGGGCTCCGCCCCGGACCCCCGCGCCTCAATCGCCGGCGGGGCTGGATTTGCCTGGCGGGGCCGGAGGGTGCCGCGGGATGGGAAGACCCGGGGGCTCCGCCCCCGGACCCCCGCGCCTCAATCGCCGGCGGGGCTGGATTTGCCTGGCGGGGCCGGAGGGTGCCGCGGGATGGGAAGACCCGGGGGCTCCGCCCCCGGGCCCCCGCGCCTCAAACGCCGGCGGGGCTGGGATTGCCTGGCGGGGTTGGAGGGCGCTGCGGGGCAGGCGGTGCCGCGAGGCGGGTGCCGCGGGCCCGGGGAGGGCGGAGGGGCGACGGACGGAGTCCGGCGCAGCGGGCCGAAGCCCGGGAGGCCCGCCAGGGCCGAGCGGTGCGAGGGGCGCGTTAAGTACGCAAAAGGCGGGCGATGGCCTTTGTGGCTTCTTCTACCTTCGCGTCGATTTCAGTGCCGCCCTTGACCGCCGCGTCCGCGACGCAGTGGCGGAGGTGTTCCTCCAGGAGCTGGAGTGCGAAGGACTGGAGGGCCTTCGTGCTCGCGGAGACCTGGGTGAGTATGTCGATGCAGTACACGTCCTCCTCGACGAGCCGCTGGAGGCCGCGGATCTGGCCCTCGATCCGGCGCAGCCGCTTGAGGTGCTCGTCCTTCTGGTGGTGGTAGCCGTGGACGGCTCCGGAACCTTCTGCCTCGACGGTCGTCATGAGTCCTCCTGTGGTGCGTGTATACCCCTCGTGGGTATAGGGTACCGGGCTTCCGGCGCAGGGACAGGGGGCCATGGTCCTCACTCTGGCTGATGGAGGACACTGGGGAACCGCCGGTTAGCCGTGGCCGGGGGATGCGCCTAGCATCAGCCTGACCGAATCCAATGCACCCCGAGGACCTCACGTGCGATTTCGTCTGACCCCCAGGGAGACGAGCTTCTACGACATGTTCGCCGTCTCCGCGGACAACATCGTCACGGGCTCCAAGCTCCTGATGGAACTGCTCGGAGCGGACTCCTCCGCACGGGCCGAGATCGCGGAGCGGATGCGGGCTGCGGAGCACGCGGGAGACGACGCGACCCACGCGATCTTCCACCAGCTCAACTCCTCCTTCATCACGCCGTTCGACCGCGAGGACATCTACAACCTGGCCTCTTCGCTCGACGACATCATGGACTTCATGGAGGAGGCGGTCGACCTGGTCGTCCTCTACAACGTGGAGGAGCTCCCCAAGGGCGTCGAGCAGCAGATCGAGGTGCTGGCGCGCGCGGCCGAGCTGACCGCCGAGGCCATGCCGCACCTGCGGACGATGGACAACCTGACCGAGTACTGGATCGAGGTCAACCGCCTTGAGAACCAGGCCGACCAGATCCACCGCAAGCTGCTGGCCCAGCTCTTCAACGGCAAGTACGACGCCATCGAGGTGCTGAAGCTCAAGCAGATCGTCGACGTGCTCGAAGAGGCGGCCGACGCGTTCGAGCACGTTGCGAACACGGTGGAGACCATCGCGGTCAAGGAGTCCTGAACCTCGTGGACACCTTCGCTCTGGTCGTGACCATCGGTGTCGCGCTCGGCTTTACCTATACGAACGGTTTCCACGACTCGGCGAACGCGATCGCGACGTCGGTCTCGACGCGGGCGCTGACCCCGCGCGCCGCCCTGGCGATGGCCGCCGTGATGAACCTCGCCGGTGCCTTCCTGGGCAGCGGGGTGGCCAAGACGGTCAGCGAGGGCCTGATCGAGACGCCCCACGGCACCCGGGGCATGTGGATCCTCTTCGCGGCGCTGGTCGGCGCGATCGTGTGGAACCTGATCACCTGGTACTTCGGTCTGCCCTCGTCCTCCTCGCACGCGCTGTTCGGCGGCATGGTGGGTGCGGCGCTGGCCGGTGGCACCGCGGTGATCTGGTCGGGCGTGGTCGACAAGGTCGTCATCCCGATGTTCATCTCGCCGGTGGTCGGTCTCGTGGCCGGTTACCTGGTGATGGTCTGCATCATGTGGATGTTCCGCCGGGCCAACCCGCACAAGGCGAAGCGCGGCTTCCGTATCGCGCAGACGGTCTCCGCGGCCGCCATGGCCCTGGGTCACGGTCTCCAGGACGCGCAGAAGACCATGGGCATCGTGATGATGGCCCTGGTCATCGCCGATGTGCAGGCCGCCGGCTCGGCCATCCCGATCTGGGTGAAGGTCGCGTGTGCCGTGATGCTGTCGCTCGGTACGTACGCGGGTGGCTGGCGCATCATGCGTACGCTCGGCCGCAAGATCATCGAGCTGGACCCGCCGCAGGGCTTCGCGGCGGAGACCACCGGTGCCTCGATCATGTTCGGCTCGGCGTTCCTCTTCCACGCGCCGATCTCCACCACCCACGTGATCACCTCGGCGATCATGGGCGTGGGCGCGACCAAGCGGGTGAACGCGGTCCGCTGGGGCGTCGCCAAGAACATCATCCTCGGCTGGTTCATCACGATGCCGGCGGCGGCTTTGGTCGCCGCGGTGTGCTTCTGGCTCGTGAACCTGGCGTTCGTCTAGCCGGAGTCGGCCCCCTGCTGGGGGTCCGGGGGTCATCCCCCGGGCCATGCAGTATCACGATGCCGGCGGCGGCTTTGGTCGCCGCGGTGTGCTTCTGGCTCGTGAACCTGGCGTTCGTCTGACGACGGTAGGAACGAGAGCGGGCCGGCTCCCCCCACCCAGGGGGAGCCGGCCCTTTTTCTTTCTTTCGCCTTGCGGTGGCACCGCCATGCAGCACCGCAGGACGTTCAGAACATCTCTTTAGCCGAAGCGGCCGGAGATGTAGTCCTCGGTCGCCTGCACGGACGGGTTCGAGAAGATCCGGTCCGTGTCGTCGATCTCGACGAGCTTGCCGGGCTGGCCCACCGCCGAGAGGTTGAAGAAGGCGGTGCGGTCCGAGACGCGGGCCGCCTGCTGCATGTTGTGCGTCACGATGACGATCGTGAAGCGCTCCTTCAGCTCGCCGATCAGGTCCTCGATGGCGAGGGTGGAGATCGGGTCGAGGGCCGAGCAGGGCTCGTCCATCAGCAGGACCTGCGGCTCGACCGCGATGGCGCGGGCGATGCACAGACGCTGCTGCTGGCCGCCGGAGAGGCCGGAGCCGGGCTTGTTCAGGCGGTCCTTGACCTCGTTCCAGAGGTTGGCGCCCTGGAGGGACTTCTCCACGATGTCCGAGAGCTCGGCCTTCTTGAAGGAGCCGTTGAGGCGCAGGCCCGCCGCCACGTTGTCGAAGATCGACATGGTGGGGAAGGGGTTCGGACGCTGGAAGACCATGCCGACCGTGCGGCGGACCGCGACCGGGTCCACGCCGGGGCCGTACAGGTTCTCGTCGTCCAGGAGCACCTTGCCTTCGACGCGGCCACCGGGGGTGACCTCGTGCATGCGGTTCAGGGTGCGCAGGAAGGTGGACTTGCCGCAGCCGGACGGGCCGATGAAGGCCGTCACGGAGCGGGGCTCCACGGTCATCGAGATGTCGTCGATGGCCTTGTGGGTGCCGTAGAAGGCGGACAGTCCGCTGACGTCGATTCGCTTCGCCATGAGGGTCACTTCGCTTTCATGTGGTCGCGTCAGCGACCGGTCTTGGGGGCCTTCCAGCGGGCGATGCCGCGGGCCACCAGATTGAGGATCATGACGAAGGCGATCAGGACGAGAGCTGCTGCCCATGCCCGGTCGTAGGAGGCTTCACTGCCGACCTTGTACTGCTCCCAAATGTAGAGGGGGAGCGAGGACTGGGCGCCTTCGAAGGGGTTGCCGTTGATCAGCTGCGAACCGAAGACCAGCAGCATGATCGGCGCCGTCTCACCGGCGATGCGGGCGACGGCCAGCATCACACCGGTGGAGATACCGCCGATGGCGGTGGGGAGCACGACCTTGAGGATCACGCGCCACTTCGGCACACCGAGGGCCAGCGCGGCCTCGCGCAGCTCGTTCGGGACGAGCTTGAGCATCTCCTCGGTGGAGCGGACCACGACGGGCATCATCAGGATCGACAGGGCCATGGCGCCGGCGAAGCCGGAGGGGCCGAAGCCGAGCATCAGGTTCCAGGTCGTCAGGATGAACAGACCCGCGACGATGGAGGGGATGCCGGTCATGACGTCGACGAAGAAGGTCACGGCCTTGGCGAGCGAGCCCCGGCCGTACTCGACCAGGTAGACGGCGGTCAGCAGGCCGATGGGCGCCGCGATCAGGGTGGCCAGGAGAACCTGCTCGATCGTGCCGAGCAGCGCGTGGTAGACGCCGCCGCCCTCGTCGAAGCTGGTCACGCCGTTCATCGAGTGGCTGAGGAAGTTCGCGTTGAGGAGCTTCAGGCCGCGGCTGATCGTGATCCACATCAGGGACAGCAGCGGGATGACCGCGAGGACGAAGCAGACCCATACGAGGGAGGTCGCGACGCGGTCCTTGGCCTGGCGGCGGTTCTCGATGACCGCGCTGGCGGTGTACGTGATCCCGACGAACAGGATGGCCGCGATCAGGCCCCACTGGACCTTGCTCTGCAGGTCGAAGGCGATGCCGACGCCGGCGCCGAGGGCGATCGAGAGGACCGCGATGGCGGCCGGGGCCCAGCGGGGCAGGCCTCCTCGGGTGAGGCTGGCGGGGGCGGCGGACTTGCGGGCCCGGACGGGCCGCTGGTCCTGGAGTGCGTGGCTCATCAGGCGTTCGCCCCCGAGAAGTCCTTGCGGCGAGCGATGATCAGGCGAGCTGCACCGTTGACCAGCAGGGTGAGCAGGAAGAGGACCAGACCGGAGGCGATCAGCGCGTCCCGGCCGAACTCGTTGGCCTCGTCGAACTTCGCGGCGATGTTCTGCGCGAAGGTGCCGCCGCCCGGGTTCAGGACGTGGAACGAGATCAGGAAGCTCGGGGAGAGGACGGTCGCGACGGCCATGGTCTCGCCGAGTGCGCGGCCGAGGCCGAGCATCGAGGCGGAGATGACACCGGAGCGGCCGAAGGGCAGCACCGACATCCGGATGACCTCCCAGCGGGTCGCGCCGAGGGCCAGTGCGGCTTCCTCGTTCATGCGCGGGACCTGGAGGAAGACCTCGCGGCTGACGCTGGTCACGATCGGCAGGATCATGATCGCGAGCAGGATGCCGACGGTGAAGAGCGAGCGGGCGACGCCGATCTGGGTCTTCTCGAAGACGTACGTCCAGCCGAGGAACTCGTCCAGCCAGAGGTTCAGGCCGTTGAGCTGCGGGACCAGGAAGAGCGCGCCCCAGATGCCGTAGATGATCGACGGCACGGCGGCCAGCAGGTCGACCACGTAGGCGAGGGGGGCGGCCAGCTTGCGCGGCGCGTAGTGCGAGATGAAGAGGGCGATGCCGACAGCGATCGGAACCGCGATGGCCATCGCGATGATCGAGCTGATGACAGTGCCGAAGAGCAGGACGGCGATGCCGAAGACGGGCGGGTTGGCCGACGCGTTCCAGTCGAAGGTGGTGAGGAAGTTGCCCTCGTTCTTCGACAGCGCGATCGAGGCACGGTAGGTGAGGAAGGCGGCGATCGACGCCATGATCACCAGGAGCAGGATGCCGGAGCCCTTGGAGAGCCCGGCGAAGATCTTGTCACCGGCGCGGCCGGTGGACCCTTCGCTCTTGGCGACAGGCGGAGCCGTGTCTATCTGGGTGGGTGTGAAAGCCATGGTCTTTCCGGTCTGTGTGGGGGGCAGGCCCCCTGGCGGCGGTGCACCGGATTTCCCCTGGGTGAAGGGGAAGGGTCCCGGGGTCCGGCCCACCCCCGGTCCCCGGACGGGGGGTGGGGGTGGACCGGACCTCGGGGTCAGGATTTAGCCGAGGGTCTTGATGATTTCGCGGACCTTGGCGTTGATCTCGGCCGGGATCGGCGCGTAGCCGTTCTCGAGGAGGACCTTCTGGCCCGCGTCCGAGGCGGCGTAGTTCAGGAAGGACTTCACGGTCGGGAGCGTCTCGGCCTTGTTGCCCTTGTCGCAGACGACCTCGTACGTGACCAGGACCAGCGGGTAGGCACCCTCGGCCTTGGTGGCGTAGTCGAGCTTCAGGGCCAGGTCGGAACCGGTGCCGGAGATCTTGGCGGCGGCGATGGCCTTGGAGGCGTTCTCGCCGGTGGCCTTGACCGGGGCGGCGGCGCCCGTGTTCAGGTCGACCGTACGGATGCTCTGCGAGGAGGCGAAGGAGAGCTCGAAGTAGCCGATCGCGCCGTCGACCTGCTTGACCTGCGCGGCGACACCCGCGGAGCCCGAGGCGGCCTGGCCACCCGGAGCGGCCCACTTCTTCGCGGGCTCGTGCGGCCAGGCGTCGGGCGCGGTGGCCTTCAGGTACTTGGTGACGTTCTCGGTGGTACCCGAGTCGTCAGAGCGGTGGAAGGCCTGGATGGCGGTGGAGGGAAGCGTGACGCCCGGGTTCAGCTTCTTGATCGCCTCGTCGTCCCACTTCTTGATCTTGTCGTTGAAGATGTTGGCGATCGTGGCGGCGTCGAGGTTCAGCTTGTCCACGCCGGCGACGTTGAAGCCGAGGGCGACGGGGCCGCCGACCATCGGCAGGTCGATGGCCTGGCCACCGGTGCAGATCTTCTTCGACTCCTCGACCTGCTCCGGCTTCAGCGCCGAGTCGGAGCCGGCGAAACCGACGGTGCCCTGGTTGAAGGCGACGATGCCCTCACCGGAGGAGGAGGACTTGTAGTTGACCTCGACGCCGGAGCAGGCGGCCATGTAGTTCTTGATCCACAGCTCGACCGCGTTCTTCTGCGCGGAAGAACCCGAGGCCAGGAGCTTGCCCTTGGCGTCGTCGCACTTGATGTCGCCGGCGGCCGGGGCCGAGGCCTTCGGGCTGCCTTCGGCGGTCTTCGTGTTGTCGTCCGAGCCGCACGCCGTCAGCACCAGGGCGCCGGACACGACGAGCGCCCCGAGGGCGGAGGCACGAAGCATGTTCTTGCGCTGAAGCTTCACTTTCGGGTGTTCCTTCCAGAAGCCGCCGGCCGCTTTCTGTATCGGGGCGGCGTGCGAAGAGGACTACGTCGGTGTGCCCGGTGAGTTGCTCGACCTGAGGGCGACTCGCTCCGTGCACCTCCGAAATTAGGCAGGACAGGTGAAGCAGCCGACCGGGGAGAGTGAACGGACGGTGAACCGTGGCGGACGACCCGGTGCGTTCCGACCGGTACGTACATGGACGTAAGCATCCGTTATCCCGCCGTTACCGGGGCGTGACCGCGGCTGGATCCGGAAGCCAGATGTCCTGGAAGGCGGCCCGCGCCGCCTCCACCTCGTGTCGCTGGTCCGCGTGCAGCACGCCCAGGGCGTACGCCGTCGCCGGGGCGATGCGCGGGGTGCGGGCCGCGGTCGCGGAGGCCGCGGCGGCCGCGGCCGCGTCGCGGTGGCGGTCCAGGGCCTCGCCGGCGGTGGCCAGCCGGGCCACGCCCCCGCCCAGTGCCTCCCGCGCGTAGCGGTGGACCCGCAGGAGGCGGCGCACCTCGTGCCAGAGCCCGTCGTGGTCGCAGTCGTACGGGTGCGCGTGGTCCACCGGCGGCAGTGCCGCGACCGCCGTCGAGAGGCGGTTTTCGGCCACCTCCGCCAGTGGAACCAGGACCTCCGACACCCGGCCCCGGGCCGCGACCAGGTTCAGCGGGACCTCCGAGGCCAGTACCGCCACCGCGTCCGCCACCGCGTGGAAGCGGGCGGAGCCGAGGGCCTGGAGGGTGGCCGAGTGGGCCCGCGTACGGGCCAGGGTCAGCTGTCGCTCCAGCAGTGCGCCGGCCCGGGCCGAACCCACCGTGAGCGCCCCCGAGCCGGCCCGGGGACCCGGCACCTCGGGGGAGGAGGGCCCCGACAGCCGGTGCAGCGCGTCCATCAGCCGCGTCAGCCGGGCCGCGTACGCGTGCTCGTCGGCCAGCGTCGTGGACAGCCACACCAGCTCGGTGCGCAGCCCGTCCGCCCACGAGGACTCCGTCACCCCCCGGAACGTCGCCAGTGAGCCGCTGATCCGGCGCGCGGCCCCCCGCAGGCCGCGCGCCGCCTCGCTGCTCTCCGCGGCGTCCGACACGCCCGCCGCGCCCGCGTCGTGCAGGCGCAGCGCGCGCAGGAAAGCGGTGGCTTGGGATGTCAGGTAGACGCCGAGCACGTCACCTGCGGTCGGGTCATGGTTTGACTGAGCCACGCCGGCGCCTCCGGGCGTCTATGAGCATCTCCTGTACGTGCCGCAGCGGCTGACCCTCGGAGTCCGTGCTGTGCCGGGTCCATTCGCCGTCCGGTCCCAGGTGCCAGGAGGAGGTGAGGTCGGACATGCCGGTCTCGAGCATCCGGTCCAGTGCCGCGCGGTGGGCCGGGTCGGCGACCCTGACCAGTGCTTCGATACGGCGGTCGAGATTGCGGTGCATCATGTCGGCGCTGCCGATCCACACCTCGGGCTCGCCGCCGTTGCCGAAGGCGAAGACCCGCGAGTGCTCCAGGAAGCGGCCGAGGATCGAGCGGACCCGGATGTTCTCCGAGAGCCCGGGGACTCCCGGGCGTACGGCACAGATGCCGCGGACCCAGATGTCGACGGGCACGCCCGCCTGGGCGGCCCGGTAGAGCGAGTCGATGAGCGCCTCGTCGACGATCGAGTTCATCTTCATGCGGACGTACGCGGGGCGGCCGGCCTTGTAGTGGGCGGCCTCCTTGTCGATCCGGGCTACCAGCCCGTCGCGCAGCGAGCGCGGGGCGACGATCAGCCGGCGGTAGGTCTCGCGGCGCGAGTAGCCCGACAGCCGGTTGAACAGGTCGGAGAGGTCCGCGCCGACCTGCGGGTCCGTGGTGAGCAGGCCGAGGTCCTCGTAGAGGCGGGCCGTCTTGGGGTGGTAGTTGCCGGTGCCCACGTGTGAGTAGCGGCGCAGCGTGTCGCCCTCCTGGCGGACGACGAGCGACAGCTTGCAGTGGGTCTTGAGGCCGACGAGCCCGTAGACGACGTGGCAGCCGGACTCCTCCAGCTTGCGCGCCCACTTGATGTTGGCCTGCTCGTCGAAGCGGGCCTTGATCTCGACGAGGACGAGGACCTGCTTGCCGGAGTCGGCGGCGTCGATCAGGGCGTCCACGATCGGCGAGTCGCCGGAGGTGCGGTAGAGCGTCTGCTTGATCGCGAGCACGTCCGGGTCGGCGGCGGCCTGCTCCAGGAAGGCCTGCACCGAGGTGGAGAACGAGTCGTACGGGTGGTGCAGCAGGACGTCCCGCTCGCGCAGGGCGGCGAAGATGTCGGGCGCGGACGCGGACTCGACCTCGGCGAGGTCCCGGTGGGTGCCGGCGACGAACTTCGGGAACTTCAGCTCCGGGATGTCCAGCGAGGCGATCCCGAAGAGGGCGGTCAGGTCCAGCGGGCCGGGCAGCGGGTACACCTCGGAGGCGTTGACCTTCAGCTCCTGCACCAGGAGGTCCAGTACGCCGGGGTCGATGGACTCCTCGACCTCCAGGCGCACGGGCGGGCCGAAACGGCGCCGCATGAGCTCCTTCTCCAGGGCCTGGAGCAGGTTCTCCGCGTCGTCTTCCTCGACTTCGAGGTCCTCGTTGCGGGTCACCCGGAACATGTGGTGCGCGAGCACCTCCATGCCGGGGAACAGCTCCTCCAGGTGCGCGGCGATGACGTCCTCCAGCGGGACGTAGCGCTGCGGGGAGGCCTCCAGGAAGCGGGAGAGGATCGGCGGGACCTTGACGCGGGCGAAGTGGCGGTGGCCGCTGACCGGGTTGCGTACGACGACGGCCAGGTTCAGGGACAGGCCGGAGATGTACGGGAACGGGTGCGCGGGGTCCACGGCCAGCGGGGTGAGCACCGGGAAGATCTGGTTCCGGAACAGCGTGAAGAGGCGCGCCTGCTCCTTCTCGGTGAGGTCGGCCCAGCGGATGAGGTGGACGCCCTCCTCGGCGAGGGCCGGGGCGATGTCCTGCTGGAAGCAGGCGGCGTGCCGGGCCATGAGCTCGCGCGAGCGGGTCCAGATGCTGTCCAGCACCTCGCGGGGCTGCAGGCCGGAGGCCGAACGGGTGGCGACACCCGTCGCGATACGCCGTTTGAGGCCGGCCACGCGGACCATGAAGAACTCGTCGAGGTTGCTGGCGAAGATCGCCAGGTAGTTCGCGCGTTCCAGGAGGGGCGTGGTGGGGTCCTCGGCGAGCTCCAGCACGCGCTCGTTGAAGGCGAGCCAGCTGCGCTCCCGGTCGAGGAAGCGGTTCGGCGGGAGCTCGCCGCCGTCCTTGTCCTCGTACGTGTCCAGATCGGCGTCGAGGTCCGGATCGAGGCCGACGTGGGGCCGGTGCGCGGCTATGGACCCCAGGCGCGGGGGGCCGGCGACCGCCGTGGTGGTGGCGTTGTGAGACGGGTGCTGGGCGGCGACCTCGGTGGGGCCTGCGCTGGGCTTGTGGCTCATGACTCCATTCTTCCGCGCGCGCGGAAGAACAGGCGCGTCGGAAGTGTCGGCCGTCAGTCGGAGTCGGGGCTGCCGGGGCTGCATTCACGGAGCGTCGCAAGGTCGTCTGAATGCCCGGTTAATGGCGTGTGGCTTCCCGGCTCCGGCTGGTGTGCGGTTGCGCTGCGCTGGGCTGCCGGGTGTCGAGGGGGTGGCGGGGGGTGCGGTGGGGGTGGGTGGGTGCGGGGGCCGATGCGGCGCCGTTGCCGGGGCGCTGGCCCGGACCCCGCTCCTCAAACGCCGGAGGGGCTGGAAAGACCCGGGGCTCCGCCCCCGGACCCCCGCTCCTCAAACGCCGGAGGGGCTGGAAAGACCCGGGGCTCCGCCCCCGGACCCCCGCTCCTCAAACGCCGGAGGGGGGCTGGGGGCGCCGGCGGGGGTGGGTTTGGGGTCAGCTTTCCGTGCGGTACATCAGGTCGACCTCGTGGGTGGTGAAGCCGAGGCCCTCGTAGACGCGCAGGGCCGCCGGATTGTCGGCGTCCACGTAGAGCATCGCCGTCGGGAGGCCCTGGGCCGCGAGGTGGCGCAGGCCGATCGCGGTGAGGGCCTTGCCGAGGCCGCCGCCCTGGGCGCCCGGGCGGACTCCGAGTACGTAGACCTCGCCGAGCGCGTCCTTCGCGTGGACCTTCGTCCAGTGGAAGCCGACCAGCTCGCCCTCGCGCTCGGCGAGGAAGAAGCCCTCCGGGTCGAACCAGGGCTGCGCGATCCGGTCGTTCAGGTCCCGCTGGGTCAGTGCGCCCTGCTCCGGGTGGTGGGCGAAGGCGGCCGCGTTCGCCGCGAGCCAGGCGGTGTCGTCGGAGCCGGGCACGAAGGTGCGGACCGTCACCCCGGGCGGGAGGACCGGCTCGGGCAGCGGGTCGCCCTCGGCCAGGGGGCGGCGCAGCTGGCGCAGTTCACGGAAGAGGGTCAGCCCGAGCACCTGTGCGAGGTGCCGGGCGGCCGACTTGCCGCCGTGCGCCCACACCCGGATCCGCTTGCCGGACGCGGCCAGCAGGGCCGAGCCCAGGGCCCGCCCGTGGCCGCGGCCGCGCAGCGCCGGGTGGACGACGAGCTCGGCGGCCGGGGCCTCCACCGGGTCGGTGTCCTCCAGTTGCCCGTATCCGGCGAGCCGCCCGCCCTCGGTGAGCAGGAAGTGCCGGATCCCCTCGCGCGGGCCGCCGCGCAGCTGGAGCCGGCCCTGTTCGGACACGGCGGTGGTGCCGTCGGTCCGGGCCGCGTCCTCGATCAGGGCGAGGACGGATTCGGCCTGTTCCTCCGTCAGCTCTTCGAGGGTCTCAATCTGCCGTCCCGGCTCCAGGGCCGCTGCTGCGTCAGTCATGACACGAGCCTACGACCGCGGGGGGCGGGCGGCGGAGTGTGGGCGCGAGGTGGGCCCGTCTTCTGCGCGTAACCAGCTCGATACCCGTTCCCCCCTGTCGTGCTACGCGCGTTGACCATAGGCTTCGGCGGACCTCCCAAGCAGTATCGCTGTCCACAAAGGGGATTAAATGTCAGCGACGCCACAACGGCACCGCCGAGCCCGCCGGTTGACCCTCTCCGCCCTCGCCGTCACCGCCGGGGCCGGAGCTCTGGTCGCCGCCGCACTTCCGGCCGGAGCCGCGAGTGGTGGCGGTGCGTCCGCCAAGGCCCGCACCGTCGACGTGCAGCTGCTGTCGTTCAACGACTTCCACGGCACGCTGGAGCCCCCGCAGGGCTCCTCCGGCAACGTGAGCGAGCGTCAGGCCGACGGCACCACCAAAGCCATACCCGCGGGCGGGGTCGAGTTCCTCGCGACCAGCCTGCGCGAGGCCCGCAAGGGCCGCGAGTACTCCGTCACGGCCGCGGCCGGTGACATGATCGGCGGCAGCCCGATGCTGTCGGGCATCTTCCACGACGAGCCGACCATCGAGGCGCTCAACAAGCTCGACCTGGACGTCACCAGCGTCGGCAACCACGAGTTCGACGAGGGCAGGGCCGAGCTGCGCCGCATGGCGTACGGCGGCTGCCACCCGGTCGAGGGCTGTTACGAGTACGGCAAGGAGTTCACGGGCTCCGAGTTCAAGTTCCTCGCCGCCAACGTCACGGACGAGAAGACCAAGCGTCCGATGATGAACCCCACCTTCATCTGGAAGAAGGGGGACGTGAAGATCGGCTTCATCGGCGTCACCCTGGAGGGCACTCCGGACGTCGTCACCGCCGAGGGCGTCAAGGGCCTGAAGTTCGGCGACGAGGTCGAGACGATCAACAAGTACGCCGCCGAGCTGAACAAGCAGGGCGTGAAGTCGATCGTCGCGCTGATCCACGAGGGCGGTCTGCCCGCGAGCGGCGCCTACAACTACGACTGCGACGTCCCGGGCGCCGGCGCCGGTGTCTCGGGCGCGATCGTGGACATCGCCAAGAACGTGGATGTCAAGGTCGACGCCCTGGTGACGGGCCACACGCACCAGGCCTACGCCTGCAACATCCCGGACCCGGCGGGCAACCCGCGCATGGTGACCTCCGCCGCCTCCTACGGCCGGCTGTTCACGGACACCACCCTCACTTACGACCGCGCGACCAAGGACATCGTCCGCACCCCGGTCACCGCGCCCAAGCCGGTCAACAAGGTCGTCACCCGGGACCAGCCCAAGGCCCCGGACATGACCGAGCTGGTCGACCGCTGGAAGGCGCTGGCGGCGCCGATCGCCAACCGCCCGCAGGGCTTCATCTCCGCCGACATCCCGGGCCGCGGCTCGGAGGCGCCGGAGAAGCCGCTGGGTGACCTGATCGCCGACGCGCAGCTGGAGGCCCTGGCCCCGGCCGACAAGGGCGGCGCGCAGCTGGCCATCATGAACCCGGGCGGCATCCGCGCCGACCTCGCCTACAAGGCGGCGGGCGACGAGGGCGACGGCGTGGTGACGTACGGCGAGTCCTACACGGTCCAGCCGTTCAACAACATGATGAACATCGTCGACCTGACCGGCGCGCAGCTGATCACCGCGCTCCAGCAGCAGGTCACCGGCCCGGTCAACGGGGTCAACCCGAAGATCCTGCAGGTGTCGAAGGGCTTCACGTACACCCTCGACATGACGAAGACCGGCGCGGACCGCATCGTCGTGGACTCGGTCAAGCTGAACGGCGCGGCGATCGACCCCGCCAAGACCTACCGGGTCGCGATGAACGAGTTCCTCGCGGGCGGCGGTGACGGCTTCACCGTTCTGAAGGAGCACAAGAACAAGCTGGTCGGCCCGTCCGACCTGGACTGCTTCAACGCCTACCTGATGAAGTCGACGGCCGCGGCCCCGATCGCCCCGCCGGCGGCGGACCGGATCACCGTCGTCAAGTAGGACCGCTCGGTTGTACCGGCAGTACTCGCTTTCAGCGCGCCCGGAGGGGCGGTGGGCCCGTCGGCCCGCCGCCCCTCCGGCGTTCTCACTTCCTCCAGAACAGGTGGTGCGTCACGCCGCTCGGGCTGGGCACGACATCGCGGTGGAAGCGGTCGAGCAGCTCGTCGGGTGACTCCCAGAGACGCGCCCCGGATCCGATCCGTACCGGCGAGACCGCCACGTGCAGGGTGTCGACGAGGTCGGCGTCGAGGAACTCGCGGATGGTGGTGGCCCCGCCGCCGAGCCGGACGTCCTTGCCCTCTGCCGCCTTCCGCGCCTCTTCGAGGACGGTGGCCGGGTCGGCGTCGACGAAGTGGAAGGTGGTGTCGGACAGCGTGAACGAGGGGCGCACGTGGTGGGTCATGACGAACACCGGGGTGTGGAAGGGGGGCTCCTCGCCCCACCAGCCGAGCCATTCGTGGTCCTGCCAGGGCCCGCGCTGCGGGCCGAACTTGTTGCGGCCCATGATCTCGGCACCGATGTTGTTGCCGAAGTCCCGCGTCAAGTAGTCGTCGAGGCCGCGGCTGCCCCCGGGGTCGGTGCGGTTGGGCCAGCTCGCCGTGGCGCCCGCCCAGGCGAACAGCTCCCCGGGATCGGCGTGGCCGAACGGCTTCTCCAGGCTCTGGCCCTCGCCGGCCCCGAATCCGTCGCTGGAGACGTTGAAGTTCTGGACCCTCAGTAGCTGACTCACGTGCTTCCTCCTGGGTTGCCGACGTCGACAACCAATGAGACTGCCGGGGCGGGCGGAACTCATCGGTGTGGACGCGGCCGGTTTTCCTCACCCGGTCGGAGAAGTTCGGAGAAGTGTCGGAGGGCTAAAGGCCGGCCAGGAACTTCCGGACCGCCTCGTGGAACCCCTGCGGGTCCTGGAAGGGCACGAAGTGGTCGCCGTCCAGGGGTGCGTACGAGGTCCCGGGCCGCCGGGAGACCATCTCGTCGGCCACCTCCTGCGGGAGTGCCTCGCTGCGGGTGCCGTGGACGAGCAGCGCCGGGCAGTCGCTCGCGAGCCAGGCGTCCCAGTGGTCGCCGCGGCAGGCTTCGATCGAGTCGAGCTGGTCCTGCGGGTGGAACGGCAGCCGCCAGCCCGACCCCCCGGGGAGCGGCCGCAGCGCCTGCGCGACGAACTGGGCGCCCACCGGTCCGGCGGCGGCCAGCAGCTCCTCGGTGGTGGGCGCGGTGTAGCGCATGCCGCGGAGGAAGCCGAACCAGTCGGATCGCGCGGGGTGGACCGTCACGGTGGCGTCCACGTCGATGAGGGCGCCGACCCGGTGCGGGTGGGCGGCGGCCAGGTGGACGGCGTTGAGCCCGCCGAGGCTGTAGCCGAGGACGGCCACCGGGGTCTGGATGCCGAGGTGGTCGAGCAGGGCGACGGCGTCGGCGACGTACCCCTCGCGGCTGTGGTCGGGAGCCCGGTCGGAGTCGCCGTGGCCGCGCTGGTCGGGGGCGATGACCCGCCATTCGTCGCCGAGGACCGCGGCGAGTCCGGTGAAGGCGGCCCCTTCGGACATGCCTCCGTGCAGGGCGAGCAGCGGGCGGCCGGGGCCGCCGAAGTCCAGGTAGGACAGGGTGCGGTCGTCGATCTTCAGCTCGTGGCGCATGGCTTTGCCTCCGTAGGACCGTGGATCTTCCGATGGGTGAAGCCTGCCAGGATTTGGGCAAGCGCGCAATACGCACGTCTAGGGCGCTTGCCCAAATCGAGGCGCGGATACGATCCCGGCATGGGAAATCGCGAGGACCTGCTGGCCGGAGCCCGGCGCTGCCTGGAGGAGAAGGGCTATCTGCGGACGACCGTGCGCGATATCGCCACGGCCTCGCAGGTGAGCATGGCCGCGATCGGCTACCACTTCGGGTCCCGCGAGGCGCTGCTGAACCAGGCGCTCTTCGCGGCCATGGACGAGTGGGCGGCGGGCTCCGGCCGGCTCACCGGGCAGGGGGAAACCGCCGAGGCGCGGTACGCCGACACGTGGGACCGCAAGATCCGGGACTTCGGTGACACGCGCTGGCTGTGGCTCGCCAACGTCGAGGCCTTCGTGCACGCGCAGTCCTCGCCCGAACTGCTCGCCGCCCTGGCCGAGGGGCAGCGCCGCTCCCGGCGCATGGTGGCCGCGCAACTGCGCGGGGTGTCCGAGGACGCCGTCGCGGAGGGGGACGTACGGGCCCTGGGGTCGCTGCACATCGCGCTGCTGACCGGGGTGATGGTGCAGTCCCTGACCGACCCGGAGCAGGCGCCGACGGGGCCGGAGCTCGCCCAAGGGCTGCGCACCATGGTCGAGTTGCTGGAGGGGTAGGCGCGGCCCGGGTGGACGCCGAGGTACTCATGGGTAGCAGGATTGACGTGCGCACGCCATAATCTGCCCACCACTGGGTCGGCAAAGGGGCGGGCATGGGCAGCGGACTGGACCGGCGGGCTTTTCTGGTCGGAGCGATGGCGGCCGGCGCCGCGATCGGGCTCGGCGCACCACCCGCCGCCGCGGCGGCACTCGGCACCCAGGACTGGATGACGGGCCTGCCCGACTCCACCGCCCTCCAGCGGATGACCATCCCCGGCACGCACGACTCCGGCGCCCGCCAGGGCGGGCTCTACGTGGCCTGCCAGAACACCTCGATCGCCGAGCAGCTCGACTCCGGCATCCGCTTCCTCGACGTCCGCTGCCGGGTGACGGGCGGCTCCTTCGCCATCCACCACGGCTCCTTCTACCAGGGCCTGATGTTCGGGGACGTCCTCGTCGCCTGCGCGAACTTCCTCGCCGCGCACCCCAGGGAGACCGTCCTGATGCGGCTCAAGCAGGAGTACTCGACGGACAGCGACGCGACGTTCCGCGCTGTCTTCGACGACTACCTCGACCACCGCGGCTGGCGCCCGCTCTTCCGGATCGCCGACGCGCTGCCGAACCTCGGACAGGCCCGCGGGAAGGTGGTCCTGCTCGCCGACAACGGCGGACTGCCGGGCCTGCGGTACGGGGACGGGAACGTCTTCGACATCCAGGACGACTGGAACGCCGAGCCCTTCGCCAAGCGCGGCAAGATCGAGAACCACTTCCGCAAGGCCGTCCAGCAGCCCGGCAGGCTCTTCGTGAACTACACGAGCACCTCGGCCTACATGCCGCCGCGGTGGAACTCCGACCGCCTCAACCCCCAGGTGCACGCCTTCGTCGACGGCGGGGAGATGGCGGGCCGCACCGGGCTCGGGATCGTCCCGATGGACTTCCCGAACACCCGGTCCGGCCTGGTCGCCTCACTGATCCGGCACAACTGACGGATCCGAGGGCGGTGGCGTGGGTGCCCCCGGGATGCGGAGCACCGCCTCCGTGCCCGGGCCGCCGTCGGCCGCCGCCCGCAGCTCGGCACTGCCGCCCGCCCGGGCCGCCGTACGGGCCACGATCGACAGGCCGAGCCCGCTCCCGGGCAGGGCGCGGGCCGACGGGGAGCGCCAGAACCGCTCGAAGACGTGCGGGAGGTCCTCGTCCGGGATGCCGGGCCCGTGGTCCCGTACGGTCAGCGCGCCGGCCCGCAGGGACACCTCGACCGCGCCGCCCGGCGGGCTGAACTTCACCGCGTTGTCCAGGACGTTGACCATCGCCCGCTCCAGCGCGGCCGCCTCGCCCCGGACGTACCAGGGCCGCAGGTCCGAGGTGAAGGTCAGCTCCGGACCGCGCAGCCGGGCCCGGGACAGCGCGGCTCCGGCGATCTCGTGCAGGGCCACCACCTGGAGCGGCCCCGGCGAGGCCGCGTCCGGCCGGGACAGCTCCTGGAGGTCCCCGATCAGCGCGGCGAGTTCCGTCATCTGCGCCTTGACCGAGGCGAGAAGCTCCTTGCGGTCCTCGGGCGGGATGGCCCGGCCGGTCTCCTCGCTCCGCGCGAGGAGCTCGATGTTCGTACGGAGCGAGGTGAGCGGGGTGCGCAGCTCGTGCCCGGCGTCCGCGATCAGCTGGGCCTGCCGCTCCTGGGAGGAGGCGAGGGCGGCCGTCATCGAGTTGAAGGACCGCGAGAGGCGGGCGATCTCGTCTTCGCCCTCGTCGGGGATGCGGACGGTGAGGTCCTCGGTACGGGCGATGTGCTCGACGGCGTCGGTGAGTTCGTCGACGGGCCGCAGCCCGGTACGGGCCACCCACAGACCGGCGGCGCCCGCGCCGACGACTCCGATGCCGGAGACGAGGAGCAGGACCCAGGCCAGGGTGGAGAGGGGCTTCTCGATGTCGGCCAGCGGCTTCGCCACGGAAATCGCGAAGATCGGGGCGCCGGGCTGGGTCTGAGCGGTGAAGGTGTAGACGCGCATGTCGACGCCGTCGGCCGTGCTCGAGTCGTAAAGGGCCTTGGCCTGGCGGCCGGCGGCGATGTCCTTGTCGGTCTCGGTGACCGGGAGGTCGGTCCGCCCGCTCACCCGGCAGTGCTTGCCGTCGGCGGTGACGATCTGGACCGTCGCGTTCAGGTTTCCGGCGATGTCCGGCTGCGTCTGGGCGGGGAGCGCGCAGCCCTCCCGAAGGGTGCGCAGCACCTGGTCGGTCGGGTTCGTCGCCATCAGCGACCGGTTCAACTGGTCGTTCAACTGGGCCCGCACCATCACCCAGGACACGGCGGCGACGGCGGCGACGGCGAGTGCGACCGCCACCGTGACCAGCAGCGCCAGGCGCGAGCGCAGCGGGAGGGCGCGGAACCGGGCGGCCGGGTCGAACCGGCTCACTCGGGCCCGCTCTCGCCGGCGCGCAGTACGTAGCCCACGCCGCGCACGGTGTGGACCACGCGGGCTTCGCCGCCGGCCTCGGTCTTGCGGCGCAGGTACATCACGTACACGTCCAGGGAGTTGGAGCTGGGTTCGAAGTCGAAGCCCCAGACGGTCTTGAGGATCTGCTCGCGGGTCAGGACCTGGCGCGGGTGGGCCAGGAACATCTCCAGCAGCGTGAATTCCGTACGCGTCAGCTCCACCGGGCGCCCGCCCCGGGTGACCTCGCGGGTCGCGAGGTCCATGCGCAGGTCGCCGAAGGTCAGCGCGTCCTCGGGCTCCGCCGCGCCGGGGCGCGGGGCGGCGTACGAGCTGCGGCGCAGCAGGGCGCGGACGCGGGCGAAGAGCTCGTCGAGCTCGAACGGCTTGACGAGGTAGTCGTCGGCGCCCGCGTCGAGGCCGGTGACGCGGTCGCCGACGGTGTCCCGGGCGGTGAGCATCAGGATCGGGGTGACGCTGCCGGAGGAGCGCAGCCGGCGGGCCGCGGTCAGACCGTCCATGCGGGGCATCTGGATGTCCAGGACGATCAGCTCGGGGGCGTACGAGGCCGCCTTGTCGAGGGCGTCGAGCCCGTCGACGGCGGTCTGCACGGCGTATCCCTCGAAGGCGAGGCTGCGGCGCAGGGCCTCGCGTACGGCGGGCTCGTCGTCGACGACGAGGATCCGTGACGCTTCGCCTTCGGCATTCATGGCCGGTCCCCCTGGTGGTGGTGTTCGGTGCGGGCGGATTCCCAGCCTTGCACGACGGACTAGTACGAGGTGCCGTAGCCGTTGGTGGCGGAGCCGCCGGTGTCGGAGGAGCCGTTGCCACCGGGGCCGCCCTTGCGGAGGGAGTCCAGGTCGGCCTTGATCGTGTTGACCGGGATGGCGAAGCCGAGGCCGACGCTGCCGGCGGCGGAGCTGTCACTGGCGGGGGAGTAGATCGCGGAGGGCATGCCGACGATCTCGCCGTTCATGTTGACGAGGGCGCCGCCGGAGTTGCCGGGGTTGAGGGAGGCGTCCGTCTGGATGGCCTTGTAGGTGGCGGTGTCCGAGCCGGTCCTGCCGTTGAACTGCTGACCGCCGAAGGAGAACGGCCAGCCGCCGGTGCCCTGCTGGGGGGACTGGCGCTGCTCGGACTTGTCGACGGTGACGTCGCGGTTCAGCGCCGAGACGATGCCGCTGGTGACGGTGCCGGTGAGGCGGTCGGGGGAGCCGATGGCGACGACCTGGTCGCCGACCTTGACGTTGTCGGAGTTGCCGAAGGTGGCGGGCTTGAGGCCGCCGGCGCCCTGGAGCTTGATGAGGGCCAGGTCCTTGTCGGGGTCGGTGCCGACGATCTTGGCCTTGTACTTCTTGCCGTCGCTCATCGTCACCTCGATCTCGGAGGCGCCGTTCACGACGTGGTTGTTGGTGACGATCTCGCCGTCGGCGGTGACGACGATGCCGGAGCCGGTGCCCTGACCGGAGGCGGTGCGGGTGTCGATGCGGACCACGGAGGGGCTGACCTGCTCGGCGACGCCGGAGACGGTGCCGTTGCTCGACTGCGAGACGTTGGTGCCGTTGACGCCGCCGCCGGCGCTGTTCTGGGTGCCCATCAGCTGCTGGACGGCGGCCGCGGTGCCGCCGCCGACCACGGCCGCGGCGAGCGCCACGGCGGCCAGCAGCGCTACGGGCTTCTTGGCGCGGGGCGCGGGGGAGGCGGCGTGGGCGGGCCCGTGCGGGGCGGCACCCCAGGTGCCCCAGCCGCCGGAGCCGCTCGTTGCTGTCGCCGCCGGGACCGGTGCCGGTGGGACCGTCTCGCCCTGGATCACCGGGGGCTGGTGCGCCTCGTGCCAACCGGGTGCGGCGGGCGGGTAGGAGGGCGGCGGCGGGTACGACCCGGCGGCGGCCGCGGTGTCCTGTGCCAGCCGGTCACGTCCCCGCTGCCAGTCCTCGCCGAACGGCGCGGGCTGGGGGCGGTGTTCCTGGGGGTACTCGCCTTCGCGGCGGAAGCTCTCGGTCATGGCTACGACTCTGGAGGCCGATCATGAGAGCTTCCTGAGTCTGGCCTGAGAAGCCCGACAGAACCGCGTATGCCCGATATAAGGGCGGTTTCCCGGAGCCTCGCCCTCCGGTATGTTGAACGCGTTCAAGTCGAGGAGGGGGGTGGGCAAGTGGTGCTCAGCGCGCTGAAGGCGTTCGCCAAGATCTGCCTGGCCGCCGGGAAGGTCCTGCTGGCCTGGACGGCGATCGCCGCGGCCATCCTCGGCTTCCTGTTCCTCCCGGTCCTGGCGATGGCCTTCGTGGAGTGAACAGCCCCCGCCGCCCCGCCGAACCGACGGCCTAGCGGCAGCCGCAGGAGCGGCGGATCACCAGGGCCGACGGGAACTGCTTCAGGCGCTCGCGCCGGGAGCCCGTCACCCGCACGGCGTCGTCCAGGACGAGGTCCACGGCCGCGCGGGCCATCGCCGGGCGGTCCGAGGCGATGGTGGTCAGGGGCGGATCCGTGAGGGCCGCCTCCTTGACGTCGTCGAAGCCGGCCACGGCCAGTTCCCCGGGCACGTCGATGCGCAGCTCGCGCGCGGCCCGGAGCACGCCGATGGCCTGGTCGTCCGTGGCGCAGAAGATCGCCGTCGGGCGGTCCGGTCGGGCCAGGACATCCAGGGCGACCTTGTACGCGTCGTAGCGGTTGTACGGGGCCTCGATGAGGCGCCCTTCGGTCGAGCGGCCGGACTCCAGCATGGCCCGGCGCCAGCCCTCGACGTGGTCGGCCACCGGGTCGCCGACCGACGGGGTGTTCTCGACCCCGCCGATGCAGGCGACGTACGCGTGGCCGTGTTCCAGCAGGTGCCGGGTCGCCATCTGGGCCCCGCCGATGTCGTCCGTGATGACGGCGACGTCGTCGATGGCCTCCGGGCGCTCGTGCAGCAGCACCACCCGGGCGTCCCAGGCCTCGATCTCCGAGGCGGCCTGCTCGCTCATGCCCTGGCTGACCAGGATCAGGCCGGAGACCCGCATGCCGAGGAAGGCCCGCAGGTAGTGGACCTCGCGCTCGGTGCGGTAGTCGGAGTTGCCGACCAGCACCATCTTTCCGCGGTCGGCGGCGGCCTGTTCGACCGCGTGCGCCATCTCCGCGAAGAACGGCTGACGGGCGTCGGGGACGATCATGCCTATGAGGTCGGTGCGCCGCGACGCCATCGCCTGCGCGACCCGGTCCGGGCGGTAGCCCAGATCCTTGATCGCGGCGAGGACACGCTCGCGCGTGGCCGGGGCAACCGGCCGGGGTCCGTTGTTGATGACGTAGCTCACGACGGCGGTAGAGGTACCCGCAAGTCGCGCCACGTCATCCCGCGTCACCTTGGCCACACGCCGGAGTCTACGCGGGGTGACCTACCTCTGGGCAGGGCGTCCTGCCGAGTGGATGCTCACAGGATCTTCGGCCGACCGGGTGACGGCCGCGGCGGCCTGTGCCGAGGCCTGCGCGGACGCCTGGGCGGCGGCCTTCGCGGCGGCCTGGGCCGCGGCTTCGGCCGCCGCCCGCTCCACCTTCTCCGGGGTCACGAACCGGTAGCCGACGTTACGGACCGTGCCGATCAGCGACTCGTGCTCGGGGCCGAGTTTCGCGCGCAGCCGTCGTACGTGCACGTCGACCGTGCGGGTGCCGCCGAAGTAGTCGTAGCCCCAGACCTCCTGGAGCAGCTGCGCGCGGGTGAAGACCCGGCCCGGGTGCTGCGCGAGGTATTTGAGCAGCTCGAACTCCTTGAAGGTCAGGTCCAGGACCCGGCCCTTCAGCTTCGCCGAGTACGTGGCCTCGTCGACCGACAGGTCGCCGTTGCGGATCTCCATCGGGGAGTCGTCCGAGCCCAGCTGCTGCCGGCCGGTGGCCAGCCGCAGCCGTGCCTCGACCTCGGCGGGGCCCGCGGTGTCCAGCAGTACGTCGTCGATGCCCCAGTCGGCGGTGACGGCGGCCAGACCACCCTCGGTGACGACGAGGATCAGCGGGCAGCCCGGCCCGGTGGAGCGGAGCAGCTGGCACAGCGACCGCACTTGCGGCAGGTCGCGGCGGCCGTCCACGAGGATCACGTCGGCGCCCGGGGTGTCCACGAGTGCCGGTCCCTCGGCCGGGGCCACCCGGACGTTGTGCAGCAGCAGGCCGAGGGCGGGCAGCACCTCGGTGGACGGCTGCAGGGCGTTGGTGAGCAGCAGGAGAGAGCTCATGCCCGACCACCTGCCCGGGTCGGACGGTGCTGCACGGTTCGCTGGTCCATCACGTCGGTTCCTCCTCGGTCCCGTCGAGGACGTGCGTGGTACTGCTTCGTACGGTGTCGTTCTCGGTCCCGCCGGCGTCCTCGCGGCCCCGCGCCCTGGGGCCCGCGGGGGATGCCGGTGTTCCCGCTTCGTTCAACGTGCTGAAAGCACAAAAGGACCCGGGGGCAACGTTGCCCGGATCCTCATGCCCAGCAGAATAGCCCACCGGCCCTTTCCGGGCCGAGGCCTCTTCCACTTCCGATTCTGTGGTTCCTGCCACGCCCGTGTCCTGCGTATGCCCCGGTTTCACCGGATCGGGGGCCCTGCGAGCTGTGCCGGAGGGCCGACCGGGCGCACCCGGGGCGCGCGGAAGCACGCCGGGGTCGGCCGCCCGAGGGGCCATCATGGAGGCGGACGGTAGAGAGCCGACGATAGGAGCTGCAGTGGCAACCGGAACCATCCGCTACTGGGCGGCGGCCAAGGCCGCGGCCAAGACGGCGGAGGAGCCGTACTCGGCGCGCACACTGGCCGAGGCGCTCGACGCCGTGCGGGAACGCCACCCCGGGGAACTGACCCGGGTCCTGCTGCGCTGCTCCTTCCTCGTGAACCACGAGCCGGTGGGCAAGCGCCCGCACGACGCCGTCCTGCTGACCGAGGGGGGCACCGTAGAGGTGCTCCCGCCGTTCGCGGGCGGGTGAGCGGAAACCCATGAGCACGCCTGAGGAACAGCAGCAGCAGCAACAGCAGTCGCAGCAGCAGCAACATCAGCAGCAGCCGCACCAGGATCCGTACGGGACCCAGACCTGGCAGTCCGACACCTGGGACACGGGCTACCAGCCGGTGCAGCCGCCGCTGGGCGCGGTCCCGGGCCAGCCGGTGGCTCCGGAGGGCTGGTTCCGCGACGAGGCGCCGGCCGGTGCCGCCGGCGGGAGCGCCCCGGGCGCCGCGTGGCCCGAGAGCCCGGTCCCGCCTGCCGCCCAGGCCGGTAGCCCGTGGCCGGACGGCTCCGACTCCGGCTCCGCCGGTGCGGGTGCCGCGTGGCCCGAGGGGCCGGCTGCCGAGGCCTATCCGTCGTACCCGGCCCAGCAGGCCCAGGACCCGGCGCCGTACCAGCAGGCCCAGGACCCGGCGGGGCAGCCTTCCGCCCCCGAGGGCTGGTTCCGGGACGAGGTCCCGGCCCCGGCTCCCGCCCAGGACTGGTCCCAGGGCGCGGGCTCCGCGTACGCGTCGCCCTACACGAGCCCCGAGCCGCAGGCCCCGCCCTCGGCCGCGGAGACCGCGTACCTTCCGCCCTACCCCGGCCCCGAGGTGTCCGTTCCGGCCCCGGCTTCCGCCGCGGAGACCGCGTACCTTCCGCCGTACCCGGGCCCCGAGGTGTCCGTCCCCGCCCCGGCTTCCGCCGCGGAGACCGCGTACCTTCCGCCGTACCCGGGCCCGGAGGCCTCCGTCCCCGCCCCGGCTTCCGCCGCGGAGACCGCGTACCTTCCGCCGTACCCGGGCCCCGAGGTGTCCGTCCCCGCCCCGGCTTCCGCCGCGGAGACCGCGTACCTTCCGCCGTACCCCGGCCCGCAGGCCGCCGCGCCGCAGCCCGCGGCCGCCCGGGCCTCCGCCGAGGAGACGGCCTACCTGCCGCCGTACCAGGAGGCCCCGGTGCAGCCGCAGCAGCCGCAGTCGGCCGTGCCCGAGGGCTGGTTCCGGGACGAGGTTCCGGCGCCCGCTCCCGCCCCGGACTGGTCCCAGGGCGGCGCCGGGACGGCCGTCTCGGTGGACGAGACCGCCTACCTGCCGCCCTACCCGGGCCCCGGCCAGCAGCCGGAGGCGGCCGCCGAGCAGACGGCCTATCTCCCGCCGCAGGCACCGGCTCCGACCCCCGCCCCCACCCCCGAGCCCGCCGCAGGCGACCCCGCGGACGACTCGGCCTGGTCGCCGCCCACCCTCGCCGGGAACACGCTGCGCGCCGTCGACCCGGCCCAGGCCCGCGCCGAGGGCCGGTCGCCGATCATCGACCCCGGACCGCAGTCGGCCATACTGACCGCCGCCCTCGGCCTGCTGCTGGCCCTCGCCGCCTTCCTCGGCCAGTACGCCGTCCTGGTGCCGCTGGTGGCCCTCCAGGGGCTCACCGCGGCCGGCTGGTTCCGCCTCAACGGCATGTGGCCGGCCCGCCAGGGCATCGCCCTCGCCTTCGCCGGAGCCCTCGTCGCCGACGCCGCCGTGCTCGCAGTGGACGACTCGTACGGCCCCGGCGCGATCATCGGCACCCTCGGCGCGTGGGTGCTGATCACCCTCGTCCTCCAGCTGCGCAGCCACGCGGACCCCGACGAGCGGATGTACGGCCTGATGGCCTCGGTGGCCTCCGCCGCCGTCGCCATCGTCTGCGCCGGCTACCTCGCCGCCGACACCGCGGCCGTCTCGGTGGGCGCCGTGGCCGTCGCCGTGGCCGTGTTCACCCGCGCCCTGCCGCTGCCCACGGCCCCTTCGGTTGGGGTCTCGCTGGCCGCGGCCGCGGGCGCGGGCCTCGTCGTCGGCGGGCTCACCGACGTCGGCATGGGAGGTGCGCTGGTCGGGCTCGCGGCCGGGGTGTGCGCCCTGATCGGGCTGCGCGTGGCCGCGTACGACTATCCGTCGAAGTTCGTGCACATGACGGCGGGCGTCGCGCTGCCGCTCGCGGTGGCGGCTCCCGCCGTGTACCTCATCGGCCGGGTGGTGAGCTGATCTCTGCCCGACATCGGGCGTGTTCCACTAGGTCGCACGGACCGACAACCAGGGGGAGGGGCACGTGCGGATTCTGCGTGTCGTCGTGATCATCGCAGTGGTGCTGGGGGCCCTGTTCACCGGCGTGGACCGCTGGTCGGTGAACTACGCCGAGAACCGGCTGGCCGACAAGATCAAGGCCCAGCGGGGGACCGTCGCCGGCTCCGAGGTGGACATCCACGGGTTCCCCTTCCTGACGCAGGCGCTCAGCCACGACCTGGACCGGGTGGACCTGAAGCTGCGGGGCGTCGAGGTGACGGCGGATGGCCGCAAGACGCGCCTCTCGGAGCTCGACGCGAGCTTCCGCGGGGTGAAGCTCGACGAGGACTACGGCGGCGGCACCGCCCGGCGGGCCGAGGGCTCCGGGCTCATCTCGTACGCGGACCTCACGGCGGCCTCGCAGACCGACGCGACCCTGTCCTACGGCGGCGCGCCCGGGAAGGTGAAGGTCACCGTGGCCGTGGAGGTGTTCGGCAGGACCCTCACCCGCCACGTCGTGTCGACCGTCACCCTGGTGGACGGGGAGGGCACGGACGGGGCGAAGGGCGGCAAGACCGTCCGGGTGCGCGCCGATGAGGTGCCGGGCGAGGGCATCCCCGGACTCGAACGGATGATCCGCAAGCGGACCGACTTCGACCGCAGCCTCGGCGACGGCCTGCCGGCCGGGCTCCAGCTCACCGCCCTGACCTCGGACGAAGCCGGTCTGCGCCTCGAACTGGGCGGTTCGAACGTGGTGCTGGCCGGATCGTGAGACGGAGCGGTCCGCTCCGCAGAAGAACGGGCCGCTCAGGGCCTCTCCGGGGCGGCGCGGCGGCCGCGCGGAGGGTTCTTATCCCACTATCCGGACGATCCTGTCTCGGAATATGACACACCGGTGACAGGGCGGCTGATTCGTCCCTACGATCCATGGCTATGAAGCATCAGCAGGCGGACCTCACGAAGCGGCGGGCAGTAGACCTGTGTCGCGTCGCCGCCATGCTCTGTCGATCCATGTGACTTGTGAGCGATCCCGCTCCATACGACCGGACGACGGCCGCCCGACCGGCCCTTCCCGCGTGACTGCACCCGCCTCCTGATCCCTGACGCCTCCCCGCGTTGGGGGCACCTCCCAGCGGTAGCTGGGGGAGTTCCTGAGCACACCCGCAGGCACGCAGCAGCACCGCGCAGTACCCGTACAGCCCCGCCGCACACTGCCCCGGAGGAGAACACCATGAGCCGCAGCGACGTCCTCGTAGACGCCGACTGGGTCGAGGCCCACCTGAACGACGCCAACGTCGTCATCGTCGAGGTGGACGAGGACACGTCCGCGTACGACAAGAACCACATCACCAACGCCGTCCGGATCGACTGGAAGAGCGACCTCCAGGACCCGGTCCGCCGTGACTTCGTGGACCAGGAGGGCTTCGAGAAGCTCCTCTCCGCCAAGGGCATCTCCAACGACGACACCGTCGTCCTCTACGGCGGCAACAACAACTGGTTCGCGTCCTACGCCTACTGGTACTTCAAGCTCTACGGCCACCAGGACGTCCGCCTGCTCGACGGCGGCCGCAAGAAGTGGGAGCTCGACTCCCGCGACCTGGTCGACGGCAAGGACGTCCCGAACCGCCCGGCCACCGAGTACAAGGCCAAGGCCCAGGACACCTCGATCCGCGCCTTCCGCGACGACGCCGTCGCCGCGATCGGTTCGAAGAACCTGGTCGACGTGCGTTCGCCCGACGAGTTCAGCGGCAAGCTGCTCGCCCCGGCGCACCTCCCGCAGGAGCAGTCGCAGCGTCCGGGCCACATCCCGAGCGCCCGCAACATCCCGTGGTCGAAGAACGCCAACGACGACGGCACCTTCAAGTCCGACGAAGAGCTGACCGCCCTGTACCAGGCCGAGCAGGTCGACCTGTCGAAGGACACCATCGCCTACTGCCGCATCGGTGAGCGCTCCGCGCTCACGTGGTTCGTGCTGCACGAGCTCCTGGGCCAGGAGAACGTCAAGAACTACGACGGTTCGTGGACCGAGTACGGCTCGCTGGTCGGCGTGCCGATCGAGCTCGGCGCCAACAAGTAATTCCGCGGGCACGCGACGCCCTCGTAGTACACGTACGACCTCTCTAGGACAGGACAGAGAACATGTGTGGAGCACAGATCGGCGGGCCCGACCTCGCGACGCTGAAGCCCGGTGAGACCGCGATCCAGGGCCAGATCACCCAGGGCGGCGAGCCGGTGTCCGGCTACGTCCGCCTGCTGGACTCGACCGGCGAGTTCACCGCCGAGGTCCCGACCTCGGCCACCGGCCAGTTCCGCTTCTACGCGGCCCCCGGCTCCTGGACGCTGCGTGCGCTCGTCCCGGGTGCCAAGGCCGACCGCGCCGTCGTGGTCGCCGAGGCCGGTGGCGTGACGGACGTGGCGATCGCGGTCTGACCGACCGTGCCCACGCACTGAATCACCGAGTCACCGCATCACTGCATGACCGGCCGAAGGGCCGCACCCCAGGGGGTTGGACGCCACTGGAACGGGGTGCGGCCCTTCGTGCCGTCGCCGTCCGGGCTCTACGCTGAAGACATGTACGCGCGGCGTCGGCGCACCTATTTCCTGCTCATGGGCGTATGTCTGTTCCTCTTCGTCTCCGCCTGGTCCTTCGTGCGGCTGTTCTCGGTGGAGGCCGCGGTGGCCCTGTGCGTGGTGGCGATGGTCATCCCGCCGGTGGCCGCGATGATCGCCAACCGGCGAGGCCCGGACGACCGGTGGTGGGACGACCCCTCGGGCGATCCGAAGTCCGACGAGTGGTGGGACGAGCTGGACGGAAAGCGCCGCCGCGAGGAGTGAACCCGGTGAACCCGGCGAGATAAGAATGTAATAAGCATTCATACAACCGCTCCCCCCTGGAATCGGTCATGCGTAGGCACGGGTATTCAACCTGTGCCTCCAGTCCTGTGGGGGACTCCTTTGGAACACGAACAGACCATCCCCGAGCAGCGGAAAGAGGCGGAGAACGCACCGGAATCGGATACTCCGGACCTGCTCTCCACTCCGGCCGCCGGCCCCGAGGCCGCAGCCGTCCCGCGCCGCCGGCGCGGCCGTACGACGCTCTTGATCGCGGGTGCGGCCGTCCTCGGCGTCCTCGCCGGCACGGTCACCGGCTACGCGGTCCAGTACCACCGCGAACCGACCCCGCTGCCGCCGCTGGCCCAGCAGAAGCTGGTGACGCCGAAGGCGCTGGCGCCCGACGCCGCGACGACGAACAAGACGATCAACGCCAATCGCTGGCACAAGACGGACGACGACCTCAGCAAGCTCCTCATCGAGGCGCCGAGCGGGGCGAAGGTCGACGGCGCCGGATACGACTCGCTGGATTTCTTCGCGACGAACTTCGAGAACCCGGACCACGCCTTCCGCAACCTCGCGACGAACGACGTCCGCCGGCTCGCCTCGACCGCGTGGGTCGTGAACGACCGGGTCTTCGTCGAGGTGCACCTGATCCAGTTCAAGGACTTCTCCGGCGCGGAGGACTACCAGCAGGACCAGTCCTCCTACATGCCCGAGAAGAAGTACGCGGGCAACGAGGGCGTGCCGATCCCGGGGATCTCCGGTGACCTCGGGCACGTCTGGGTGGACTCGGAGGTCACCGAGGACCCGGGTTACTACCCGATCCGCGAGGGACGGGCCATCGCCCGCCGCGGAGACATCGTCCTGGACATCTTCTACGTCGAGAACCGGGGCAAGGTCTCGGAGAGCGACGTCATCGACCTGGCCAAGCGACAGCTGGAGCGACTGTGAGCGAGCCGCAGAACGAATCGACCCCGGCTCCCGCGGCTCCTGCGGCTCCCGAAGCGGCCCCTGCTGCCCCGGCTTCTGAGGCTCCCGTGGTTTCCGAAGCGCCCGTGACCGCCGTGGCGCCCGAGGTCGGCGTACTGCCCGAGGCCGCCGCGGCGCCCGAGGTTCCGGCCGAGCCGGTGAAGCCCGCGCGCAAGCTCAACCGCAAGGCCCTCGGACTCGTCGCCGCGGGCGTGGCCGCCGCCGCCCTGCTGGGCGGCGGCGCATGGGGCGCCGCCGCGATCGGGGACGCCGACCGCACCGCGCCCACCCGCTACTGGGTCGCCGACGGCGAAAAGACCGAGAGCGACGAGCCGCCGGCCGCCGTGCCGTCGAACGAGCTCTCGGGCAAGCTGCTCCCGCTGCCGAGCGCCTTCACCCTCGGCCCCGACCTCGCCGACGACGGCAACAACTTCTTCGTCTCCGGAGAGAACGCCGTCCAGGGCTTCAAGGACGCCCGCCAGGGCCTGTCCAGCAAGGAGCGCAAGCAGCGCGACGAGGCGCTGGCCGAGCTGAAGCTCAAGGGCCTGGCCGGGCGCAGCTACGCCAACACCAGCGGCCGGGTGGTGTACGAGGTCCGCATCATGCAGGCCGACCCGCAGGCCCTCGGGAAGTTCTCGGAGGTCAGCAAGAAGTTCATCGACCTCCTCGGTGACGGCCGCGACGCACCGAAGATCGACGGTTTCCCGGACGCCAAGTGCTCCCTCCTCGCCATCGGTGAGGAGAAGAAGGAGAAGATCGACTCGCTCGAATGCGTGGCGATCGAAGGCGACGTGCTGGTCAACTTCCGCGCGTACGGGCCCAAGCCCTTCTCCGGCTCCGACGCCGCGGCGTTCTTCAAGAAGCAGCTGACCCACCTGAAGTCCCCCGGGGAGAGCGTGTGACCGAGCAGAACACGACCGGAGCCGCTCCGGAACCGGTCGACACCGTCAAGGCCCCCGCCCCGCAGGACGCGGTGCCCGCGCAGGCGCAGTCCCCCGAGACCCTCGCGGCCCCCGCCCCGCAGGACGCGGTACCGGCGCAGGCGCAGGCACCGGCCGCCACCGACACCCTGGCCGCCTTCGCGGCCCCGCAGGCGCCCGGCGCGCCCGGCGCCGCCGACGCCCCGCAGGGCACGCCGGCTCCCAAGGACCGCCGCAAGCTGTTCGCCTTCCTCCGCTGGACCGCCGCCGTCACCGTCTTCGCCGTCGCCGGCGCGGGTGTCGCGTACGGGCTCATGCGGCCCGAGCGCACGGACGTCCCCGGGCTCTCCACGAAGGACGACGGCCGCTGGGTCTTCCCGGCGCTGGCCAAGCCCGTGCTGCCGCCCGGCGCCGCCCAGCCCTTCGCCGAGGACAACGAGGACGGCATCCACTACGCGGCCGCCGCCGAACTCCTCCTCCCGGCCCCGAAGGGGTCCACGCAGGACCCCGCGCTGAAGCTGGAGAAGGACTCGGTGGTGTCCCCGGACACCTTCCTGGAGGAGTACGAGTCCACGGCGCGGGCCAAGATGAAGCAGGCCTTCGTCGACGACGGGCTGCGCCAGATCGTGGCCCGCGGCTGGGTGACGCCCGACGGCACCCGCACCCGGATCTACCTGCTGCGCTTCCACGCCTCCGGCTTCACCGACCTCTTCGAGGGCTGCGGCGCCAACATGAACGTGAACGGCGTTAACCGCATCGAGGGCGACGACACCTGGGGCAAGGCCAAGACCTCCCAGCCCGCACCGGACCTGGGTGACGTCTCGCTCTTCGCGGAGGCCAAGCCGGTCGGCGACGAGCAGGTGAAGGCCGGCTGCATCCAGGCGGGCGACCTCCAGGCCGTGATCTTCCAGACCCGCAAGGGCGAGGTGGCGACCGTCCCGTTCCACCAGACGGTGATCCTGCAGAACCAGCTGCTGCACTGACCGGCACCGATCGGGACTGATCGGCGGTACGGCCGACCTCACACGGTGCGCCGGTCCCCGGGCCAGTAGGCTTGGGGACCGGCCCCGTACAGCCCCAGAAACGAATTCCGAGGAGCACCCCGTGCTTGAGGCAGTCTTCACCTCCCTGCTGGTCCTGGTCTGCGTCGGCGTCATGGCCTTCACCGTCCTGGCGGTCAAGAAGCTGTACCAGGGTCAGCGCTGAGCCTCGGCTCGACAGCCCGGCCCAGCAGACCGCCCGGAACCCCTCCCACAGATCGCCTGAGCAGCCATTCATGATCCAGATCCCGTCCGACCTGAACCCCGGCCTCGTCCCCCTGGCCTTCCTCCTCGGTACCTGGGAGGGCGCGGGAGTCTTCGACTTCCCCGGTGAGGAGAAGTGCAACTTCGGCCAGGAGGTCGTCTTCGGCCACGACGGCCGGGACTTCCTGGAGTACACCTCTCACACCTGGGTCCTCGACGCCGAGGGCAACAAGGTGCGGCCGCTGGAGTCCGAGTCGGGCTACTGGCGCATCGACAAGG
Organism: Streptomyces sp. NBC_01351; assembly: GCF_036237315.1. Lineage (GTDB taxonomy): Bacteria > Actinomycetota > Actinomycetes > Streptomycetales > Streptomycetaceae > Streptomyces. The sequence goes on along the minus strand of NZ_CP108356.1, from coordinate 3,850,069 downwards.
ACCGCAAGGTCGAGGTCGTCATGGTCCGCGACCAGGGCGTCGTCGAGGTCTGGTACGGCGATCTCGCCGACCAGAAGCCGCAGATCGACCTGGTCACGGACGCCGTCGCGCGCACGGCGGCCTCCGGCCCGTACAGCGGCGGCAAGCGGCTCTACGGCTACGTGAAGAGCGACCTGATGTGGGTCGGCGAGAAGGCCACGCCGGACGTCGAGCTGCGCCCGTACATGTCGGCCCAGCTGAAGAAGGTCGTCACGCCCGAGGAGGTCGCCGAGATGGCGCGCAACCTCCCGGACATGCCGGACGACGGCATCGCCTTCTTCCGCTGACCCGCTGACCCGCTGAACCGCGGATGCGCTGACGGAGGGGACCGGGGGCTCGCCCACGGTCCCCTCCGCGCGCTTACACTGGCCGGGTGGTCAGCACTGAGGGCACTGAGGGCACCGACTGGAAGAGCGACCTGCGGCAGCGCGGATACCGGCTGACACCGCAGCGCCAGCTCGTGCTGGAAGCGGTCGACGCCCTGGAACACGCCACCCCGGACGAGATCCTCGCCCAGGTGCGCAAGACCGCCTCCGGGGTCAACATCTCCACCGTCTACCGCACCCTCGAGCTCCTCGAGGAGCTCAAACTCGTCTCGCACGCCCACCTCGGGCACGGCGCCCCCACCTACCACCTCGCCGACCGGCACCACCACATCCACCTGGTCTGCCGCGAATGCGAAGACGTCATCGAGGCGGACGTGGACATCGCCGCCGAGTTCACCGCGAAGCTTCGTGCCACCTTCGGCTTCGAGACCGACATGAAGCATTTCGCGATCTTCGGCCTCTGCAAGAAGTGCGCCGCCAAACATCGTGACGGCCACGCGTAGCCGAGTCGTACGCTTGGTCCCATGACCAGCAGCCCTTTGCTCCACCTCCCCGGCGCCGTGCAGGCCGAAGGCCGCGACGAGGGCGTCGCCGCCCACTACGGCGAGCTGTACGGCGAACAACGCGCCCTCGCGGACGGCCGCGGCTTCGTCGACCTCTCGCACCGCGGAGTCGTCACCGTCAGCGGACCGGAGCGGCTGAGCTGGCTGCACCTGCTGCTCACCCAGCACCTCACCGAACTCCCCGCGGGCCAGGCCACCGAGGCGCTGATCCTCTCCGCCAACGGCCACATCGAGCACGCCCTGTACCTCGTCGACGACGGCGAGACCACCTGGGCGCACGTGGAGCCCGGCACCCAGGAGGCGCTGATCGCCTACCTGGAGGCGATGAAGTTCTTCTACCGTGTCGAAGTCGCCGACCGCACCGACGAGTTCGCCGTCGTGCACCTGCCGGCCGGGTCCATCGCCGAGGTCCCCAAGGAGCTCGTCGTACGGGAGACCGCGCACGGCCGCGACGTGTTCCTGCCCCGCGCCGACCTGGAGGCCTTCGCCGCCTCGCACGGCCCGGTCGCCGGGCTCCTCGCGTACGAGGCCCTGCGCGTCGAGGCGCACCGGCCGCGGCTCGGGCTGGAGACCGACCACCGGACCATCCCGCACGAGCTGGGCTGGATCGGCACCGCCGTCCACCTCCAGAAGGGGTGCTACCGCGGCCAGGAGACGGTGGCCCGCGTCCACAACCTGGGGAAGCCCCCGCGCCGCCTCGTCTTCCTGCACCTCGACGGCTCCGAGGTGCTCCTCCCGGCGCACGGCGCGCCCGTCCGGCTCGCCGCCGACGGGGAGGAGGGCCGGCAGCTGGGCTTCGTGACCACGGCCGTGCGCCACCACGAGCTGGGCCCGATCGCGCTCGCGCTGGTCAAGCGGAACGTGCCGGTGGACGCGCCGCTGCTGGCCGGCGGGACGGCTGCCGCGCAGGAGGTCGTCGTAGCGCCGTAGTTCCCGCGCCCTGGTTCCCGCCCGCTAGATGTCGATGACGATGGTGAACGGGCCGTGGTTGGTCAGCGAGACCCGCATGTCCGCGCCGAACCGGCCCGTCTCCACCGTCGCGCCCAGCGCCCGCAGCTGCGCCACGACCTCGTCCACCAGCGGCTCGGCCACCGGGCCGGGCGCCGCCGCGTTCCAGGTGGGGCGGCGGCCCTTGCGCGCGTCCCCGTAGAGCGTGAACTGGGAGATCACCAGCATTGGGGCGTTGATGTCGCTGCAGGACTTCTCCGCCTCCAGGATCCGCACCGACCACAGCTTGCGCGCCAGCAGCGCCGCCTTCTCCGGGGTGTCGTCGTGGGTCACCCCCACCAGCACGCACAGCCCCTCGCCGACGATCTCGCCCACGGTCTCGCCGCCCACGACGACGCTCGCGCCGTCCACCCTCTGCACCACAGCTCGCATACCACCTGTGTACCAGGCGTGCACCCGTCCGGGGCCGATCGGGTGGCGTAGCACTGCGTCGGGACCACGGAGAGTGGCACGATGCACGCAGGCGGTGCGGGTGCGCCGCACCGGTCGAGGGGACGGACTCGTTCGTATGAATACTTCTGGTACCTCCGTACCTGAATCACCCGCCTCCATCGCAGCTGCCGCGGTACGACCGCCCGCGCAGCGCACGGGCGAGCAGCCGGGGCCGGAGGGTCGCACGGCCGCGCTCGGGCTGCCGGAACTGCGCGCGCTGCGCCGCGACGCGCAGCGCGACGAGGCCGATCTGAGCTATGTGCGCCGTCTGCTCCAGGGCCGCATCGACATCCTGCGGGCCGAGCTGGCCCGGCGCGCCGACCCGGAGGCGCCGGTGGCGGACCGGGTGGACCGGCTGTCGGAGATCCTCGCCGACGCCCCCTCCAGCCGCAGCGCGTCCGCCCGGCACGTCACGCTCGGCACCCCGCACAGCGAGGAATACCGGCTGCTGGCGGCGGAGATGCTGGCCGACGTCGAGCTGTCGGACCTGAGCGCGCGCACGGACGACGAGCTGTACGACGGGATGGCCCGGCTGGTGCGCTACGAGCAGCAGGTCTCGCGGCGCCGCCGGCAGCTCCAGCGGACGGTGGACGACTGCAGCGCGGAGATCACCCGGCGGTACCGGGAAGGGGAGGCCCAGGTGGACGACCTGCTGGCGTAGGGAAGGCGGAGCGGGGGCAGAGCGGGGCCGCGAGGCCGCGCGCGCAGGGCAGCGGGCGCGCGGCGGAAAATCGGGCGACCGGGCGACGGTCGGGCCGTTAGCGTGGGCGGCCATGAGTGCTGATGTCCGGCCGATCGCCGAATCCGAGCTCCCCGACTGGCTGCGAACCGTGAACACCGGTTTCCTGACCGCGACCGGAGTGACCGACTCCGACGTGGCCCAGCGGGCCAAGTACAACGATCTCGCCCGCACACTGGGCGCGTTCGACTCCGACACCGGCCGCTGCGTCGCCGCCTTCCGCTCCTTCGCGCAGCAACTGACCGTGCCCGGCGGGGCGTCCGTCCCCTCCAGTGCGATCTCCAACGTGGGCGTGCTGCCCACGCACCGCCGCCAGGGACTGCTGTCCCGGATGATGGGCGGCGAGCTCGCCGCCGCCAAGAAGCGCGGCGACGTGCTGTCGACGCTGATCGCCGCCGAGTACCCGATCTACGGGCGCTACGGGTACGGGCCCGCGGCCTCCATCTCGGAATGGGAGATCGACGTACCGAACACCGGACTGGACCGGCGGCTGGCGGCTCCCGTGGACGGCGGCCGGATCGACCTGGTGGACGCGGCCGAGGTCCGGCGGGTCGGGCCGGAGCTGCACGAACGGCTGCGGGCGCGCACCCACGGCGTCGTGAACCGGGACGCGCGCTGGTGGAGCCTGGCGACCGGGTTGGAGGAGATCTCGTACCGCCCGTACAAGGAGAAGTTCTTCGCGGTGTACCGCACGGCGGCCGGTGAGGTGGCCGGGCTGGCCGCGTACGGGGCCGACGACCACTGGACGGACGCGAAGGTTCCGCAGAACACCGTGCAGGTCAAGGACCTGGTGGCGGTCACTCCGCAGGCGGAGCGGGCGCTGTGGCAGTTCCTGTGCTCGATCGACTGGGTGGCCAAGGTCCGCACCGGCTACCGGGCACCCGACGACCTCGTCGCCCAGCTGCTGCCCGACCCGCGTTCCGCCCGGATCGTCACGGCCGCGGACTTCCTGTGGGTGCGGGTGCTGGACGCCGTACGGGCCCTGCGCGCGCGGACGTACGCGGTGCCGGGGATCCTCGTACTGGAGGTCACGGACGCGGCGGGGCTGTCGGACGGCCGCTACCGGCTGGACGCGGGCACCGCCGCGTGCGAGCGGACCGGGGAGCCGGCCGACCTGAGCCTGGACGTCGCCGAGCTGGGCGCGCTGTACCTGGGCGACGAGTCGGCGCAGCGGCTGGCGGCGCTGGGCCGCGTGACGGAGCGGCGGCCGGGGGCGGTGGCGCTGGCGGACGCGGTGTTCCGCACGGCCCGCCGACCGTGGTGCCCGGACGTCTTCTGAATCACTGAGCAACTGCTGGGCAACCGGCAACCGGCAACCGGCAACCGGCAACCGGCAACGAGTACCGAGGACTGAGCTGTTTGACGCAATCGATGTCACTGGTGGAAGCCCTGCGCGCGGCGGGCTGCGTCTTCGCGGAGGAGGAGGCGGAGCTGCTGAGCGGGGCGGCCCGGGACGACGCCCACCTGGCGGAGCTGTTGGACCGCCGGGTGGGCGGTGAACCGCTGGAACACGTCGTGGGGTGGGCGGAGTTCTGCGGGCTGCGCATGGAGGTGGGCGAGGGGGCCTTCGTACCGCGCCGGCGCACCGAGTTCCTCGTGGAGGAGGCCGTCGCACTGGCCCGGCCCGGAGCGGTGGTGCTCGACCTGTGCTGCGGAGTCGGCGCCCTGGGCGCGGCCGTGGCGGCGCGGACCCCGGGCGGGGTGGAGCTCCACGCGGCGGACATAGACCCGGCCGCGCTGGCGTACGCGCGCCGCAACGTGGCCCCGTTCGGCGGCACGGTCTGGGAGGGCGACCTGTACGCGCCGCTCCCCGCCTCCCTGCTCGGCCGGGTGGACGTGCTGGTGGTCAATGCCCCGTACGTGCCCACGGAGGAGATCGGGCTCATGCCGTCCGAGGCGCGGGACCACGAGCCGCTGGTCTCCCTCGACGGGGGCGCGGACGGCCTGGACATCCACCGCCGGGTCGCGGCGGGCGCCCCGCGCTGGCTGGCCCCGGGCGGGCGGCTCCTGATCGAGACGAGCACCCGGCAGTGCCCGTCGACGGCGGCGGCCCTGGCCGCCGCGGGCCTCACGACCCGGACGGTCACCTCGGAGGAGCTCTACGCGACGGTGGTCATCGCCACGGCCTGAGCCGATGGATTGCGGAAATTCTTTCGCGTGCCCGTTGAATTTGCGTGAAATTCAACGGATTCCCGCATTGGCGAACTGTCGGCCCCGCGGGGGAATCCCGAATTCCGCACAAGATCATTGACGGAAACAGTGATCGTTGTTAGCGTGCGCGTGTTTCCGGGACGGGCCCCGGAAGGGATGCACGGGGGAGCTCGTACGCGAGTGTGCGTGGCGCGCGCGGCGCGCGGTTCAGCCGCGCTCGGATGCGGTCCCTTGATTTTCTGGTTCCGGCACAGCGTCGTGCGCGGGTATTGCTCCCTTCCGCACCCTGTTCCTCTGCAGTTGCTGCCGGTCGTCGAGGCCCGGCAGGCACACACGGGGGGCGTTTCATCATGCGCGTAGCGGAACAGAGCGGGGGCGTCATCGCCCTGGTCGACGAGGCGAGGCGGCTTGACCAGGCGCCCGAGCTCACCACCGAGGATGCCGTGGTCACCTCCTCTCCCCTTGTGCCGGGGGAGGAATGGGCCGGCGGCTGGGTGTCGGACACCTTGGAGCGTCTCGCTTCGGACTTCGTTCTCGACAACACCTACCGAGAACAGCATTTGAGTCTCACCGCCAGTGAGAACTATCCGAGCAAACTCGTGCGGATGCTCGGCAGCGGACTACAGGGCGGGTTCTACGAGTTCGCTCCGCCGTACCCCTCGGCCCCCGGTGAATGGGCCTTCCCCGATTCGGGTGCCATGGCATCGCTGGTGTCGAAGCTGACGGGTATCGGGAAGCAGCTCTTCGAAGCGGCCTCTTTCGATTGGCGCCCCAACGGCGGATCGGTGGCCGAGCAAGCCGTTCTGCTGGGCACCTGCGGAAGGGGCGACGGATACGTTCACTTCGCGCACAAGGACGGCGGGCACTTCGCCCTGGAGTCGCTGGCCACCGTCGCCGGCATCAACACGTACCACCTCCCGATGGTGGACCGGACCCTCCTCATCGACGTGGACCGCCTGGCCACGTTGGTGGCGGAGCACCCGGAGATCAAACTCGTCCTGCTCGACCAGTCGTTCAAACTGCGCTGGCAGCCGCTGGCGCAGATCCGGGCCGCCCTGCCCGAGGGCGTGTTCCTCGCCTACGACGCCAGCCACGACGGCGCCCTGATCGCGGGCGGAGCGCTGCCGCAGCCCACGCTGCTCGGCGCGGACGCCGTACACGGGAACACCCACAAGACCATCCCCGGGCCGCAGAAGGCCTACATCGCCTTCCGGGACGCGGACCACCCCAAACTGAAATCGGTGTCGGACTGGGTCTGCCCGCAGATGCAGAGCAACTCCCACGCCGAGCTGATCGCGCCCATGTACGTGGCCCTGTCGGAGATGTCCCTCTACGGCCACGACTACGCGCGCCAGATCCTCGCCAACGCCAAGGCGCTGGCCGGTGCGCTGCACGAGGAGGGGGTGCGGGTCTCCGGGGAGTCCTTCGGGTTCACCGAGACCCACCAGGTCCACATCATCACCGGCTCGGCCTCCGACGCGCTCCGGCTGGCCCTCGGGGACCTGGCACTCGCCGGGATCCGCACCACCAACATCGAGGTGCCGGGCAGTAACGGACTGCACGGCCTGCGGCTCGGCGTGCAGGCGATGACCCGGCGCGGACTCGACGAGGCGGCGATGCGCGAGGTGGCGCGGCTGGTCGCCAAGGTGGTGCTGCGCCGGGCCGACCCCGCGGCGATCCGGGCCGAGGTCGCCGACCTGCTCCAGCACCACAGCCTCGACCGGCTCGCCTACTCCTTCGACCCCTACGTCGAATCGCCCGCCGCGCAGGCGCTGCTCGCCGAGGTGCTGCGGTGATCCCGCTGCCGGGTGCGGCCCGCCGGCGCGGGGACGCCCCGCACGCCGTGGTCGACGGGGCCGTCTGGAACACCGAGTGGGCCCGCCTGCTCCTGTCACGGCTCGGGATCCGCGCGATCATCGCCGAGGGCCGGTTGTCGCCCGAGCGCGTGCTCGACACCCTCGCCGCCCAGTCCGTGGCCCTCGTGTGCGAGGAGCTCCCGGTCAGCGGCCTGGCCGCGATGACCTGGGCCGCGCGCCGGACCGAGGCGTTGCGCCGGAGCGATCCGACGCTCGGGATCGTCTTCGTGGTCGAGGACCGGACGGCGCTGGATCCGCGCACGCTGCCCCCGCTGGTGCGGATCCTGGCTCCCGGCGACACCGATCTGGACGCCTTCGTCGAAGAGGTGCAGCGCGTCCGCCGGGAGGTCCACTGGGAGCTGCGCAACAGACGTCCCGCCGCGACGGCCGCCACGGTCGACATCCGGCCCGGGCGGTGGGCCGGCAGCGTGCCGAACTTCAACGTGAAGCACCCGTCCATGCTGCTGCCCTTCGCCCTGCTCTCCGCCCGCACGCGGCAGGAGGTCTACTGCGAGATCTCGCCGCAGGAAGCCCTGCTGTTCATCGCCCCGAGCGCGAACGAGGGGCCGCTCGCGGCCGTCACCGGCGTCTTCCGCACGTTGAAACGGGACGTCGACCGGCTCAACACCGAGCTCGGCTCGCGGCTGCGCCTGCACTTGGACCACGCGGACGACTACGAGGTCGTGCGCGCCGCCTGCGAGGCGGGGTTCGACTCGGTCATGGCCGACGGATCCGGCCGGACGCTGCACCAGAACGTCCTGTTCACCAACGCGGCAACCAAGCTGGCGCGGCAGTACGGGGTCCTCGTCGAGGGCGAGATCGGGGCCATCGACGGCGCGGGACTGCGGAAGTGGTCCAAGACGAGCGAGGACGACTTCACCCGTTTCGTCGAGGACACGGACCTCGACTTCATCGGGGGTCACGTGGGCCAGTTCCACAGCTTCGACTACGGCTTCGCCTCCACCCGCAGGTCACTGGCCGAGATCGAGCTGCTGGACGACCGCTCCTCGGAGGGCGACCTGCACGCCTTCGCGGAATCGTGCACCCGGGTCGTGGCGTCTTTGACGGAGGTCGGATTCCCCGCTCACTCGGCCGAGCACCGGCTGGTCGCCGCCGTGGCCCGCCGGGCGATGGAGGGCGACGAGGAGGAGCAGCTGCACTCGGTCTTCCGCGATGCCCGCGAGGCCCTCCCCGTCTTCCAGCGGCCGCTGCTCGACAACCTCGAAGTGGAATGGCTGGAGCGGAGGTTGGCGAAGGCCCGGCGCAAGGCGCAGCTGTGGGAGCAGGTCTTCCACACGGAACCCGCGCGCGAGCACCGGCACGCCGTCATCGACCACGGGCTCATCCGGACGCTCGTGGGTACGTTGAAGGAGAGCGGCCGGGGACTGGTCGTGCACGGCGGCAGTTCGCTCTCCAGGGTCGACCTCGCGGTCCTCCCGTCGCACGGGGTGGCCCGGGTGAACTTCGGCAGCGGGATCTACGCCGACTACCTCGAAGCGCTGCGCGCCCACGTTCCCGTGGACCCCGCCTCTCCCACGGGTGAGGGGCCGTGGAAGCACATGCGCCGCATGTCCTACCTCGCCGAGGCGACCCGCGACTGGCGTTCCTGGACCGCCGCCCCGCCGCCCTTCGTCGACACTTTCGTCAGCCTGTTGGAGCGGCGCTACGCCGCCCCGCTCCGCCGTACACGCACACCGAGCACCAGGGAGCCCGTAGTTGAGTCCGTTTGAGCAGATCATCGGCCTTCTCGACCGCGAGAAGGCCGAGTACCGCACGATCGAGCACCCCGCCGAGGGACGCTCGGAGGAGGTGTCCGCCGTGCGCGGTACCTCCGTGGCGCAGGGCGCCAAGGCACTCGTCTGCAGGGTGAAGGGGATCGACTCCCCGGCGGTGCTCGCCGTACTGGGGGGTGACCGGCGTGCGGACGTCAAGAAGATCGTCGCCGCCGCGGGCGGCCGCAAGGGAGGCTTCGCGCCCGCGGAACTGGCCGAGGAGCTGACCGGCTGCGTCATCGGCGCCATCCCGCCGTTCTGGCTGACCGCCGGCCTGCCGGTGATCGTGGACGAGGACTTCCTCGCGTCCTACGAGGAGATCGCCTTCAACGCCGGGCGGCTGGACCGCTCCGTCGTCATGCGCGCGCAGGACTACGTACGGATCGTCGCGCCGACGGTGGCGCCCATCTCCGCGGGCTGAGAGCCGCCGGGGGAGCAGCCGAGCAGCCGAGAAGCCGAGGGGCCGGGATCGAGGGCCCCTCGGCTTCGGCATGTCCGGGGCCGGCGACACCGACGCCGACACCGACATTGAGCCACCCGCCGCGGCTGCCTCCGGGGCGATTTCACAGTGGCGGACGATCGTTTGACAGGTACCTCAAATCTCATGGAACCGCCGACTCCGCAATTGCTCGAGCAAATAGAATAAAGTTGAATATCTCACAAAAACCGGAATGCCTTACGCCGTATTCGCGGCGCACCAGCCCTGACGTGCCCGATGGGCCGACTGGTCGTGCTGTCGGCCGGCCCGAGTGGGTCGGGCTCGCCACGTTGCACTGGGGAACTCAATTATGTTGAATCTCTTACCAGATGTGGAATGGATTGCACCGGATCCATATGGTGGACCGATCATCTGGCACTCGGCGTGGCCTGTATATGCTGCGTCGCGATCACCGGGAAGAAGTGTTTGGTGGTCACACATAAATGCATGAGAGGGAGGGCTCAAAGTCATGCCAATGAGTGTGTGGATAACCTGTTTCGCGGCCTCTTGGATATTTTCCTTGTCGCCGGGTTCCGGTTCTGTATTCTCCATGTCGAACGGCCTGAACTATGGCTTCCGGCGCGGCTACCTCGGTGCGATCGGCCTGGTCATCGGCCTGTGGGCGGTCTTCCTCGCCGTGGTCGTCGGGCTCGGCGTGGTGATCCAGGCGTCGCCGATCGCCTTCAACGTGCTCAAGTGGGCGGGCGTTGCCTATCTGTTCTACCTTGGCCTTTCCCAGTGGCTTTCCAAGGCCTCGCCGATTACTCTCCGGGAAAAGGAGAAGCCGCGTATCGGCTCCTTTGAGATCATCGGCAAGGGGATTTCGCTCAACCTGATCAACCCCAAGGGCTACATCTTCATGCTCGCGGTGATCCCCCAGTTCATCACCTCGGGAATGCCGCTCGCTCCCCAGTACATCGCCGTTGCCCTGACCATGGCGTTCACGGACCTCGTGGTGATGGCGGGATACACCGGACTCGCGGCCCGGGTCGCGACCCGACTGAAGACCGAGAGCCAGGTCAACACCCTGAACAAGATCTTCGGCGCGCTGTTCATGCTCGCCGCCATCGTGCTGGCGACCTTCCAGCAGACCACCAGCTGACCACCGGCTGACCATCGGCCGGAAACGGCCGCTCCGAGGGCCGGTCCGTGTCCCCGGCGTCGGTCACGGCAGTGGCCGCATGGGCCACCCGCCGACTCGGTGACGACGTACCGGCCGTGTCGAACCATCCGTCGAATTCCCAGCACCAGCCCCACCCGCCGCCGCAGTGCCTCCGGGCGATCGGACCGCGCGGCGTCAGACCCACGTGAGCGCTTTCCCAGCCGGCCCGGTCCGGGCCTGGGTCGCTCCCCCCGTTCGGTGTCCCCGGCCCCAGGCCCTGGTCGGACGCCGGACCGCGTCGTCCGTTGCCGTGCCGCGCCGAAGTCGCCGCGTGCTCCCGCCGGACAGACGAGACCGCGAGGGCCGCCCTCGCCCTGACCCACTGAGGAAACGAAAGCCTCGTTCGAGGCAGATCAGTGAGGAAACCTCATCAGATGGAGAGAGTAGCCGTGCAGGCGGTCGACACCCTTTTGCTGCGGGCCTGCGAGAAATACGCGGACGCGACCGCGATCACCTCTTCTTCCGAATCGATCACCTACACCGAACTTCTGGAGCGCGCCCGCGAAGTGGCGGGCGATCTGGAGGCGCGCGGAATCGGCAAGGGCGACGTCGTGGCGGTTCTCGGCCGCCGCAGCGCGTCCGTGGTCGTGGCCGTCTTCGGCGTGTGGATGGCGGGCTCGATCGTCATGCTCGTCGACGAGGCCCTGCCCGACGTGCGACGCGAGACCATGCTGGACTCCGGTCCCGTCCGCGCGACCATCTCGTGCGCGGACGGCCGGCGGATCGCCCTGCGGCCCGACCCCGACCCCGCACCGGCCGGCGAAGGCTCCGCGCCCGCGGTCCTCGACGACGCGGACCACGCGTACGTCGCCTTCACCTCCGGGTCGACGGGCAAGCCCAAGGCGATCATCGGCAGCCACACGGGCCTGTCGCTGTTCCTGCGGTGGCAGTCCGACGAATTCTCGATCGGGCCGGACGACCGCTTCGCGCACCTCACCAACCTGTCGTTCGACGTCTGGTTCCGGGACGCCCTGACGCCCCTGATCTCCGGTGCCGCACTGTGCGTTCCGGACGAACTGCACCTCGATGCCGACGGCGTGCTGGACTTCCTGCGGAGCCGGCGGATCACGGCTCTGCACCTGGTTCCCTCGCTCGGCAAGCTGTGGACGGCCGGAGCCGCCGAGACGGAGCCGGTACCGACCGTCCGCCACGCCTTCTTCGCCGGTGAGCCGCTGGACGGCGCGCTGGTGAGCCGCTGGCGGGAGCTCTTCCCGAGCTGCCAGGTGGTCAACCTCTACGGTCCGACCGAGACGACGCTGGCCCAGCACTTCTACCGGGTGCCGCAGGGCGTGACGTCCGGGATCCAGCAGGTGGGCCGGAACCTTCCGCAGTCCACGAGCTACGTCCTGGACGACGACAAGCGGCTCTGCGCGGACGACGCCGTCGGCCAGATCTTCATCGCGGCGGACCATCCCTCGCACGGCTACCTCGTCGACGGCCGGATCGTTTCCCCCTTCGTGGAGATCCACGTGGGCGGAGAGCGCATCGTCGCCTATCCGACGGGCGATCTCGGCCGCCGGACCGGGCAAGGAGGGCTGGAGATCCTCGGCCGGGCGGACGAGCAGATCAAGATCGCGGGTGTCCGGATCGAGCTGCAGGAGGTGCGCTCCGCGATCCAGTCGCACCCGAGTGTCCGCGACGTCTTCGTGTGCGCTCAGGAGGATCGTTTCACCAAGGTCATCGTCGCGGTCCTGGAAGGCGATGCGACGGCCGAGCAGGACCTCCGCGACTACCTGAACGGGCGTCTGATGAGCGTCATGCTCCCGTCGGCGTTCCTGTTCGTGCCCGAACTGCTCAAGCTCCCCAACGGCAAGGTCGACCGCAAGGCGCTCGCGGAAGTCGCCCGCGCCCACGTCCAGGACCGGGCCCGACGCGCCATCGGCACGGGAGGCCCTGGCCGTAAGACCGGCCCGGTGCCCGACCGGCTCGAACGCATCTGGCTCGCCGTTACGGGCAACGGCGCGGCGCGGCTGGCCGACCGCGAATCCACCTTCTTCGGCGTGGGCGGAACCTCCCTGACGATCGCCGTCCTCCACGCGGAGATCCAAGCCGAGTTCGGCGTCCGCTTCCCGCTCGTCCGACTCTTCGAGCACGCCTCCTTCAATGCTCAGCGTCGATTCCTCGAAGCCATGACGAAGGAGCCCGGCGGCAACGCACCGAGCACCGCGGCGGCTGCCCCCGGCGCCGCCGGACGGCGCCGTGTGCTGTCGGCCAGGCGCTCCCGTCAGCTCTGAGGGGTGCCCGGCCCTGATCCGCCGGACACCCCTGGCAAGCACCCCTGTACTGGATGGGACATGGATGAACATGCACAGCGATGACGACGACCTGATCGCGATCGTCGCCATGGAATGCCGCCTTCCACAGGCGGCGGACGTCGACGAGTTCTGGCAGAAGCTGGTGGACGCCGAGAGCGCCATCACCGATCTGACCGATGCCGAAGTCGCGGCGGCCGGGGTACCGGCCGGCCAGAGCTCCCGGCCGGACTACGTCAAGCGGGCCGGAGTCCTGGACGGTCTCGCGGACTTCGACGCCCCCTACTTCGGCTACTCCTCGCGCGAGGCGGACATCCTCGACGTCCAGCAGCGCCTCATGCTGGAGAAGTCCGTCGCGCTGCTGGAGCGGGCCAACATCGATCCGCACCGCACCGAGCAGAGGATCGGCGTCTTCGCCGGCTCGGGGATGAGCACGTACCTCTTCGGGGTCCTGAGCCGCCCGGACCTCGTCGACTCGTTCGGTGAGATGGTCGTGCGCCACGGCAACGACAAGGACTTCCTGGTCACCCGGATCTCCCACAAGCTGAACCTGCGCGGCCCCAGTGTGAACGTGCAGACCGCGTGCTCGACCGGGCTCGTCGCCGTCCACTCGGCCGTCCAGAGCCTGCTGCTGAACGAATGCGACGCGGCGATCGCGGGCGCGGTGTACGTACGCGTCCCCCAGCACGCCGGCTACCGGTACCAGGTCGGCGGCGTGCTGTCCCCGGACGGCACCTGCAGGCCGTTCGACGCCGAGGCCAACGGGACCGTGTTCACCAACGGCCTCGGGCTCGTCCTGCTGAAGCGGCTGCGCGACGCGATCGCCGACGGCGACGACATCCAGGCGGTCATCGCCGGGTCGGCGGTCAACAACGACGGAGCGCAGAAGGCGAGCTTCACCGCCCCGAGCGTCTCCGGCCAGGTCGGCGTCCTGAGCGACGCCCTCGCGATCTCCGGCGCCAAGCAGACGGACATCACGTACATCGAGGCGCACGGGACGGGGACGGCGCTCGGCGACCCCATCGAGATCGAGGCGATCAAGCAGGCGTACGGAACCGACGGCGATCCGTGCGGAATCGGCTCGCTCAAGGGCAACTTCGGGCACCTCAACATCGCCGCGGGCATCGTCGGCCTGATCAAGGCGGCGCTGGTGCTGAAGCACAAGTACGTGCCGCCGACCGTGAACGTGCGCGAACTCAACCCGGCGCTCGAACTGGACGGCTCGCGCTACTTCGTGACCACCGAGGGACGGCCGCTCGAAGGCGACGACACGCACTGGGCCGGCGTGAGCGCTTTCGGCATGGGCGGCACCAACGGCCACGTCATCCTCCGGAGCTTCGAGAGGACACCGGCAGGGCCCGCCGAACCCGCCGGACCTTCCGGGCCCGCCGGCGGTCCGAGCATCCTCACCTTCTCGGCGAGGTCCGAAGAGGCGCTGCGCCGGCAGGCGGCCGAACTGGCGAAGCACCTCGCGGCGGACCCCGACGCCTCGCCGGCCGAGTACGCGCACACGCTGCGCGTCGGCAGGACGCTCCATCCCCACCGTGCCTCGCTGGCCGTCGTGGACCGTGCGGAGGCGGTCTCACGGCTGAAGGCCGAGCGGTACCACGTGGGATCCGAGACGGACGCGAACGAGGTGTGCTTCGTCTTCGCGGGCCAGGGAACCCAGCGCTCGGGCATGGGTTCCGTACTCGCCTCGAAGAACGCGTCCTTCGCCCGCCGGCTCGACGAAGCGGTCGCCGCGGTGAACGCGCACACGGACGTCGACCTGCGGAGCCACCTGCGCTCCGACGGGGAGACGGACGCCACCGGCGCCGACACTTCCGACACCTCCGTGGCGCAGCCGCTCCTCTTCGCCGTCGAGTACGCGCTGGCGACCGCCCTCATCGACGCGGGCGTGCGGCCCCGCTACCTCTTCGGGCACAGCCTCGGCGAGGTCGTCGCCGCCACCGTGGCCGGGGTCTTCGACCTGCGCACGGCGGCGGAGCTGGTGGTGCGGCGGTCGAGGGCCATGGCGCGCTGCACCCCCGGAGCGATGCTCGCCGTCAGCCGGCTGGAGCCGTTCGGCGAGCTGCTCGACGCCGGCGTCCTGGTGATCGCGGCGACCAACTCCCCGCAGCAGTTCGTCCTGTCCGGAACCCACCAGGGCATCGAGCAGGCGATCGCACGGGCGGTGGAGGCGGGCATCTCCCACCAGCGGCTCGCGACCTCGCACGCCTTCCACTCGCCGCTGATGGAGGACGGCGCGCGGGAGTTCCTCGCGTTCCTGAAGACCGTCGACTTCCAGGAGCCACGGATCCCCCTGGTATCGAACATCACCGGCGCGATCCTCACCGGGTACGAGGCCAGGAACCCGCACTACTGGGCGGACCACCTCATCCGGGGCGTCGACTTCGCGGGGTCGGTCCGAACGCTGCGCGAGCACGGCGTGCGACGGTTCGTCGAGATCGGCTCCGGCCGGTCGATGAGCAACCTGATCCGTGCCAACGCGGGATCGGAGTCCGGCGCGGTCCTGGAACTCGCCCAGACGCTGGCCGAGCCGGACCACGAGGACGAGTCGTTCGCGGACGCGGTGGCCCTCGGCTGGGCCTCCGACCCCGAGGTGCGCATCGGGGAGTACGCGACGGCGGGGCGGATGGTGTCCCTGCCGACCTACGCCTTCGACAAGCAGGCCCACTGGGTGGAGCCGACGCTCGGTTTCCTCCTGGCCAGGCAGGAATCCGCCGTGGTGAGCACGGTCCCGGCCCCGTCGACCGGTGCCCCGGCCACGGACGCACCGGCAGCGGCGCAGGCACCTGCGGCTGCGGCCGCGGCTGCACCCGCCGCCGAGGTGCAAGGCGCCGGTGTCGACGCGGCGACCGAGGAGATCCGGCTGATCGTCGGCCAGATCTTCGAGAGCTTCCTCGGCTCGTCGGACGCGGCCGACGACCTCGGCTTCTTCGAACTCGGCGGCAACTCGCTCATGGCGATCCAGCTGATCAACAAGCTGCGCGAGACCTTCGAATTCGACCTCTCCGTCCGTGACTTCTACGAGAACAGCTCGGTCTCGGCGGCCACGAACGTGATCACGGCCATGCTGCTTGAGGAGCCCGCACATGTCTGACAGCACCTATCTCGACGCCGGCCGGCTGGCGAGGCTGAAGGCCCAACTGAAGTCCGGTTCGGCGCCCACTCCCGCGGCCACGCCCACGTCGGCCGCCGCGCCCGCGCCCGTGACCCCCGCCGAGCCGGCCGAACGCCGCCCGTCCACGGGACTGCCCGACCTGGGCGTCATCTTCTTCTCCGGTCTCAGCGGGGACGGCGACCCGTACGACCTCCTGCTGGACGTCTCGCGCTTCGTCGACGAAGCCGGCTTCACCGCGATCTGGACCCCGGAGCGGCACTTCACCGAGGTCGGCGGCGCGTATCCCAACCCGTCCGTACTGGGCGCGGCACTGGCGATGATCACCGAGAAGGTCCGCATCCGTGCGGGAAGCGTCAACCTCCCCCTCCACGACGTCCTGCGCGTGGCGGAGGAGTGGGCGCTCGTCGACAACCTGTCGGGCGGCCGGGTGGACCTCGCGGTGGCGCCCGGCTGGCACGCGCGGGACTTCGTCCTCGGCCCGGACGGGTACGAGGACAGGTCGCAGGTGCTCAACCGCTCGCGGGAGCAGCTGCAGAGCCTGTGGCGCGGAACGGCCGTCGGGCGGACCGATCCGCTGGGAGAGGTCCACGACATCCTGACCTTCCCCCGCCCCGTGCAGCCCGAGCTGCCCGTCTGGCTGACCACGTCGAAGAACCCCGACGCGTGGCGGTTCGCCGGCGAGAACGGCCTGAACGTCCTGTCGGCGCTCATCAACTTCGGCCCGGCCGAACTCGCGAAGCGGATCGAGATCTACCGGGAGGCGCGCGCCGGCGCCGGCTTCGATCCCGACTCCGGCACGGTCTCCCTGATGCTGCACACCTACGTCGGTGTCGACACGCAGGAAGCGGTGGAACGGGTCAGGCCCGCCCTGGTCCAGTACCTCAGCGGCTTCGTCTCCCAGCACGCCACCTCGGGGCAGAGCGAGTCGCAGGACAAGTCCCAGACCCTGCAGAACCTCGGCGACGACCGCGACGAATTCCTGGAGATGGTGTTCCAGCGGTACGTCTCGTCGAGTTCGCTCATCGGCGATGTGGACCGGGCCCGTACGACGCTGGAGGACTTCTCCGCGATGGGCGTGAACGAGATCGCCTGCCTGGTCGATTTCGGACTGTCCAAGGACGACGTCATGAAGAGCCTCACCCGGCTCTCGTCGCTGATCCGGAAAGAGGCCTGAGAGATGAAGACGTACAGCTTCCAGGGTGTCCAGCCGCGCATCCACCCGAGCGTCTACGCGTTCGACGACGTGGTGGTCATCGGAGACGTGGAGATCGAGGCGGACGTCAGCCTCTGGCCGGGCGTGACGATCCGCGGGGACAAGGGCGGCGTCCGCATCGGCCGGGGGTCGAACGTCCAGGACCACTCGATGCTGCACTCCGACCCCGACCATCCGCTGGTCGTCGGCCGCGACGTGACGATCGCCCACGGCGCCCTGCTGCACGGCTGCTCGGTCGGTGACGGCTCCGTCGTCGGCATTGGCGCGGTCCTGCTGAACGGCGTCTCGGTCGGGGAGAGTTCGCGGGTCTCCGCAGGGGTGGTGCTGAGCGCCGGACCGCTGCTTCCGCCCCGGAGCCTGATCGCGGGCACTCCCGCGTCCGTCCTGATGAAGCTGAGCGACAGCGACGTGGCGGTGCTGGACGAGACGGCCGCCGAATACCGGGAGCTGGCCGCGCGGTACCGCACGGGGCTCCGCCGGGTAGAGGTACCGGGCCACGAGTCGTCGGAAACGCGGACCGGCAGCCGATGACCCGGCACATCCGGGCAACCGGCACGCCGCTCCTGAGGAGGTACTCCCACGGGCATCGGCGCGTGGTCGTCTGCTTCCACCACGCCGGTGGGGGCACGGCCGCCTTCCGGAGCTGGCCGGACGCGCTCGCGCCGACGACGGACGTGGTCCTGGTCCAGCTCAAGGGCCGTGAGGACCGCATCGGGGAACCGCTCACGGACCACCTGGACGATCTCGCGCTGGAGATCGCCCGGGGGATCTGCGCGCTGCCCTACGACGACATCGTGCTTCTCGGGCACAGCATGGGGGCGACCGTCGCGTGGGCCGTCGCCGACGCGATCTGGGCGGTCTACCGCCGCCGCGTCCGGGTGGTGCTGTCCGCGCAGGCGCCGCCCCCGTACAGCCTGGAGGCGGCCGGCCGGCTGTTCGCGCAGGGGGACGGCTGCGAGAACGCCGAGGAGATCCTCGGCGCGGTCGGCGGCTCCGCGGCGCGTGCGGTCGGCGAGTTCTACGCGGACACCCTCGCCGCGGATCTGGCGTGGATGTCCCGCGAGTTCCCCTCGCTGACCCCGCGCGCACTGCCCGTCGACCTGTACTGCGTGGCGGCGGAGCGGGACCGCCTGCTGGCCCCCGGATTCATGGCCGGCTGGGCGTCGCTGACGACACGGCACTTCTCGCTGTCCACCGTTCCCGGCGGACACATGTACCTGCTGACGGACCCCACGCCCCTGCTCGGCCTCGTGACGGGGCTCGCGCTCCAGGACTCCGCGGAAATGGTGACCACCCTTGTTCAGTAGCGCTCGTGACAGCGCGAGTATCCGCGTGGGTCTTCAACGGAACACCCCGCCGTTCTCGTACGCGCCGACCGGGGACTTCCGGCCCGTCGGCTATTCCGTCGACCTGGCGCACCTGGTCCTCGCCAGGGTCTTCGGCGGTGCGGACCGGGTTCCCCCGCTGGAGGCGGTCGAGGTGACCTCCTCCACGAGGGAGGGGCAGCTCGCCGACGGCCTCATCGACATCGAGTGCGGATCGACGACGATCACGGAGGCGCGGCAGGCCCGCCACGCCTTCAGCCGGCCGATCTTCCGCACCTCTCACCGCATCGTGGTGAAGGCGGAGGCGTACCCGTCGCCGTCGGGGGCGCTGCGCGTGGTCGGCATCCAGGGCTCGACGAGCCAGGCCGCGCTGGAGGGCAGGGACGACGTCGGCTTCGAGTACGCCTTCGTCGGGGTGCCGTCCATCGGCGCCGCCTGGGAAGCGTTCCTCGGAGATCGGAACATCGGCGCCATGGTCGCGGACGAGGTGATCCTCAGGACCCTCCTGCAGGGCGGCGCGGCGCGCGCGGACCTCAGGCTGCTCGACGTGCGGCTGGGCGGAGAGTTCTACGGATTCATGATGCGGCACGAGGACAAGGAGCTCGTCCGTGCCGTGGACGAGGCCCTGGAGGAGGTATTCGATTCCATCGAATATCGCGAACTCCTCAGGTCGTGGTTTTTCGAGGAAATACCGGGTCTGGGTTTCGGTCTTGAAATGAGTCCGACGGACGAGGCATTTGTGCATACGGGGGACCGTCGGGCATGTCGGGAAGGAAGCGACGATGAAAACCACTGAAACCGAGTCCACATTGCAGGGCATGTTCAAGGAGGCCATGTCCTGCGTCGCCACACCCGTGTCGATCGTGACGGGCATGTCCGACGACGGTCAGCCTTTCGGGGCGACCGTCAGCGCGTTCACCTCGCTTTCGATCGATCCCGCGATGGTGCTGATCGCCCTCGACAGGAGGTCGCGGACGCTCGACATGATTCGCGAGTCCGGGCGTTTTGGACTCAACGTGCTCGGCGCCGACCAGGACGACCTGGCGATGGCGTTCGCGGCCAAGGGCGGCATCGACAAGTTCTACGGGACGAGTTGGAGCATCGACGCAGGTCTCCCGCGTATTTCGCAGGCGTCGGCCTGGGTCGCCTCGACCGTGGACGACCTGGTCGACGGTGGCGACCACGTCATCGTCCTCGGCCGCGTCGACGCCGCGGAATCGACCGGGGACAAGGCGCCGCTGGTCTACCACCGACGCAGTTTCGGAACCCATCTTCCGTACCGCGACCCCTCTCTCCTGGTGGGGGCTCCCCGAAGGCCCGCGTAGTGGTCCGTTCCGCCGAAGACGTCCCCGGGAAAGGGGGCGTCTTCGGCGGAACGAGTTGCCGATCGGGGCGCCGTCTCGCACTCTGAGAAATCGCCGGTATTCCATCTGGCGTACGGCCCGGGCATGTAGGATTTTCCCCATGGTAAACCATGTCAAAATTGGGCTGCTGGGGTGCGGAACCGTCGGTGAGGCTTTCGCCGAGTTGCTCGTCGAACGGCGTGCGTCGATCGAGGCCGTGACGGGAATTTCCCTCGATCTGGTGCGTATCGCGGTGCGCAATCCGGATAAACCGCGCTCGCCGAAACTGGACGCGGATCTGTTCACGGGAGACCCCCTCGACGTCGTCAAGGGGGAGGACGTCGACATCGTCGTCGAGCTCATCGGCGGCACGACGCCGGTCGGCGAGCTGATCACGACGGCGCTGGAGGCCGGCAAGCCGGTCGTGACCGCCAACAAGCAGCTCATCGGCAGCGCCGGCCCCGAGCTGTTCGCCGTGGCCGACCGGGCGGGGGTCGACCTCTTCTTCGAGGCCGCGGCCGTGGCCGCGGTGCCGATCCTGCGGCCCATCCGGGAGTCGCTGCTCGGCGAGGAGGTGACCCGAGTCGCCGGCATCGTGAACGGCACGACCAACTTCATGCTCACCCGCATGATGGGCGACGGCCTGAGCTTCGAGGAGGCCCTGGCGAACGCTCAGGAACTCGGGCTGGCCGAGCCCGACGCGACCGCCGACATCGAGGGCCACGACGCGGCGTCCAAGCTCGCGATCCTCGCGTCGCTGGCCTTCAACCGGTCC
This sequence comes from Streptomyces sp. NBC_01351, assembly GCF_036237315.1. Taxonomy (GTDB): domain Bacteria; phylum Actinomycetota; class Actinomycetes; order Streptomycetales; family Streptomycetaceae; genus Streptomyces. The sequence continues at coordinate 3,829,511 of NZ_CP108356.1, read as the reverse complement.
GTCGTCGCCGACGACGTCGACCGGGAGGGGATCGTCGGTCTCGAACTCGAAGACTTCGAACTGGCCGCGCAGTTCGGGTTCGACATCAAGCTCCTCGCCGTGGCCGAGCGGTTCGCCGACGGCCCGGAGGGAAGCGAGGAGATCGGGGCGCAGGTGTTCCCTGCCCTCATCGAACGCGACCACCCGCTGGCGAGCGTCCGCGACAGCTTCAACGCGGTGTTCGTCACCACCTCCGCCGCCGGGGAGCTCATGTTCTACGGCCACGGCGCCGGGCCCCGCCCGTCGGCGTCGTCCATCCTGGGTGACGTCGTCGCCGCGGCCGACCACCTGGTCCGCGGCACGCACCGCCGCGTCCCCGTCGGCACCCCCGCGGTGCTGCGGCCCACGCAGGACCTCCGGCACTCCTTCTACATCCGCACCGTGGTCGACGAAGCGCCGGGCGTCCTGTCCCAGGTGACGGGCGTTTTCGCGCGGCACGGCGTCTCGATCCGAAAGGTCGACCAGCACGGCTCGGAATCGCACGCGCGGGTCGTCTTCGTCACCTTCCCGGCGACCGAGCGCGCCCTGCACGGCGCGCTCGAGGAGCTGCGCGGGCTGGGCCACGTCCGTGACGTCAGCCGGGTGCTGCGCATCTACAAGTAGGGCTCCGGAGGCCCCGCAGACCCCGTGCCCCCGCCGTCGATCACCGTCGACTGCGGGGGCCCCGTCGTAGGTGGGAGCTCTTGCAAGCAGCTGCTTGCAAAAGTTAGCAAGGTGCGGCAGGATCGGGGCATGGCATCGCTCAACGTCGGAAACCTCGGCGAATACCTCCGTGAGCAGCGTCGGCAGGCCCAGCTTTCGCTGCGGCAGCTCGCCGACGCGGCGGGGGTGTCGAATCCGTACCTGAGTCAGATCGAGCGCGGGCTGCGCAAGCCGAGCGCGGACATCCTGCAGCAGCTGGCCAAGGCGCTGCGGATCTCCGCGGAGACGCTGTACGTGCAGGCCGGGATCCTGGACGAGCGGGACCGCGACGAGGTGGAGACGCGGGCCGTCATCCTCGCCGACCCGCTCATCAACGAGCGGCAGAAGCAGGTGCTGCTCCAGGTCTACGAGTCGTTCCGCAAGGAGAACGCGCTCGATGCGCCCGAGGTGCCCGGCACGCCAGACACGCCGGACACGCCCGAAGGACCCGCCGGCGAGACGCCGTCGAAGACGAACCGAACTTGATCCGGGAGGACCCGCACATGGCCATCGCCGATGACCTGAAGAAGACCCTCACCGACCCCACCCCGCTCTACTTCGCCGCCGGCACCGCCGACCTCGCCGTGCAGCAGGCCAGGAAGGTGCCGGGGCTCATCGAGCAGCTGCGCGCCGAGGCCCCCGCGCGCATCGAGGCCGTGAAGAACACCGACCCGAAGGTCGTGCAGGAGAAGGCCAGGGAAGCGGCCAAGGAGGCGCAGGAGGCGGTCACCGCCAAGGTCGCCGAGGTGCTCGGCGCGATCGACCCGAAGAAGCTCGGCGAGACCGCCCAGGACCTGGCGCTGCGCGGGGTCGGCGTCGCCGCGGAGTACGCCGTGCGCGCCAAGGAGACGTACGACAAGGTCGCCGAGCACGGTGAGCAGACCGTGCGTGCCTGGCGCGGCGAGGTCTCCGAGGAGATCGTCGACATCGCCGTGGCCGTCGAGCCCGAGCCCGAGGCGGCGCCGGAAGCGGCGTCGGAGCCGGTGGCCGAGGCCGCGCCCAGGAAGACCACCGCGCGCAAGAGCGCGTCGAAGAAGGCCGCGGCCGCTCCGGCCGAGGAGAGCTGAGGCTTATGAGTGCGACGGGCCGGGCACCTGGAGGGTGTCCGGCCCGTTGTGGTTCACGAGGGCGCCCGTGCCGGTAGCGTGGAAAGCACAGGCACAGGGAAGACGCATGAGAAGGCGGTCGCGCGATGCTGATGAACGGCTTCGATAACGGGGTGCTCCCGTTGCTCGGGTTCGCCATGCTGGTACTCGCCGTCGTGGCCTTCGTGGTCGCGCTGACGGCGCGCGAGGACGCCTATCGGGCCGCCGGGAAGCAGACCAAGACCTTCTGGCTGGTCATCCTCGGCATCACCGTCGTCGTGGACGCCTTCCTCGGGATGCTGTTCCTGCAGATCGCGGGCCTGGTCGCGACCATCGTGTTCTTCGTCGACGTCCGTCCCGCCCTCAAGCAGGTCTCGGGCGGCGGCCGGCGCAGCGGTGGCAGCAGCAGCGACGGGCCGTACGGGCCCTACAACGGCGGGCGGTAGTCCGCCGCGCGGTAGCCCGCCGCGGGCGGTCAAGCGCCCGTCAGCCCACCAGCCCGTCAGCCCTCGGCGCGTGAGAGCAGGACCACGGCCACGTCGTCGGTGAGCTCGCCGCCGTTGAGCCGGCGGGCCTCGGTGACGGAGGCCTCCAGCAGGCCCTCGCCGCTCAGGCCGCGGTCCAGGTGCCGGTTGATCATCTCGACCATGCCGTCCTGGCCGAGGCGCTCCTTGCCCTCGCCGATTTTGCCCTCGATCAGGCCGTCCGTGTAGAGCATCAGGCTCCACGTGCCGCCGAGCTCGACCTGCCGGCGGGGCCAGCGGGCGCGCGGCAGCAGTCCGAGTGCCGGGCCGCTGTTCTCGTACGGGAGCAGGCGCGCGGGTCGGCCCGGCCTGGAGATCAGCGGCGCCGGGTGGCCGGCCAGGCAGAGGCCCGCGCGGCGGCCGTCCGGGGAGATGTCGACGGTGCAGAGCGTCGCGAAGATCTCCTCGCAGGGGCGCTCCACCTCCAGGACCTCCTGGAGGGTGGCCAGCAGGTCGTCGCCGCACAGCCCGGCCAGGGTCAGGGCGCGCCACGCGATGCGGAGCTCGACGCCGAGGGCGGCTTCGTCGGGGCCGTGGCCGCAGACGTCTCCGATCATGGCGTGGACGGTGCCGTCCGGGGTGCGGACGGTGTCGTAGAAGTCGCCGCCGAGCAGGGCCCGGCTGCGGCCGGGGCGGTAGCGGGCGGCGAAGCGGAGGTCGGAGCCTTCGAGGAGGGGCGTGGGCAGCAGGCCGCGCTCCAGGCGGGCGTTCTCCTGGGCGCGCAGTTTCGATTCTGCGAGCTTGTACTGGGCGATGTCCGCCCGTTTTCTCTCCACCGCGTAGCGGATGGCGCGGCTCAGCAGTCGGCCGTCCAGCTCGTCGCGGAAGAGGAAGTCCTGGGCGCCGACCCGGACGGCCTCGGCGGCGCGCTCGGCGTCCGCCTCGGAGGTGAGGACGAGCACGGCGTGCCGGGGGGCGAGGCGGAGCACCTGGCGGAGGGTCGTCAGCCGGTCGACGGCCACGGTGGCGGCGCCGTTCGCGGCGGGCGCGCGGGTGCCCGTCTCCGGGAGGGACAGGTCGAGCAGGATGCAGTGCACGTCGGGCGTGAGCAGCCGCTCGGCCTCGACGAGGTTGCGGGCGCTGCGGAGCCGGATGCGGTGCCCGTCGGCGTCGAGGATCTCGGGGACCGTGAGCCCGCCGGCCGGGTCGTCCTCGATGACGAGGAGGGTCAGCGGAGTCGTGTGCGGGGTGGTGTGCGGGGTCGCCTGTGCGACGCCGGTGGCGGCGGGTGCGGCAGCGGGTGCCGCCGCGCCGTTCAGAACGGCCTGACCGCTCTCCGTGGCCGGGGTGTCCCTCTGCCGCGGTACGGGTACGGGCATCGTCTCCGGTTCCTTCCCTCCCCCCGAGGGTGCGCTCGTCCGGCAGACCCTAGCGGCCGGGCCGGGCAAGCGGAATGCCGCTGTGGATCAGGGCCTCCGGCATATGCCGTTATCGCGGGGGAAATTCGGCCCAACTGGATGACAAACGTCACGGCGGGGCCATGTTCCGTCCCGCCTGGCGAGACGCAAAGGGCGGCCGAACGGTTGCCTGCCAGGCCAGATCCCGGGGAAGAACCAGCCTCGCCGGCGTTTGAGGCGTGGGGGTCCCCCCGGACGGAGTCTGGTGGGGGCACCTCCCAGCGGTAGCTGGGGGAGAGGGTCCGGGGCGGAGCCCCGGCAGCGGCGCCGCACCCAGGACCCCGACCCACACGCCGAGCAACCCCGCAGGGGCTACGCGTCCGGCCGGACCACGGCCTTGATCGGCATGGAGCCCGCGCCCGCGATCGTGACGTTGCGGCCGGGGCGCGGGGCGTGGACCATCGCGCCGTCGCCGATGTACATCCCGACGTGGGTCGCGTCGTCGAAGTAGATGATCAGATCGCCCGGGCGCATGTCCTTGACCGCGACCTTCGGCAGCAGCCGCAGCTGCTCCTGCGAGGTGCGCGGGATGCCCTTGCCCGCCGCCCGCCAGGCCTGCGAGGTCAGCCCCGAGCAGTCGTACGAGCCCGGGCCCACGGCGCCCCAGACATACGGCTTGCCGATCTGGGCGGTGGCGAACTGCACGGCCCGCTGTCCGGCGTCCGTCGCGGTGCCGCTGACGTCCTTCATCGCGCCCGTCGACAGCCACGCCGTCTGCGCCTTGTACTGGGCTTCCTGCTCCAGCTGGATCAGCCGGGCCTTCTCCTCGGCCTGGAGCTTGTTCTCCAGTTCCTCCGCCGCCTTGATCTTCGCCTCGATCTCCTTCTTGGCGGCTTCCTGCTTGACCCGGTTGGCCTCCAGGATCGCCCAGCGCGCGCTCGCGTCCGCCGCGTAGCGCTGCAAGTCGTGCTGGGTGCGGTCCAGTTCCGAGAGCATGTCCGAGGTGGCCTTCTCGCCCTGGCGCAACCGCTTGGCCCCGTCGAGGAACTGGCCCGGGTCCTCGCTCAAGGCCAGCTGCGCGCCGGGGGACAGGCCGCCCGAGCGGTACTGGGCGCGGGCGGCGGCGCCGGCGCGGCTCTTGAGGGTGTCGATCCGCGCCTGCCCGGCCACGATCAGGTTGGCCAGCTCGACGATCTTGTCCGACTGGGCCTTGGTCTCGGCCTCGGCCTGGTTGTAGGCCTCCGTGGCGGCGCCCGCCTGGTGGTACAGGCCCTCTATCTCCTTGTGGACCTGCTCCAGGGACTTGGCGCCCGGCTCCGGCGCCGCGGGGGCGGCCGGCGCCGCCGGCGCGGCCGGTTCCGCGTAGGCGGTGCCCGTCGCAAGGCCCGGCGCCGTCAGTATCGCCATCGCGCAGAGCAGTACGAGAGCGCTCGCGCCCCGCCTTTGCCTCACGGCCCCCATGGTCCCCCCAGGCGTCATTAACTGACTATCCATCAGTAACTTGTTACTGCCATCCGGGATGGTGCCACGAGTAGATGAAATCCAACACCCTTGTGGATGTCTTCCGATCTTGCCCGTGCCGCCTGGGCCGCCCCGTGCCGCCATGGCCGCCGGTCCGGCCGAACGACCGTCAGCCGGCCGCCCCGCGGATCCATTTCAACGCCCCACCCCGCACGACTCAACGGGCCACTCGGGCCACCGGTTCCCCGGCCCGCCGTATTCACCCCACCGGGCGCAGCGCCTCCCAGCGCACCGTCAGTTCCCCCTGCCGCCACCGCCCCGGACCGTCCGCCAGCGGCCAGTCGCCCGCCAGGGCGCGCGCCGTCCGGATCCAGCGCTGCCGCGCCCCGTAGGAGGCGTACGGGGCCGCCGCCGCCCACGCCCGGTCGAAGTCCCGCAGGAACGCGTGCACCGGCTCACCCGGCACGTTCCGGTGGATCAGCGCCTTCGGCAGCCGCTCGGCGAGGTCCGAGGGACGCTCCAGGGAGCCCAGCCGCGTCGCGAACGTCACCGTGCGCGGCCCCTCCGGGCCCAGCGCCACCCACACGTGCCGCCGCCCGATCTCGTCGCAGGTGCCCTCCACCAGCAGCCCGCCCGGGGCGAGGCGCGCGCACAGCCGCCCCCACACCTGCTCGACCTGCTCCTCGTCGTACTGGCGCAGCACGTTCGCCGCACGGATCAGCGCCGCGTGGCCCACCGGATCCCCGGCCGTGCCGTCCAGCGGCACCTCGAAGCCGCCGTGCCGGAAGCTCAGCCCCTCCCGCTCGTACGGCTTCGCGCCCGCGACCCGCGCCGGCTCGATCTCGATGCCGACCACCCGCACCCGGGGCGCCGCCTCCCGCAGTCGCGCCAGCAGCTCGACCGCCGTCCAGGGCGCGGCCCCGTAGCCGAGGTCCACCGCGACCGGAGCTTCGGCCCGGCGCAGCGCGGCCCCGTGGGTGGCCGCGATCCAGCGGTCCATGCGGCGCAACCGGTTCGGGTTGGTCGTCCCGCGCGTCACCGAGCCCACGGGGCGGCCGGTAGACCGGCTGGCGGAAGGGGACGGGGTGTTGCGGGAGACCATGCGCCGAGGGTAAGCGGAGGGTCCGCGCCGCAGGAAAACCGTGCCTCCCGCAAGAAAAATTGCGGAATCCCGGACCATCCCGGAATGCGGGGGACCGCCATCCGGGTTGCACTCCTTAGCAGGGCGCCCCGCGCGCCCCCGTCCGCATGCCCGCCACCCGAACGGGTCCGTCCGAGCGTCGTCGTCCGAGCGAGAGGAACTGCTCCCTTGAGCCAGTACGTGTCCCGCATCGGCGGCAGTATCGGCGGCCGCCTGGCCGCCGCCCGCGCGACCCGCCACGAGCCGCCGAGGCTGCGCCTGCCGGCCGCCGTCGGCGGTCACCGCAAGCCGCGCCGCGTCGCCATGCTCAGCGTGCACACCTCGCCGCTCCACCAGCCCGGCACCGGCGACGCCGGCGGGATGAACGTGTACATCGTGGAGCTGGCCCGCCGCCTCGCCGCGATCAACATCGAGGTCGAGATCTTCACCCGGGCCACCACCGGCGGGCTGCCGCCCGTCGTCGAGCTCGCGCCCGGGGTCCTCGTACGGCACGTGGACGCGGGACCGTACGAAGGCCTCGCCAAGGAGGAGCTCCCGGCCCAGCTGTGCGCCTTCACCCACGGCGTCATGCAGGCCTGGGCCGGCCACCGCCCCGGCTACTACGACCTCGTCCACTCCCACTACTGGCTCTCCGGCCACGTGGGCTGGCTTGCCGCCGAACGCTGGGGCGTCCCCCTCGTACACGCCATGCACACCATGGCCAAGGTCAAGAACGCCGCGCTCGCCGAGGGTGACACGCCCGAGCCCGCCGCCCGCGTCATCGGCGAGACCCAGATCGTGGCCGCCGCCGACCGCCTCATCGCGAACACCGCCGAAGAGGCCGACGAGCTCGTACGGCACTACGAGGCCGACCCCTCCAAGGTGGCCGTCGTCCACCCCGGCGTGAACCTCGACCGCTTCACCGTCGCCGACGGCCGCGCCGCCGCCCGCGCCCGCCTCGGCCTGCCGCAGGACGCCGTCATCCCGCTCTTCGCCGGACGCATCCAGCCCCTGAAGGCCCCCGACATCCTGCTGCGCGCCGTCGCCGTCCTCGTCGACCAGGACCCCTCGCTTCGCCGCCGGCTCTTCGTCCCCGTCGTCGGCGGCCCCAGCGGAAGCGGACTGGCCAAGCCGGAGGGGCTGCAGAAGCTCGCCGCGAAGCTCGGCATCACCGACCTCGTGCACTTCCACCCGCCCGTCGCGCAGGACGGGCTCGCCGACTGGTTCCGGGCCGCGTCCGTGCTGGTCATGCCCTCGTACAGCGAGTCCTTCGGGCTCGTCGCCATCGAGGCCCAGGCCACCGGCACGCCGGTACTGGCCGCCGAGGTCGGCGGACTGCCCGTCGCCGTCAACGACGGGGCGACGGGGATCCTCGTACCCGGACACGACCCGGTGGACTACGCGCGGGAGCTGCGGCGCTTCATCGACGAGCCGGAGCTCACCGACCGGATGGGCGCGCAGGCCGCACGGCACGCGCAGTTCTTCGGCTGGGACACCGCCGCGAGCGCCACGGCCGACGTGTACACGGCAGCGATGCACGATCACCGCCGTCGCGTACGCTCCCACCATGGCTGACACCGCCGCGATCATCGAGAGCGCCCTGACCGAGGCCGGACTGTCGTGGGAGAGCCCCGAGCCGGGCTCGTACGTCGTCCAGCTCCCCGGCACCCGCAAGCTGAGCACCACCTGCTCGCTGCGGATCGGCCGGCACTCCCTGTCGGTGAACGCCTTCGTGATCCGCCACCCCGACGAGAACGAGGCCGGCGTCCACCGCTGGCTGCTGGAGCGCAACCTCAAGCTGTACGGCCTGAGCTACGCCGTCGACCGCCTCGGGGACGTCTACCTCACCGGCCGGCTGCCCCTCTCGGTGGTGAACCCGGAGGATCTGGACCGGCTGCTCGGCACCGTCCTGGAGGGGGCCGACGGCGCCTTCAACACCCTGCTGGAGCTGGGCTTCGCGAGCGCGATCCGCCGCGAGTACGAGTGGCGCGTCTCCCGCGGCGAACCGACCTACAACCTCGACGCCTTCAAGCACCTGACGCAGCCGTCCTGACCCGCGGCTGCGGCGTCCCGGCAGCGGAGCCGCGCTACGCCTCGGTGGCGGTCGGAAGCGGTACGGCCTTCGGTGCGGCGGGGCCCGCGGCCGCAGCCGCGTCCGTACCCGTACCCGGGTCACCCTCGGCGAGACTGCGCATGAGCATCCAGTACCCGAGCCCCGCGACCGTGCCCAGCACCGCCGTCGTCCCCCACAGCCACTCCGCCCCGTGCCGGTCGATGACCGCGCCGGCCAGCAGCGGGGCGACGAGCGAGGCCACGGCCCACGACATCGTGTACATGCCCTGGTAGCGGCCCCGCCCGTGCAGCGGGGACAGCCGCACGACCAGGCTCATCTGGGTCGGCGAGTTGATGATCTCGGCCAGCGTCCACACGCACACCGTCAGCGCGAGCGCCCCGACGGATCCGCCGAAGGCCGTGAGCCCGAACCCGTACCCGGCCAGCAGCGCCGAGATCACCAGCAGCTTCTGCGGGTCCCGGTGCTCGATGAACCGGGTGACCGGGATCTGCAGCACCACGATCATCACGCCGTTCACCGCGGCGACCAGGCCGTAGTCGGCGCTGGAGAAGCCCGCGGACCCCATCGCCAGCGGCAGGCCGAAGGAGCCCTGCATGAAGATCAGCGAGATCAGGAACGACAGCCCCACGACCCCCATGAACCGCCCGTCGCGCAGCACCGTGCCCAGCCCGATCTCCGGCTCCCCGGCCGCCGAACCCGCGGCGCCCTTCTCGGGCCGCGACTCGGGAAGCTTCAGGAACACGAGGACCGCGCAGACCAGCGTCAGCGCCGCCTCGCCCAGGAAGCCGGCGAGGTAGCTGTACTCGGCGATGAAACCGGCGACGGTCGCGGAGACGGCGAAGCCCAGGTTGATCGCCCAGTAGTTCAGCGCGAAGGCCCGCACCCGGTCCTCGGGACGCACGATGTCCGCCATCATCGCCTGCACCGCGGGCCGCGACGCGTTCGAGGCCATGCCGACCAGCAGAGCCACCGCGGCGATGGCCGCCGGGTGCTCCATGAAGCCCAGCAGCGCCACCGAGAGCGCGGTCGCGACGTTCGCCGCGAGCAGCGTCGGCCGCCGCCCGAGCCGGTCGGTCATGACACCGGCGACCAGTGACGAAATGACCCCGCCGAGCCCGTGGAGGGCGACCACAAGTCCCGCGAAGGAGGCCGAGTAGCCCCTGTCCAGGGTCAGGTACAAGGTCATGAAGGTGGCGACGAAGGCCCCGAGCCGGTTGACCAGGGTGCTCGCCCAAAGCCACCAGAACGCCGTCGGCAGCCCCGACACGCTCTCCCGGGCGGCCCGTCTCATGCTCGCAACGGACATAAGGAATCCCCCCGGAGGTGTAAGCGTCACTTGACCTTGACGCACATTACGAGCGGCCGCCTCCGGGCGCTACCCAATTGACGCGGACCGTCAATCGGCGCCACCGAGGACCGCGCGCGGGCGCCCTCGCACTTCCATTAGGCTCGTACGCATGGCCGACGCACCGTACAAGCTGATCCTCCTCCGCCACGGCGAGAGCGACTGGAACGCGAAGAACCTGTTCACCGGCTGGGTGGACGTCAACCTCACCGAAAAGGGCGAGAAGGAGGCGATCCGCGGCGGTGAGCTGCTGAAGGACGCCGGCCTGCTGCCCGATGTCCTGCACACCTCCCTGCAGAAGCGCGCGATCCGCACCGCGCAGCTCGCCCTGGAGTCCGCGGACCGCCACTGGATCCCGGTGCACCGCTCCTGGCGCCTGAACGAGCGCCACTACGGTGCGCTCCAGGGCAAGGACAAGGCGCAGACCCTCGCCGAGTTCGGCGAGGAGCAGTTCATGCTGTGGCGCCGCTCGTACGACACCCCGCCGCCGGTACTCGAGGACGGTACGGAGTTCTCGCAGTCCGAGGACCCGCGCTACGCGTCGATCCCGAACGAGCTGCGTCCGCGCACCGAGTGCCTCAAGGACGTCGTCGAGCGCATGCTGCCGTACTGGTACGACGGCATCGTCCCGGACCTGCTGACCGGCCGCACGGTCCTGGTCGCCGCGCACGGCAACTCCCTGCGCGGCCTGGTCAAGCACCTCGACGGCATCTCCGACGCCGACATCACGGGCCTGAACATCCCGACCGGCATCCCGCTCGTCTACGACCTGGACGCCGCCTTCAAGCCCCTCAACCCGGGCGGCACCTACCTCGACCCGGACGCCGCCGCGGCCGCCATCGAGGCCGTCAAGAACCAGGGCAAGAAGAAGTAGCAGCAGCGATCATGCCCCTGACCTGCACACATGGTGCAGGTCAGGGGTTTTCGTTTGCGCCGGGCCACGGCGAGGTGATCGCATAGGATTTTGTGAAGATCGGTTCAGGGGGAGCCGGTCTCGGACTCGGGGGAATCCACATGCGAACGACCAACCGTGCCCTGGCCGCGACGGCCGGGGCACTGCTGCTCTCCGGCCTGCTGCCGTTCCAGAGCGCACTGGCCGACACCCAGCAGCTGCCCAAGCTCTGGAACTTCTGTACGAACGGTTCGGGCGGCAGCCTCTTCGATCCGGCGGAGAAGCCGGTGACCGTGCCGGGCGGCGAGGACGCCGGCTCCGGCTGCTGGATCAACTTCAGCATCCCCGACAGCGGCACGACCTGGACCGCCACTGACCTGCAACTGACGCTCGCCGCCGAGTCGGTGGCGGCTTCGGGGTACTCCCCGCAGCAGCTGGCCCGGATGCTGCAGGTCCGCACCAACTACGAAGCCACCGAGTGGGGCGACGACTGGACCGTGCACCACTGGACGGTCACCCCGGACGGCGCGCTGACGCTGACGATCCCGGCCTGCACCACCAACTGCTCCGGGGTGTTCCTCCAGTTGTCCGGCGCGCCCCGGGAGCGGGACGTCGTACTGAAGGCCGAGATCAAGGCCACCGGTCCCGGCTACGACCCCGCCCCGATGCCGATGTCGTTCGACTACTTCGGCCGCGCGGGCACCAAGCCGGTCACCTTCGGCACCCCCGGCACCTTCGTGCCGGTGACGCCCACCCGACTGCTGGACACCCGCAGCGGCGCCGGCGCACCGGCGGCCAAGATCGGTGCCGGCGAGACGGCCAACGTGCGGATCGCGGGCCGGGCCGGCGTACCCGCCGAGGGCGTCACCGCGGTGGTCCTGAACGTGACGGCCACCAACGCGACCGCGGGCAGCTACGTCACCGCCCACGCGCACGGCACCTTCCGGCCGACCGCCTCCAACATCAACTTCACCGCCGGGCAGACCACTCCCAACCAGGTCACCGTCCCGGTCGGAGCCGACGGCACGGTCAACCTCTACAACTTCGCCGGGACCGTCGACCTGATCGCCGACATCAGCGGCTACTACCTGGCCGGGGACAGCGGGCAGCGCTTCACCGGCGTCAGCCCGAAGCGGCTGCTGGACACCCGCGACCCCTGGCTCAACCCGACCACCCCGACGCGGCCGTTCGGACCGGTCGGGGCGGGCGGGACCATCAACCTGGACGTCGCCAAGAGCTACCCCGAGGCCAAGGCGGTGACCCTGAACGTGACGGCCACCAACCCGACCGCGGGCAGCTACGTCACCGCCTACCCGCACGGCACCACCCGGCCGACGGCCTCCAACCTCAACTTCACCGCCGGGCAGACCGTCCCCAACCAGGTCACGGTCCCGGTCGGAGCCGACGGCACGGTCGACCTCTACAACTTCGCCGGGACGGTCGACCTGGTCGCCGACATCAGCGGCTACTACTCCGCCACCGGCTCGAAGTTCGTCCCGACCGGGCCCACCCGCGTGCTGGACACCCGGGAGGCCCCGGGCACGCCGCTCGGCGAGCACGACGAGCTGGACATCCAGCCCAACTCGTGGAAGTTCGGCATCCCGCCGTTCGGTGTCACCGGCGTGACCATGAACGTCACCGCGACCGGCGGCACGGCCGCCAGCCACCTGTCGGCGCACCCCAGCTCGGGCTGCGACCGCTACCAGGGCATGTGGCCGCAGTACTCGAACCTCAACTTCACCGCCGGGCAGACCATCGCGAACGCGGTGACCGGCCAGGTTCCCGCGCTGAACTACTGCGGGCTGAACAAGTGGGCCGACGCGGTGACCATCTACAACCACGCGGGCTCCGTGGACGTGATCGCCGACGTGAGCGGGTACTTCCTCCAGGACTGACCCCGCACGGCGACGGACGGAGGGCGGACGCACGTGAGCAGAAGGCGGTACGTGGCCAGGGGAGTGCCCGGGGGCTACCGGATCTGGGACAACAAGGGGCGGCACTGGTGGGGCGACCACTACGAGCTCTGTCCGGACGACCTGCTGACCGAGCTGAACGGCGGGGCCGACCACGCGAAGATCACCGCGCTCCTCAAGAGGTACCGCGCGCTCAAGAGGTGACGCCGCGGGTCAAGGAGCGGGCCGGGAAGTAGCCCACACGCGCGAACGAGCCCCCTACCTGCGGTTTCACCCGCAGGGTGGGGGCTCGTCGCACGCCGGTCCGGATGCGCGGGCCAGACGGGGGGATCGGCAGGGCCGAACGGGCGACGGGCGTGCGGGAGCGGTGACCGGGGGCGGCGTCCGGACGTTTCCCCCGGCATGAAGATCAATCGATTCTCCGCGGTCGGCGCCCTCGCCGGCGTAGTCCTGCTGGCCGGTGGCGCCCCCGCGCAGGCGGACCCGCTGCTCGACCTCATCGACAACCTCAACATCTCGGACCTCAACGTCTCGAGGGTCCTCAGCAACCCGGCGGTCGTCGTGACCAACGGCGGCTCGACCACGCTCCAGCAGGCCGAGCCGCTGCTGGCGCCTCTCGCCCCGGTCGCCGCCCCGGCCGCTCCCGCCGCCGCGCCCGCCGCTCCCGCCAAGCCGGCCGTCGCCCCCGCCGCCCCCAAGCGCACCGTGCAGGCCGCCCCCGTCCTGCCGGGCGGTGCCGCGCGCGTCGACATCGCGCCGTAGCACCGGCTGCCCCCTGACCCGTGTACGCACGAGGGCCCCGTCCGGTCTCGGACGGGGCCCTCGCGTGCGCACGCACGTGCGGCGGTCAGCCGCCGCACTGGCAGGGGGCGCCGGACTGGCAGCCGCAGCCGCAGCCCGAGCCGCAGCCGCAGGCCGCCAGCAGCGGGAGCCTCAGTGGCTCCGGCCTCGGCGGCTGCTCCTGCTCCGGGGTGATCGGGACGGGGGAATCGGGCATGGTTCCTCCTCGCAGGCGACGAACGGGAAGTCGTGCTGCCTTCGCCTCATTCATGCCCACCCACACCGGCGCGTCAACGGCGCATTGGCGCAGCGACCCGAGCGACCCGGAGAGGATCAGGCGCCGTCGACGACCGTCGGCTGCTGGAGGTCGTCCGCGTGCTCGCCCGTCACCAGGTACACCACGCGCTTGGCCACCGACACCGCGTGGTCCGCGAAGCGCTCGTAGTAGCGGCCCAGCAGCGTCACGTCCACCGCGGTCTCGATGCCGTGCTTCCAGCGGTCGTCCATCAGGTGCTGGAACAGCGTGCGGTGCAGCTGGTCCATCTCGTCGTCGTCCTGCTCCAGCTGGAGCGCCAGGTCGACGTCCTTCGTGATGATGACTTCGGCCGCCTTCGCCATCAGGCGCTGCGCCAGCTGCCCCATCTCCAGGATCGTGGCATGCAGGTCCCGCGGCACCGCCGTTTCCGGGAAGCGCAGCCGGGCGAGCTTCGCCACGTGCTGGGCCAGGTCGCCGCTGCGCTCCAGGTCCGCGCTCATGCGCAGCGAGGTCACGACGATGCGCAGGTCGGTGGCGACCGGCTGCTGGCGGGCCAGCAGGGCGATGGCGCGCGCCTCCAGGTCGTGCTGCAGGTCGTCGACCTTCTGGTCGCCGGCGATGACGCTCTCGGCGAGCTTCAGATCGGCGTCGAGCATGGACGTCGTGGCCCGCCCGATCGCGGAACCGACGAGCCGGGCCATCTCGACCAGGCCTTCTCCGATCGAGTCCAGTTCCTCGTGGTACGCGTCGCGCATGTCTCGTGTCCCTCTCTCGACCTACTGCTACTGCTCTACTGCGGCTGCTCTCACTGCCGTGGGGGGCCTGTCCGCGCCCCACGCTTTCACGATGAACCGCAAACGCGTCCGACTCCGGCATCACAAATGAATCAACCCCGTCGCCAGAGTGAACTCTGGGCGACGACTGTTCGAGGTGCCACCCGAACGGCTGTGGAAGTGTCGCCGAGCCTGCTTAACCTGGATCCATGGACGTGAACGCGGCGGTCGCCGCAGCTGCAGCGATTGCCGGTCTTTGCACCGGCGTCATCGCGATGCTGGCGTTCCGCTGGAGCGAGCGCGACCAAGCCCGCCCCACCCGGAGCTCCATGCGCCCCGACATCAACGCGGTACTGCCGCCCGGCGTGGACACCGTCCTCTCCGTGCTGCGGTCCTCCGCCGTGGTGCTCGACGAGGGCGACGCCGTGGTCAAGGCGAGCTCCGCCGCGTATGCCCTCGGGCTGGTGCGCGGCGGCAAGCTCGCCGTGGAGCCCATGCTCCACATGGCCCGCGACACCCGCCGCGACGGGGAAATACGCCAGGTCGAGCTCGACCTGCCCCGGCGCGGCACCGGCCGCGGCGAGGCCCTCGCCGTCTCGGCCCGCGTGGCGCCGCTGGGCTCGCGCCTGGTGCTGCTGCTGGTCGAGGACCTCACCGAAGCCCGCCGCATCGAGGCAGTGCGCCGCGATTTCGTCGCCAACGTGTCGCACGAGCTGAAGACGCCGGTGGGCGCGATCTCCCTGCTCTCCGAAGCCGTCATGGACGCCGCGGACGACCCCGAGGCGGTCAGCCGCTTCGCCGGCCGCATGCAGATAGAGGCCACCCGGCTGATCAACCTCGTCCAGGAGCTCATCGACCTCTCCCGGGTCCAGAACGACGACCCGCTGGAGGACGCCGAGCCCGTCCGGGTGGACACCCTGGTGGCGGAGGCCATAGACCGCTGCCGCCACACGGCGTCCTCCAAGCAGATCACCATGGCCGCGGGCGGCACCGCCGACCTGCGCGTCTGGGGCAACCGCGGACAGCTCGCGGCAGCCCTCGGAAATCTGGTCGAGAACGCCGTCAACTACAGCCCGGCCCGTACCCGCGTCGGCATAGCCGGACGCAGGGTTTCGGCACCCGGGGGAGACTTGATCGAGATCGCCGTGACCGACCAGGGCATCGGCATCCCGGAAAAGGACCGCGAGCGCATCTTCGAGCGCTTCTACCGCGTGGACCCGGCCCGCTCCCGCGCCACGGGAGGCACCGGCCTCGGCCTTGCGATCGTGAAGCACGTGGCGGCCTCGCACGGCGGGGAGGTGTCGGTGTGGAGCTCGGAGGGCCAGGGATCCACCTTCACCCTCAAACTCCCCGAAGCGGCGGCGCAGGCCCCGGCGCCGGACCGTCACACCCACCCCACCCCCGCCTGACCCAGTCACCGCCAGAAACCGCTCCAGCCATTCCTGCCCCGGAGGTCCTTCCGTGACCCGAGTGCTTGTCGTCGAGGATGAGGAATCCTTCAGCGACGCCCTGTCCTACATGCTCCGCAAGGAGGGCTTCGAGGTCGCCATCGCGGCCACCGGGCCCGACGGGCTCGACGAGTTCGAGCGCAACGGCGCCGACCTCGTCCTCCTCGACCTGATGCTCCCCGGCCTGCCCGGCACGGAGGTCTGCCGGCAGCTGCGCGGCCGCTCCAACGTCCCCGTGATCATGGTGACCGCCAAGGACAGCGAGATCGACAAGGTCGTCGGGCTGGAGATAGGAGCAGATGACTACGTCACCAAGCCCTTCTCCTCGCGCGAGCT
Source organism: Streptomyces sp. NBC_01351 (assembly GCF_036237315.1). Lineage (GTDB taxonomy): Bacteria > Actinomycetota > Actinomycetes > Streptomycetales > Streptomycetaceae > Streptomyces. Next base: position 3,813,447 of record NZ_CP108356.1, on the reverse strand, counting down.
GGTCGCCCGCATCCGCGCGGTCCTGCGCCGCCGCGGCGAGCCGGAGGAGGTCACCCCGGCAGCGCTGGAGGCGGGCCCCGTACGGATGGACGTCGACCGCCACGTGGTCACCGTCGCCGGCGCCAAGGTGGACCTCCCGCTGAAGGAGTTCGACCTGCTGGAGATGCTCCTGCGCAACGCGGGCCGCGTGCTGACCCGCATGCAGCTGATCGACCGGGTCTGGGGCGCGGACTACGTCGGCGACACCAAGACCCTCGACGTCCACGTCAAGCGCCTGCGCGCCAAGATCGAGCCGGACCCGGGGGCCCCGCGCTACCTGGTGACGGTCCGCGGTCTCGGCTACAAGTTCGAGCCGTAAGCCGACGGCGTCGCCGCGGCCCCGGGGCCGGCCGGAGGCCGGCGCAGCGTCCCGAAGCCGGTGAGGCCCCCGGGGCCGCGCCGTGCGAGGGGCGCACGCGGGATGGGGCTCGAGCCGGACCCGGGGGCCCCGCGCTACCTGGTGACGGTCCGCGGTCTCGGCTACAAGTTCGAGCCGTAAGCCGACGGCGTCGCCGCGGCCCCGAGGCCGGCCGGAGGCCGGCGCAGCGTCCCGAAGCCGGTGAGGCCCCCGGGGCCGCGCCGTGCGAGGGGCGCACGCGGGATGGGGCTCGAGCCGGACCCGGGGGCCCCGCGCTACCTGGTGACGGTCCGCGGCCTCGGCTACACGTTCGAGCCGTAAACCGGAATGACGGGAAGGGCCCCGGCCGCTGATGCGGCCGGGGCCCTTCCCGTTTGCTTACGCGCCGAGCGCCGGCGCGGCTACTGCTGCGCGGCCACGGGCCTCAGTGGCCGGTGCCGTGCGAGGCGGAGCCGGACGGGGAGCCCGACGGGGCACCCGAGACCGCACCCGACGGGGAGCCCGAGGTGGAACCGGACGGCGTGCCCGAGGGGGACCCGGCGGGGCTGCCGGACGGGGTGCCCGAGGGCGTGCCCGACGGCGTGGAGCCGGGGGCGGCCGGGGCCGCGGTCGGGCCGAAGCCCGCGTACATGCCGGTGGCGGGGACCACGAAGGCCTCCAGCGGGACGTCGCCCGTGCTGCTCAGCTGGAAGACGACCTTCTGCGCGTCGCCGACCTTGCCGGCCTCCGCGCCGTCCTCGATCACGGCCGAGGCGTTGCCCTTGCCGCCCAGGATCACGGACCCGCCGGCCGGCACGGTGACCTTGCCGGTACCCGAGGCCGCCTTCAGGACGACCTTGCCCTTGGCACCCGGGAGGGTGATGGCGTCGAGGGTCTGCGGCTTGTCGCCGGCGTTGAAGACCGTCGCCGACACTGCGGCGGGACCCTTCTTGCCCTTCTCGCCCTGGGTGATCACCAGAGCGTTCTGGATCTTGATCTCGCCCTTGGTGGCGGCGGCGTTGTCCGGCCTGATCTGGAGGGACTGGGCGTCATTGCCCGCACCGCAGGCGGCCAGCGAGGCGATCGAGAACACGACGGCGGTGGCGGCGAGGGCGCCGCGTCGAAGGCTGCGGCTCACGGCGGCGGCATCTCCTTGGACGTACAGAACGGAAGGGTGGGCGCTCGGAACGGCCGGGGTAAAGCCGCTCTAAGGGTGTGTCAGCGCGCTTAGGTTACCGAGCCGCCACCCCGCCCCCGCACCCGACCCTCCGCAGCGGGGCGACCACCCTCACCCGCATCCCGTGATCTTTCATTCCGCTCGTCGATCATGTGGTGCCCGCATAACGCGACGCGAGCCCCGTTGATCAAATTCCGAGATTCCTTCGAACGGCGCTCCGTGATCAATTCGGGATTGGTCCGGAACCGATCCGTACGGGCGCCCGCCAGTCGAACGGAGTAGTTCGGTTTCCCGGCTCGAAAACCGGCAAAACGGGACGTACGTCACACTGGCGGTGGTGTCGGGGAGGTGTAGCGTGGCCCTTTCCCCTGGTCCGCACAGCACCCCCGACCTGCGAATACCCCCTTCCGGGAGGCTTCCGCAGCACGTTCCAGTCGCTGTTGTCAAGCCCCGAGATGTGCCCTGACCTGCGAAAACGCCATTCATAACGGTCAGTTCTCGTGTTACCCTGGATAGCCACGGAAGGGGTACCTGTCACATGACGTTCAAGGTTGGCGACACCGTGGTCTATCCCCATCACGGGGCCGCGCTGATCGAGGCCATTGAGACTCGCCAGATCAAAGGCGTGGACAAGACCTACTTGGTGCTCAAGGTTGCCCAGGGTGACCTGACGGTTCGCGTGCCTGCGGACAATGCGGAGTTCGTCGGTGTTCGCGACGTAGTCGGCCAGGACGGTCTGGACCGGGTCTTCGAGGTGCTTCGCGCACCGTACGCAGAAGAGCCGACGAACTGGTCCCGGCGCTACAAGGCAAATCTGGAGAAGCTCGCTTCTGGCGATGTCATCAAGGTCGCCGAAGTGGTGCGTGACCTGTGGCGTCGTGAGCGTGAGCGCGGGCTTTCCGCGGGCGAGAAGCGCATGCTCGCGAAGGCGCGTCAGATCCTGGTGAGCGAGCTCGCGCTCGCTGAGAACACGAACGAGGACAAGGCCGAGGCCCTCCTCGACGAGGTTCTCGCGTCCTGACGCGAGGCCCCGTACTCAAGGTCACCACGTTCACCAGAACAGGGTGTACACAGTTGTGCCGCGGTGCCCGATGACACGGTCCCTCCTCCACGAGGGACCTGTTGCCGGGCGCTGCGGCATGTCTGTACCCACGCCTTTTGATCTACCTTTTCAGCACCCGCCACCTCGATGGTGTGCCGGGTCCGGGCAGCCTGCTCGACCGGTCGTCACGGAAGGGGCGAGGGCGTCGCACCCGGCACGCTTCAGGCCATACCCATGTCGGCCGAAGTCACAAACCTGGCTCGGAGCTACTGATGTCTGACGAAACGCGCCCCCACCGCACCGCCGCGGTGATCCCGGCCGCCGGCCGCGGGGTACGCCTCGGCCCCGGCGCCCCCAAGGCCCTGCGGGCCCTCGGCGGCACCCCGATGCTCGTCCACGCCGTCCGTGCGATGGCCCGCTCCCGCGCGATCTCCCTCGTGGTGGTCGTCGCACCCTCCGACGGAGCCGACGAGGTCCGCCTCCTGCTCGCCGAGCACGCACTGCCCGAGCGGGCCGAGATCCTCGTCGTCCCCGGCGGGGAGACCCGCCAGCAGTCCGTGCGCGCCGGCCTGGACGCGCTCCCGCAGGACGTCACCTCCGTACTCGTCCACGACGCGGCCCGCCCCCTGGTCCCCGTCGACACCGTGGACGCCGTCATCGAGGCCGTCCGCGACGGAGCCCCGGCCGTGGTGCCCGGCCTGCCGCTGGCCGACACCGTCAAGGAAGTCGAGCCCGGCAAGCCCGGCGAGCCCGAGCCCGTCGTCGCCACGCCCGAGCGGGCCCGGCTGCGCGCCGTACAGACCCCGCAGGGCTTCGACCGGGACACCCTCGTACGGGCCCACGCCGCGATCGCCGTCGACGGCGAGGGCGCCACCGACGACGCCGGGATGGTGGAGCGCCTCGGCGTCACCGTCACCGTGGTCCCCGGCCACGAAGAGGCCTTCAAGGTCACCCGCCCCCTCGACCTGGTCCTCGCCGAGGCCGTACTCGCCCGCAGGAGGGCCACCGATGCGTACTAGCTCCGCAGGTTCGGCAGATCAGGCCGCGGACGGCTCCGCGACCCCCGCCCCGGCCGCCGCCCAGGCGCCGCTGATCCCGCTCGTCGGCATCGGCACCGACGTGCACGCCTTCGAGACCGGCCGCGAGCTGTGGTGCGCCGGACTGCTGTGGGAGGGCGAGGACGGCCTCGCCGGACACTCCGACGGCGACGTCGCCGCCCACGCCGCCTGCGACGCCCTCTTCTCCGCCGCCGGCGTCGGCGACCTCGGCGCCCACTTCGGGACCTCCCGCCCCGAGTGGTCCGGCGCCGCCGGAGTCACCCTCCTGGCGGAAGCCGCGCGCATCGTCCGCGCCGAGGGCTTCGAGATCGGCAACATCGCGATTCAGGTCATCGGCGTACGTCCGAAGATCGGCAAGCGGCGCGAAGAGGCACAGAAGGCGCTCGGCGCCGCGGCGGGCGCCCCCGTCTCCGTCTCCGGCACCACCACCGACGGACTGGGCCTCACCGGCCGCGCCGAAGGCCTCGCCGCCATCGCCACCGCACTCGTGTACCGGACGAACCGGGCCTGAATGCGCGTCGAGACGGCCCTCGACGACACATCTTGGGCAACAAAGGTGCCCCACGTCCCCAAAGGGTCGCGGGGCACTGCTATGTGCGCACTACCCTGGATGCCGTGACTATTCGCCTGTACGACACCAGCGCCCGGCAGATCCGTGACTTCACCCCGCTCGTTCCGGGCTGCGTCTCGATCTACCTCTGTGGCGCCACCGTCCAGGCGGCCCCGCACATCGGCCACATCCGGTCGGGCCTCAACTTCGACATGATGCGCCGCTGGTTCGAGTACCGGGGCTACGAGGTCACCTTCATCCGCAACGTCACGGACATCGACGACAAGATCATCGCGAAGTCCGCGGAGCAGCGCCGCCCCTGGTGGTCCATCGGCTACGAGAACGAGCGCGCCTTCAACGACGGCTACTCCGCCCTCGGCTGCCTCCCGCCCACCTACGAGCCCCGCGCCACCGGCCACGTCACCGAGATGGTCGAGATGATGCGCGGGCTCATCGAGCGCGGCCACGCCTACGAGTCCGAGGGCAACGTCTACTTCGACGTGAAGTCGTACCCCGGCTACCTCTCGCTGTCCCGCCAGGAGCTCGACAACATCCGCCAGCCGGAGTCCACCGGCGAGACCGGCAAGCGGGACCCCCGCGACTTCGCCATGTGGAAGTCCGTCAAGCCCGGCGAGCCCTCCTGGGAGACCCCCTGGGGCCGCGGCCGTCCCGGCTGGCACCTCGAATGCTCCGCCATGGCGCACAAGTACCTCGGCGAGGCCTTCGACATCCACGGCGGCGGACTCGACCTGATCTTCCCGCACCACGAGAACGAGATCGCCCAGGCCAAGGCCTTCGGCGACGAGTTCGCGAAGTACTGGGTGCACAACGCCTGGGTCACCATGTCCGGCGAGAAGATGTCCAAGTCCCTCGGGAACTCGGTTCTCGTCTCCGAGATGGTCAAGCAGTGGCGCCCCATCGTGCTCCGCTACTACCTCGGCACCCCGCACTACCGCTCGATGATCGAGTACAGCGAGGAGGCCCTGCGCGAGGCGGAGTCCGCCTTCGCCCGGATCGAGGGGTTCTACCAGCGCGTCATCGAGAAGGCCGGCCAGGTCGTCGAGCCCGCCGCCGAGGTGCCGCCCGCCTTCGCCGAGGTCATGGACGACGACCTCGGCGTCCCGCAGGCGCTCGCCATCGTCCACACCGCCGTCCGCCAGGGCAACAGCGCGCTGGCCGCCGACGACAAGGACGAGGCCATCGCGCGCCTGTCCGAGGTACGGGCCATGCTGGGCGTCCTCGGCCTGGACCCGCTCGACCCGCACTGGGCCGAGGAGGGCGACCGGGGCGAGGACCTCCACGGCGCCGTCGACACCCTCGTCCGCCTCGTCCTGGAACAGCGCGAGTCCGCCCGCGCCCGCAAGGACTGGGCCACCGCCGACGCCATCCGCGACCAGCTCCAGCAGTCGGGCCTGGTCATCGAGGACAGCCCCACCGGACCGCGCTGGACGCTCGGCCCCCGCTGAGCGAGGCCGGCCCGGTCAGCCCGGGCAGCTGAGCTTGGTGTGCTGCCCGGCGCTCCGGGCGGCACACTCTTCATACGTACATATCGCAGCATCAACGAAAACAGGTAGAAGTCATGGCCGGGAACAGCCAGCGCAGGAACCGCCGCACGTCCAACAAGAAGGGCGCGACGGTCGGCAGCGGTGGCCAGCGGCGCAAGGGCCTGGAAGGCAAGGGCCCCACGCCCAAGGCCGAGGACCGCAAGAAGCACAAGGCCAACCGCATCAGCAACGCGATGGCCCGCCAGGCCGCCAAGCGCCGCCCGGCCCCCCGCCGCGGCGGTCCCAAGGGCACCAGCGAGATGGTCGTCGGCCGCAACCCGGTCTTCGAGGCGCTGCGCGACGGTGTACCGGCCACGACCCTGTACGTCCAGCAGTTCATCGACAACGACGAGCGCGTCCGCGAGGCCCTCCAGCTCGCCGCCGAGCGCGGCAACATCAACCTGATGGAAGCCCCGCGCCCCGAGCTCGACCGGATGACCAACGGGCTCAACCACCAGGGCCTGGTCCTCCAGGTCCCGCCGTACGAGTACGCGCACCCGGAGGACCTCACCGCCGCCGCGTACGACAACGGCGAGGACCCGCTGATCGTCGCCCTCGACGGGGTCACCGACCCGCGCAACCTCGGTGCGATCGTCCGCTCCGTCTCCGCCTTCGGCGGCCACGGCGTGGTCATCCCCGAGCGCCGCGCCGCCGGCATGACCGCCGGTGCGTGGAAGTCCTCGGCCGGCACCGCCGCCCGTACCCCGGTCTCCCGCGTCACCAACCTGACCCGCGCCCTCCAGGAGTACAAGAAGGCCGGCATCGCCATCGTCGGCCTCGCCGCCGAGGGCCAGCACACGGTCAACGACCTGGACGCGCTCGTCGGCCCCGTCGTCATCGTCGTCGGCTCCGAGGGCAAGGGCCTCGGCCGCCTCGTCGGCGAGAACTGCGACTACCTCGTGCGCATCCCGATGCCGGGCGGCGCCGAGTCGCTCAACGCCGGTGTCGCCGCGGGCGTCGTGCTCTACGAAGCGGCCCGCCGCCGCGCGGCAGCCCCGCGCACCTGACCCCGCGCCCGGCCGCGCCCGACCCGCGCTTGATCCACTTGGCTCACGGAATGTGACCCGTGAGCGTGTCACCCCGCCCGTTTAGGGCGGGGTGGCTTGATTTTGACGGGTCTCGGACACATCGCTGCGGTCAAGGCAGTGTCCTAAACACTGATCACTCGGTTAGATGAGTGTGGACACCAGAACGTCAGGGTTCGACGACCAGCCCGCGCTGAGCATGGTCAAGGTGCCGTGCGACCCCGCACAGGTCATCGTCAACCACGCCAGCTTCCGCGTGCGGCTCGCACCGAGCCCGAGCGCGCGTTCCAAGCCCGCGAACGCCCCCGGCCGCGCACCCGTCCTCGGCGGCGCCGTGGTCGCTGCCGCCGGGGCCACCCGCCGCCGGGCCCCCGTCGTCTGGAGCGGCAAGTCGGCCCCCGGCGACTCCGCCGCCATGGGCGGACTTCTCCAGGCCGTACGCGAGGCCGGGCGCGGCCGCGACGAGTACGGCGGCGAGTACGACGGCGGAGCCACCCAGGTCATCCCGCGCATCGACCTCGCCCACGACCTCGCCGACGACACCCTCACCACCCCGACCGTCATCGGCCAGCGCAACTACGGGGACCACGACGAGACCCGCCCGCTGGCCGCCGTACGGGACCTGCCGTACGAGCACGCGTACGCGGGCGGCGGCGCGGGCCACGACCACGGGGCGGACGGCCGCCGCGCCGGCTCCGACTCCCGCGGCCAGGCCTCGTACTACCCCGGCCGCCGGATGAACCTCGGCGTCGTCCTGCTCCCGCTGCGCTGCTTCCTCGGCTTCATCTCCATCTACGCCGGCATGGGCAAGCTGTGCGACCCCGTCTACTTCGACGGCGGCGAACGCGGCTCCATGGTCACCTGGCTGCACACCCTGAACCCGTGGGCCCTCGCCGAACCGCTCCGCGACTTCGCCCTCGCCCACCCCGTCGGCGCCGGCCTCAGCGTGGCCTTCCTCCAGGTCATCGTCGGCGTACTGACCGTCTTCGGCCTCTGGCAGCGGTTCGCCGCATCCTTCGGGGCGCTGCTCTCCGCCGCGCTCCTGATGACCGTCAGCTGGAAGACCGTCCCCGCCTACGACGCCCCCGACATCATCTACCTCGCCGCCTGGAGCCCGCTGATCATCGCGGGCGCCCCCGTCTACTCCCTCGACGGACGACTCGCCGGAGAAGCCTGGCGCACCCTCGGACCGCGCTCCGAGATCTGGCGGCTGCGGCGCCGGGTGCTGCGGCGCGGAGCCGTCATGGCCAGCGTCATCTGCGGGCTCACCCTGCTCGTCGGCTCCCTCCTCGGCGGCGCCGTCCGCTCCACCACCGTGGTCACCGTCCCCGGCCCCGGCCAGGCCCCGACCAACTACCTCCCCGGCCAGCCGCTCCCGCAGGCCCCCGCGCAGCAGCCCGCGCAGCAGCGGTCCACCAAGCCGAACCCCTCGGCCACCGCCACCGGGCCCGCCACGAAGTCCGGGGCCGCCGCCACCGACGGCCCCGCACGGGAAACCGCCGGCACGGGCTCCCAGTCGCCCACCGCGACGAAGGGCACCACCGGCAAGTCCACCCCGCGCAGCACCCCCCGCCAGTCCACCTCCCCGAAGGCACCGACCAGCTCGGGGAGCAGCACGGGCGGCGGGACGCCGACCAAGCAGCCCGCCAACCTGATCGGCGGCCTCATCGGCTGACGCCGACCACCTCCCACACCGCAGGGGCCCGACGCGTGCGACGCGCCGGGCCCCTGCGGCGTGTACGGGGGTTCGTACGGGCCCGGGCCCCTGCGGGTTCGTACGTGGCTGGGCCCCTGCGGTTCGTACGGGGCCTCCGGGCCCCTTCACCGCGTGCGGAGCCTCCGGGCCCCTTTCGGTGTGCGCGGGAGCGGCCTCAGGAGCCCCTCTGCGCCGCCAACTCCCTTGCGGCCTCGGTCAGGTCCTTCGTCGTGTCGATAGCCCGCCAGTAGGCCCCCTGCGGCAGCGGGAAGCCCGCCAGTCGCCGCTCCCGAGCCAGCCGCGGGAACGTCGTCCGCTCGTGATCCCCCAAATCCGGGAGCAGCGCCGCGAATTCGGGCCCGAAGACGTACACCCCCGCATTGACCGGATACGGCGACGGCGGCGCCTCGATGAAGTCCAGCACCTGCCCGAACTCGTTCGTCTCCACCACCCCCCACGGAATCCGCGGCCGGGCCAACGCCAGCGTCGCCGTCGCCCCGCGCTCGTGGTGGAAGGCCGCCATCTCGCGCAGCGAGAAGCGCGTCCAGATGTCCCCGTTCGTCGCGTACCAGGCCCGGTCCGGGTGCGGCAGGTGCCGCGCCGCGTACTTGAGCCCGCCGCCCCGCCCCAGCGGCTCCTCCTCCACCACCGTCGTCACCCGCAGCGGCAACCGCGCCCCGGCCAGCCACTCCTGGAGCACTTCCGCGAGGTGCCCGCAGGACACCACGGCGTCCGTGACCCCCTCCGAGGCCAGCCACGCCAGCTGGTGCCCGATGATCGGCACGCCCGTACCCGGGATCTCCACCATCGGCTTCGGCCGGTCGTCCGTATACGGCCGCAGCCGCGAACCCTGACCGCCCGCCAGGACGACGGCCTGGGTGGGGGCGGTGGGCAACGCGGCTGCGGGAGGGGCGGATCGGGGGGTTTCGTTCATGAAGGCCAGCGTAGGGAGGCGGCGTGCCTCAGCCCATGGAGGCGACGCCGGTCGCGTACGCGGTGTCGCACACGGGACGCGCGAAGGACTGCGCCTTCGTCGGGCCGTACGCCTCCACCGCGGCCCGCCCCAGCGCCCGCGCGATCCCCACGCAGTGCTCGGCGAGCGACGGCCGCCGGTTCACCTCCTGCTGGAGGTCGGTGAGTACGTCACCCGGCGCCTTGCCCCGCTGCAGCTCGCCGACGAGGTCGTCGCGCACCACCTCGTGCGCGGCGCGCGGCTTCGCGGGGACGGAGACCCCCTCGGCGGATGCGGTCAGGATCTGGGAGGAGGAAGTGTCCGCCCAGGGGACCATCGTGACCGCGAGGGTCCCGGAGAGGACCAGGACGACGGGCAGGACCAGGGCGAGGGAACGGCCGATACGGCGGGCAGTGTGGGTCACGAGGGCGAGAGTAGCGCTCGGTGAAGATTTGGCGACATTTAGTCACTCTGACGGGGGATGGTTCGACGTGGTTTTTCGAATTAAGGGTTGACGGGCCGGGGCCGAATGCCACGAAAAGGGACGCCCCTTGAGGGAGCGCCCCTTCAATCGCGTGCGGTGGCAGGTCAGTCGGAGAGCCGCTCACCGGAGGACGTCGAGAACACGTGGATCTCGCCGGCCCGCGGCACCACGTGCAGCGTCGAGCCCTTCTCCGGCACCTGGCGGCCGTTCACACGGACCACGAGGTCCTGCGCGTCGGCTCCGACGGTGGCGGCGGTCGACCCGTAGACGTAACCGTCGGCGCCGAGTTCCTCGACGACGTTCACGACGATGCTCAGGCCGCCCGAGTCGCCGATGTCGAAGTGCTCGGGGCGCACGCCGACCGTGACGGTGCGGTCGCCCGCGTCCGCCGCGGCGGACAGCGCCTCGCGCGACACCGGGACGACGCTGTCGCCGAACTTCACGCCGCCGTCGGCGATCGGGACCTCGACCAGGTTCATGGCCGGGGAGCCGATGAAGCCGGCGACGAACAGGTTCGCCGGGCGGTCGTACATGTTGCGCGGGGTGTCGACCTGCTGCAGCAGACCGTCCTTCAGCACGGCCACCCGGTCGCCCATGGTCATGGCCTCGACCTGGTCGTGGGTGACGTAGACGGTGGTGATGCCGAGGTCGCGCTGGAGCGCGGCGATCTGCGTACGCGTCGACACGCGGAGCTTCGCGTCCAGGTTCGACAGCGGCTCGTCCATGAGGAACACCTGCGGCTTGCGCACGATGGCCCGGCCCATGGCGACGCGCTGGCGCTGACCGCCCGAGAGGGCCTTCGGCTTGCGGTCGAGGTACTGGGTCAGGTCGAGCATCTTCGCCGCGTCCTCCACCTTGCGGCGGATGGTGGCCTTGTCCTCACCGGCGATCTTGAGCGCGAAGCCCATGTTGTCGGCGACGGACATGTGCGGGTAGAGCGCGTAGTTCTGGAACACCATCGCGATGTCCCGGTCCTTGGGCGGCAGGTGTGTGACGTCGCGGTCACCGATGCGGATGGCACCGCCGTTGACGTCCTCCAGGCCGGCGAGCATGCGCAGCGAGGTGGACTTGCCGCAGCCGGAGGGGCCGACGAGGACGAGGAACTCGCCGTCCGCGATCTCCAGCTCCAGCTGGTCGACGGCGGGCTTGTCGCCGCCGGGGTACAGACGGGTCGCCTTGTCGAAAGTGACAGAAGCCATGGTGATGAATCCCTTCTACCGGCAGGAACGTGCCGGACGATCCGAGTGGAAGGAAGAATGGGTCTAGTCCAGTCACTGGACTCCGCCCGACGCTACCCGCCGATTCGCGTCCTGTCAGCATCCGGACGGACGTGACTTCGGACTCTGTGCGATCCGCCGGAGGGCTGTCGGGCCTTGTCGGACCCGGCTGCTTGGATGGCGCGCATGAACGCCGCCCCGAGCCCCTCCAACGTCCACGAACTGATCCGCGTCCTCCCCGAGGTCCCGGTCCTGCGCGACCGCTGCCGGGCGCTGGCGGCGCTGGAGGCGGTGATGGGCGGCAGGTACGGCCGCTACTTCGACTACGACCCGGCATGGGGCCCGGGCGTCGAGGCCGCGCTGATGAACAACGGCTCGGGTGACGAGTACACGATCCTCTTCACGCCCGACGGAGTCTTCGGCCGGGGCTTCGACCACGAGTCCTGGATGAGTCCTTACACGAACGAGGACATGGAGCTGTGGCCCGGCCTCGTGGACACCCTCCCGGAGGTGTTCCGCCCGCTGCTCGACGAGCCGGCCTTCTGCGACGACGAGGTGCGGGTGGCCACCGTGATCTTCTGGCGGGAGACCGCCGACACCGCCTGGCGGGCGGGCCCGGTGGAACTCCCCGCGGACGGTGACGACGGCACGGGCCACCTCTTCGGCGTCCTGGCGGCGGGCACGCCGGAGGTGTACGCGGCGTGGGCCGGGCGCTACTACGACCGCGAGCTGGACATGGACGCGGTCCGGCACGTCTTCGCCCTGCGGCCGCTGACGGAGACGGTGGCGAAGGGCCTGAACCCGCAGGCGGACTTGGCCGCCGTGGCGGCGGCGGTTGTGGGGGTCGGGTATCCGGTGGCGGACTGACCGTGTGGGGACAGAGCGCTTGCCTTTTGACCTGAGGCACCAGAGCACCACACTTTTGACCACGGCTCGATGCCTCACCGCTCTCACAAACGGTGGTTCCTGCTTCGACGTCCGCTGCCGACCCTGTGTGACGCCGAAGGTCACACAGGGTCGGTCTTACGTAGACTCCACAGGCATTGCGGCCGACGGCCCGTCGGTCCGTACTGCACTTGCCGGCTACGCGGCCGGTACGAGATCCAGCAGCTCCGAAGCCTTGAGCACACTCGGCGGCATGCGCCCCGGCGGAAGCGCTGAGGCCACCGTCCAGTAGAGCCGCATCCCCTCGTCCCGGAGATTCACCGCCGCGTTCGTGTCCCGATTGTGTGAGGCCCCGCACTCCGCGCAGGTCCACTCGCGAATCGAGACGTCGAGCTTCGGCCCCTTCGTATGGCACGCAGAGCAGCGTCGGGTGGACGGGAAGAACCGGTCCACGATGACCAGCGTCCGGCCGTACCAGGCGCACTTGTAGCGGAGCTGGCGCAGCAGCTCGCCCCAAGCGGCGTCGAATATCGACCGGTTCAGCGCCGCCTTGCGCTTCCGGTGTTTCCCTGTTGCTGTACGCAGGAGGTTGGCGATCGGCAGGTCTTCCACCACGAGCACTTGGTTCTCGCGCACGAGGCGGGTCGTGAACTGGTCCAGCAGATCACGACGGACATCACCGATCGAGGCGTAGAGGCGGGCGATCCGCTCCCGCACCTTCCCCCGGTTCTTCGACCCCTTCGGCTTCCGGTGCAGGCTGCGCTGCAAGGAGGCGAGCTGCTTCTCGTACTTCTTGAGCAGTCGGGGGTGCGCCAGTTGCTCCCCGTCGTCCAGCGTCACGAGCGCTGCGAGCCCGAGGTCCAGCCCCACCGCCTTCGGCTCGCGGCCGCCCGGCAGGAACACTTCGGGGAGCGGCGCGATCACCTCTTCCACCAGCACGGCGAGGAAGAAGCGGCCGGCTCGGTCCCGCGTCACCGTCAGCTTCACCGGTAACTGCCCCGGCGGGAGTGCCCGGGACCACCGCACATCCAGGGGCGCCGACTGTTTGGCGAGCGAGACCGAGGCCGTGCCCGGCCGATCCGGGTTCTCGACCCACCGGAACCCCGTGCGTACGTACGTCGCCGAGTCGCGGGACCGGTGTTTCGACTTCCGCTGCGGGTACTTGGCCGTCCCTCTGAAGAATCGGGAGAACGCCGAGTCGAGGTGGCGCAGCGACTGCTGGAGCACGGTCGACGAGGTGTCCCCGAGCCAGGCCGTCTCCGGGACCCGCTTCCACCCGGTCAGGGCCCGGCAGGTCTCGGCGAAGCCGAGTGACACCTTGTGCTCCTCCCAGGCCTTCACGCGGAGGGCGAGGCCCTCGTTGTAGACCCATCGACAGGCGCCGAAGGTCTGCGTGAGCTGAGCCGCCTGGTCGGGGGTCGGATAGAAGCGGAAGCGGTAGACGCGCTGCTGTGTGCCGGGCTCTCTGACCAGGCCCTTCAAGGGCTTGGCTGTCCGAGTCCGGTGTTTGGTGCGGTCGCCCACGCCGAGGTGTTCGCGCTTGATGCGTTGGGCTTCCTCGCCCGATATGCGGTCCGTCATCGTTCCTCCCCCCTACCGCTCTGATCTTTAAAGCGGTACACCAGTCCGGTCAACGAACGTGTGAGTGGGTGGTTACGGGGTGGACCGCAAACGTGATGGCTTGGGGAATCGGCCGCTGTGTAGAGTGATGGCGGCTCCGCTCGCAGCGTGTTCGTGGGTGGATTTGTGCCGCCTTAGCTCAGTTGGTAGAGCAGGTCACTTGTAATGATCAGGTCATCGGTTCGATTCCGATAGGCGGCTCCATCCCAGGTCAGAGGCTTGCTGGCTGAGGGAATTCGTACAGAAGTGGAAGGCCTCGGGGGATCACCCGGGGCCTTCCGTCGTTGTGTGTCAGTGGCGGCCCGAGATGCGGTCGGCCAGGCGGGCCAGGGGGGTTGTCGTCGGGCGGTGGGTGGTTGCTTCCTGGCGGTCGGCCTCGCGGTAGGCGGCGTAGAGGGCCTGGACGCCGAGCCAGCGGAAGGGTTCCGGTTCCCAGCGGCGGACGCGGTGGTTGACCCAGGGGAGGGTGGTGAGGTCGGTGGAGTCGCCGAGGACCAGGTCGCGGAGGGTGCGGGCGGCGAGGTTGGCGGTGGCCACTCCCGAGCCGACGTAGCCGCCCGCCCAGCCGAGGCCGGTGGTGGCGTCCAGGGTGACGGTGGCGCACCAGTCGCGGGGGACGCCGAGGACGCCCGACCAGGCGTGGGTGATCTCCGTGCCCGTGAGCTGGGGGAAGAAGGTGGTGAGGAGGTTGGTGAGGGCCTCGATGGTGGCGGGCTGGGTGCGGCCTGTGTTCTCGGCGGTGGCCGCGCGTGATCCGAAGCGGTACGGGACGCCGCGGCCGCCGATCGCGATGCGGCCGTCGGCCGTGCGCTGGGCGTACATGTAGGCGTGGGCCATGTCGCCGAGGAGCGGGGCGTCCGACCAGTTGAGCTGGGACCAGACGGAGGGCGGGAGGGGTGCGGTGACGATCATCGAGGAGTTCATGGGGAGCCAGGAGCGCTTCTGGCCCTTGAGGGACGCGGTGAAGCCCTCCGTGCACCGCAGGACGTAGGGGGCGCGGACCGCGCCGTAGGGGGTGACGGCCTTGCGGGGGGAGATTTCCGTGACGGGTGTCGACTCGTGGATGACGACGCCCAGGCGTTCGCAGGCCGCGGCCAGGCCCTTGACCAGTTTCAGGGGGTGGATGCGGGCGCCGTGCGGGCTCCAGCTGGAGCCGACGGCGTCGGCGATGTTGATGCGGCTGTGGGTGGCGGTGGCGTCGTACAGCTCGCGGTCGGTTTCGCCGAAGGAGAGCTCGGTGGCGTGGAAGGCCTTGAGGCGGGCGAGCTGGGCGGGGGTGCGGGCGACTTCTAGGACGCCGCCGCGGTGGATGTCGGCGTCGATGTTTTCTGCGGTGGTGGTGTCGATGACTTCGGTGACGGTGTCGTTCATGGCCTGCTGGAGGCGCTGGGCTGCCGGGCGGCCGTGCAGGGCGGCGTAGCGGTCGCGGCCGGCGATGCCGTTGTAGAGCCAGCCGCCGTTGCGGCCGGAGGCCCCGTAGCCGCAGAACTTCTGCTCCAGGACGGTGACGCGGAGGTCGGGGGCGGCCTGCTTGAGGTAGTAGGCGGTCCACAGGCCGGTGTAGCCGGCTCCGACGATGACGACGTCGGCGGTGGTGTTGGTGGTGAGGGGCGGCCGGGGTGGGGTGGTGGGGGTGGTGTGGTCGGTCGCGTACCAGAAGGAAATGCCGCCGTTGATCGTCATGGGGGAGTTGGTACACCCCGTTTCGCGGGGGTGTCCAGGGACGGGTTGTCGTGCCTTGGGGGGTGAGGGGTGGCCGAATGGTCGATGTGGGAGGGGTGGCGGGGGCCGTAGGGTGGTGGGTGTTTTGCTGCGGTTTGGGTGAGAGGGTGCGGTTGATGATCGGCATACGCGGGGCTGGGCGCGCGGGGCGTTTCGTCGCGGCGGTAGCGGCGGCGGCGGTGCTCGGCGGTGCGGTCGCCGGCTGTGGTGCGGGTGGTGGGCAGGAGTCTTCGGCGACCTCCGCGGTGGTGCGGACGAGCCCGATGGCCGACGTGCTGGCGAAGCTGCCGGCGAAGGTGGAGGGCACGAAGGTCGTGGTGGGCAGCCCGGACGCGCCGCGCACCGCGCAGGTGTTGGTGGATCCGCACTGCGGCTGGTGCGCGAAGTTCGAGGCGACGGGTGGCGAGGCGCTGCTGAAGCTGGCGGCGGACGGCAAGGTGAAGGTGGAGTACCTGCTGGCTTCGTTCCTGGACCAGGGCGGTGCGAGCGGTTCGGTGAAGGCGGTGAACGCGCTGCGGGCGTCGGTGGACGCGGGGAAGTTCGCGGAGTACCAGGCGGCGGTGTTCGCGAGTCAGCCGAAGGGGAAGTTCAGCGACGAGCTGCTGCTGAAGATCGCGGACCGGGTGCCGGGGCTGCGCGGGGCCGCCTTCGACGGGGCGGTGGCGGACGTGTCGTACAAGGGGTGGGTCGCGGAGTCCGAGAAGGGCTTCGAGGCGACGGGTGCGCAGGGGACGCCGGTGGTGCTGGTGGACGGGCGGCCGGTGGGGGCGCAGGACAGGTCGATGTTCGACGCGGGGGCGTTCGCGGGGACGTTGAGGGGTGTGGGGATCGGGTAGTTGCTCAGTTCTGGGGGGCCGGGAGGTAGAACTCCAGGGCGATGCCGTCCGGGTCCCTGAAGTTGAGGTGGCGGGCTCCGTTCGGGTCCTCGAAGACGCCGGAGTGGGAGACGTCCTGCTCGTCGAGCCGGGATTCCCAGGCCTCGATGGCCGCCTGATCGGCGACGAGGAAGGCGAAGTGGTCGAGTCCGACGCGGGTCGGGTCGAAGGCGTCGGCGCGGTTGGTCGACTCGTGGGTGCGGAAGCCGAGGACGAGGGTGGTGGAGGCGACGGCCATGAACGGGCCGAACTGGTCCACCACGTCGAGAACTGTCTGGGTGTCAAACACGCCGTTGTAGAACTCGGCGCTGCGTTTCACGTCGCTCACGGTCAGGGTGACGTGCCCGATTCCGAGGGTCTCAGGCATGGATGCCCACCTCCTCGTGGGGGTGCTCTCCTTTTCTTTCGATGCTACGCCGCGGGGTGGTCCTTGTACCGTCGGAGCATGATCGAGAGGGTGCGTGCGGAGCGGGCCGAGGGGTTCCTGGAGCGGTGGGGGTTGCGCCGTACGGGGCCCGGGATGCGGGGGATGACGGCCCTGGTGCTGCCGGTGGAGCGGGCGGACGGGAGTGCGGCCGTGCTGAAGCTGCTGGAGCCGGACGAGGAGACGGCGGGGGAGCCGGTCGCGCTGCGTGCGTGGGGTGGGGAGGGCTGCGTACGGCTGCTGGAGTACGACGCGGCCACGGGCACGATACTGCTGGAGCGGCTGGACGAGCGGCGGCACCTGTCGGTGCTCGCGCGGGAGGACGCGCGGGCGGCGGTGGCGGTGGTCGGCGGGTTGTTGGCGCGGCTGACGGCGCCGGCCGCGCCGGCCGGGCTGCGGGGGCTCGGGGGGATCGCCGCCGGGATGCTGGAGTCCGTACCGGAGGCGCTGGAGCAGCTGGCGGACGAGGAGGAGCGGCGGCTGCTGCGGGACTGTGCGGGGGCGCTGGCGGAGGTCGCGGGGGAGCCGGGGGACCGGTTGCTGCACTGGGACTTGCACTACGACAACGTGCTGGCGGGCGGGCGGGAGCCGTGGCTGGCGATCGATCCGAAGCCGCTGTCGGGGGATCCGGGGTTCGAGCTGCTGCCGGCGATGGTCAACAACTTCCGGGTGGAGGAGGTGCGTTGGCGGTTCGAGGCGCTGGCGGAGGCGGTGGGTGCGGACCGGGAGCGGGCGCGCTGCTGGACGTTGGGGCGGGTGCTGCAGAACTGCCTGTGGGACGTGGAGGAGGGGGAGGAGCGGCTGGAGGAGCGGCAGGTGGCGGTGGCTCGGGTGCTGCTCGGGCGGTGAGGGGCCGGTGGGGGCCGGTTTAGGGTGCTCGGATGATTCGTAGCGCTGTGGTTGCCGATGTTCCCGTCATTCACTCGATGATCCGCGAGCTCGCGGAGTACGAGAAGGTCCCGCACGAGGCGCGGGCGACGGAGGAGCAGTTGCGGGAGGCGCTGTTCGGGGAGCGGCCCGCGGTGTTCGCGCACATCGCGGAGTCGGAGGACGGGGAGGCGGTCGGCTTCTCGGTGTGGTTCCTGTCGTTCTCGACGTGGCGTGGGGTGCACGGCATCTACCTGGAGGACCTGTACGTACGTCCGGGCGTGCGCGGGGGCGGTCACGGGAAGGCGTTGCTGCGGGAGTTGGCGCGGATCTGCGTGGAGCGCGGGTACGAGCGGCTGGAGTGGTCGGTGTTGAAGTGGAACGCGCCGACGATCGAGTTCTACGAGGCCTTGGGTGCGCGGCCGCAGGAGGAGTGGTCGGTGTACCGGCTGACGGACGGGGCGCTGGCGGAGCTGGGTTCGTAGGGGACGCCCCTAGGGTTCGAGGACGACCTTGCCGGTGGTGGCGCGGGTTTCGAGTGCGTGGTGGGCGGCTGCCGCCTCGGCGAGGGGGTAGCGGGTCAGAGCCGGGCGCAGGCGGCCGGCGGCGGCTTCGGCGAGGGCGCGGGTTTCCAGTGCGCGCAGGGGGTCGGGGGCGCCGACGCGCTGGAGCATCGCGGGGCCGAGGACGCCCTGGGTGGTGATGCCGCGGGCGGTGAGGTCGGCGCGGTCGGTGTCGGTGAGCGGGATCGGGCCGCCGGACCAGCCGAAGACGAGGTGCAGGGCGCCGGGGGCGAGCAGGCCGAGGGCGGTGCGGGCGGTTTCGCCGCCGACGGAGTCGAAGAGGACGGTGGCTCCGGCGGGGTGTGCGGCGCGGACGGCGCCGGCCCAGTCGGGGGTGGTGTAGTCGAGGGCGAGGTCGGCGCCGTTCGCAGCGGCCAGGGCGGTTTTGGCCGGGCCGCCGGCGAGGGCGATGACGGTGGCGCCGGCGTTCTTGGCGTACTGGACGAGCAGGGTGCCGATGCCGCCCGCGGCGGCGGGGATCAGGGCGACGGAGTCCGGGCCGAGGTCGGTGAACTGGAGGATGCCGAGGGTGGTGCGGCCCGTGCCGATCATGGCTACGGCCTCGGCGGGGTCGAGGCCGGGGGGTATCGCGTGGAGGCGGTCGGCGGCGGCGACGGCGTACTCGGCGTAGCCGCCGGGGGCGAAGCCGAGGTGGGTGACGACGGGCTTGCCGAGCCAGGCGGGGTCGGTGCCGGGGCCGAGGGCGTCGACGGTGCCGGCGACTTCCCGGCCGGGGATCGTGGGGAGCTCGGGGAGGGTGGGGGCGGGGCCCTGTTCGCCTTGGCGGAGGGCGGTGTCGAGGAGGTGCACCCCGGCGGCGGCTACGGCGATGCGGACCTGGCCGGGGGCGGGGAGGGGGGTGTCGGCGGGCTCGTAGGAGAGGTTCTCGGCGGGGCCGAAGGCGTGGAGTCGGATGGCGTGCATGGCTTGATCTTGTGACCTCAAGTGAGGTTGAGGTCAAGGGGTGGGCGAGGTGTGTCGGTGGGGTTTGTCGGTGGGGTGTGTCGGTGGGGCGGGCCACGATGGGCGCATGGTGCGAAAAGGACAGCAGGTTGTGAAGGCGGCGCGGCGGCCGGAGGTACGGCTGCCGGAGCCGGTGGTGTGGGAGGGGGGTGAGCTGGAGCCGGACGGGGATTACGACGGGCTGGAGTTCGCGGACCTCGACCTGGCGGGGCAGGAGGGGGCCGGGGCCCGGTTCATGGACTGCGCGGTGCGGCGGTGCGTGCTGGACGAGGCGGTGCTGGCGAAGGCGCGGTTCCTGGACTCGGTGCTGGAGGGGGTCCGGGGGGTGGGGACCGACCTGTCGGGGGCCTCGCTCCGGGACGTGGAGCTGGTGGACGCGCGGCTCGGCGGGGTCCAGATGCACGGGTCGGTGCTGGAGCGGGTGCTGGTCCGGGGCGGCAAGATCGACTATCTGAACCTGAGGCAGGCGCGGCTCAAGGACGTGGTCTTCGAGGGGTGCGTGCTCGTGGAGCCGGACTTCGGGGGCGCGGTGCTGGAGCGGGTGGAGTTCCGGGACTGTGTGGTGCGGGGGGTGGACTTCAGCGGGGCGCGGATGACGGACGTGGACCTGAGGGAGGCGGCCGAGCTGGCGATCGCGCGGGGTGTGGACGCGCTGGCCGGAGCGGCGATCAGCCCGGGCCAGCTGTTCGACCTGGCCCCGGCGATGGCTGCGCAGCTGGGCGTGCGGGTGGTTCCGTAACGGGGCCGGGTGCGTGCGGCCGCCGCTGCTGGGGCTCCGCCCCGGACCCTCTCCCCCAGCTACCGCTGGGAGGTGCCCCCACCAGACTCCGTCCGGGGGGACCCCCACTCCTCAAACGCCGGAGGGGCTGGATCGTGTGGCTGGGCTCCCCGCGGGGGTTAGGCCGGGACTCGGGGGAATTTGGCCTGGAGGGTCCAGATGGCGGGGTTGTCGGCGAGGCCGTCGTGCATGTCGATGAGGTCCGCGATCAGGTCGTGGAGGAAGTCGCGGGCCTCGCGGCGCAGGAGGCGGTGGCTGAAGGTGAGGGGGGCTTCCTCCGCCGGCATCCAGTCGGCCTCGACGTCGACCCAGCCGAAGCGGCGCTCGAAGAGCATGCGGTCCGTGGACTCGGTGAAGTCGAGTTCGGCGTACTGGCTGTTCGCGGAGCGGCTCCCCCGGGGGTCCTGGTCGAGCTGTTCCACGATGTCGCACAGGGCCCAGGCGAAGTCCAGGACGGGCACCCATCCCCAGGCTGTGGACACCTCCCGGTCCTTGACGGTGTCCGCGAGGTAGACGTCGCCGCAGAACAGGTCGTGGCGCAGGGTGTGGACGTCCGCCGAGCGGTAGTCGGTCTGCGGGGGGTCCGGGAAGCGCCGGGAGAGGGAGTAGCCGATGTCGAGCACGTAGCCGATGGTGTCACGGGACCGGGCCGGGGCTCACCACGGTGGGAGGTGAACCCGGTCCGTCGGCTTCCGGTCCTCCGCACCGGACCCGCGGCCCGCCAGGGCATGAAGGGCCGAGCAGTGCGACCGGCGCGTCACGAAGGCAGCAGGCGTTGCTCCTTGGCCACCGATACGGCTCCGGCGCGGGTGTCGACGCCGAGCTTGTCGTAGATGCGGCCCAGGTGGGTTTTGACCGTGGCTTCGCTGATGAAGAGGGCCCGGGCGATCTCGCGGTTGCCGAGGCCGCGGGCGAGCTGGCCGAGGATGTCGAGCTCGCGGTCGGTGAGGGTGGGGCGGGTGCCGCGCATGTGGGCCATGACGCGGCTGGCGACGGGTGCGGAGAGGGTGGTGCGGCCCTGGGCCGCCGAGTGGATGGCGGCGAAGAGTTCCTCGGGGCGTTCCGCTTTGAGGAGGTAGCCGGTGGCGCCCGCGCCGATGGCGCGGGTGATGTCCGCGTCCGTGTCGTAGGTGGTGAGGACGAGGACGTGTGGGGGGTTGGGGGCGGCGGTGATGCGGCGGGTGGCTTCCACGCCGTCGATGCCCTCGCCGAGCTGGAGGTCCATCAGGACCACGTCGGGGCGGAGCTTCGCGGCCAGGGCGACCGCTTCCTCGCCGCTGCCCGCTTCGCCGAGGACCTCGATGTCGGGTTCGCTGCCGAGGAGGGCCAGGAGTCCGGCGCGGACGACGACGTGGTCGTCGCAGAGGAGGATCGTCGTCATGCGGTGGGCTCCAGGGGGATGGCCGCGGAGAGGACGGTGCCCTCGCCCGGCGTGGATTCGATGGTGAGGGTGCCGCCGAGCTGGCGGACGCGGGCCCGCATGGCGGGGAGGCCGTGGCCGCGTTGCGGGGTGGCGGCCGACAGGTGCGGCGGTTCGGTGAAGCCGTGGCCGTCGTCGGCGATGTCCAGGACGACCTGGTCGCCGAGGAAGCTCAGGGTGAGGGCTGCCGTACGGGCGCCGGAGTGCTCGCGGATGTTGGCGAGGGCCCCTTGGGCTATGCGCAGCAGGGCGGACTGGACGCGGTCGGGGAGGGGGGCCGGGGTGCCTTCGAGGTGGAAGCGGACCTCGATGTCCGGGCCGGCGTCCAGGGAACGCAGGGCGTCGGCGAGGCCGGCGCCGTCGGCGAGCTCGGGCGGGGCCAGGTCGTGGACGAGCCGGCGGGCCTCGGAGAGGCCGTGCGCGGCGATGCCGGTGGCGGTACGGACGTGCGCGCGGGCGGTGGCCGGGTCGGTGTCCCAGGTGCGGTCGGCGGCCTGGAGGAGCATCTGCTGGCTGGAGAGGTTCTGGGCGAGGGTGTCGTGGATCTCCATGGAGAGGCGCTGGCGTTCGGCGAGGGTGCCTTCGCGGCGTTCCGTGGCGGCCAGCTCCCGGCGGGTGCGGATCAGGTCGTCGATGAGTGCGCGCTGGGCTTCGGCCTGGCGTTCCATGTGGACGAAGACGGCGGTGGCGAGCGCGGCGACGGCGGGCGGGGCGAGGAGCAGGTTGGGGTCGAAGGCGTTGGCCAGCTTGAGCTGGGCGACGACGACGAGGCCGGTGAGGAGGGCGACCAGGACGATCGCGGCGCGCGGGGGCAGGGTGCGGAGGGCGGTGAAGAAGAGGGGCACGGCGCACCAGGCGAAGCTCGGCGCGAGGACGACCAGGACCACCCAGGTGGTGACGACGAGGCCGAGCCAGAAGAGGCGCCGGGCGGTGGGGGCGGCGCCGAGGGCGGGGCCGAGTACGTAGAGCAGGGCCAGGGTGATGCTGAGGGCGATGATCCACGGGGTGCGGGGGTCGCCGGGGTGGCGGAGGAGGAAGCGGGCCAGGGAGGCGCCGAGGAGGAGGAAGAACGCGGTGTGGGCGACCGTTGCCAGGGTTCGGGTGTCCGGGTTGTGGGCGGGGTGGTTCACCGGGGGCTCCTGGGTCGGGGGCGTGCGTCCATTGTCGGCGGTGGGTGCCGTTGCCTGCGGCGCGGGCAGTGTGTCGGGTGCGGCGCCGTTGCCGGGGGCGCTGCCCCCGGACCCTCCCCCAGCTATCGCTGGGGGGACCCCCAGCGCCTCAAGCGCCGGCGAGGCTGAAGACGCGCCTCAACCGCCGGCGGGGCTGAAGGCGCGCCTCAAGCGCGGCTGGGCTGGATTTGCCCGGAGGGTCTGACCAGCCAATACCCCGGCGGAGCCGACCCGCATCGACCGATCGGTTGACCCCCGGGTCAACCGGTGCGGTGGGCGGCGGGAGCCGGTACGGGGACGGGGTGGCGGGGGGTTCGGGCCCAGGCTTGGAGCAGGGAAGGAGCCGGGCCGCTGAGCACCGCAGGCCCGCTCGCCGACCGCCCCGATGCCGTCACCGTGTCACCGTACTCAGGAGCAGAGAATGAACACCCGCACCCGCGTTCTCACCGGTACCGCCCTCGCCGTCGCCCTGGGCGCCGGTGCCTTCGGTGCCGTCAGCGCCAGCGCCAGCCCCGCCGCCAACTCCGCTCCGGCCGCCGCCGTCGCGAAGAAGGACGAGGTCAGCGACAAGAACTTCACCACCACCACGCACCTGACCATCGACGCCGCCACCCGCGCCGCCCAGGCGACGCTGCAGGCCGCTCAGGCCGAGAACCAGAAGGTGACCGTCGCGGTGGTGGACCGCAACGGCAACACCATCGTCACCCTGCGTGGCGACGGCGCCGGCCCGCAGTCCTACGAGTCGGCCCAGCGCAAGGCCTTCACGGCCGTGTCCTGGAACGCCCCGACCTCGGTGCTCGTGGGCCGCCTCGCCCAGGCCCCGAACCTGAAGGACATCCCGGGCACCCTCTTCCTCGGCGGCGGTGTCCCGGTGCAGGCGAACGGCGCCCCGGTCGCGGGCATCGGCGTGGCCGGCGCCCCGAGCGGTGACCTGGACGAGAAGTTCGCCAAGGCCGGCGTCGACGCCCTCGCCAAGTAGGCCGCCGAGTAAGTCGCCAAGCAGGTACCGAAGGTCTCCCGCTTAGGATCGAGTGCGTGGAACACCGTGCACTCTCCCGCCTCGCCGCCCCTGCCGTAGCCGCCCTGCTCGCCCTCACCACGGGGTGTACGGGCGGCACGGTCCAGGGGCGGCCCGGTGCGTCGGGGCTGCGCGATCCGTACTTTCCCAAGGCGGGCAACGGCGGTTACCGGGTCGACCACTACGCGCTGGACCTGGACTACGACCCGGCCGACGGGCGGCTGGACGGCACGGCCGTGATCACGGCCCGCGCCGATCAGGGGCTCAGCTCCTTCAACCTCGACCTCAGCGGTCTGAAGGTCGAGGGCGTGACCGTGCAGGGCGAGCCGGCCCGCCACAACCGCACCGGCAACGAGCTGACCGTGCGGCCCGTCGAGGACCTGAAGAAGGGCGAGGTCTTCCGCGTCGAGGTCGAGTACGGCGGCAAGCCGAAGACCATCGTGGACTCCGACTCCTCCGAGGAGGGGTGGATCGTCACGGATGCAGGTACGGATGCAGGTACGGACGGCGGCGCGGTCGCCGTCGGTGAGCCGGTCGGGTCCATGGCCTGGTTCCCAGGCAACCACCACCCGAGCGACAAGGCCACGTACGACATCACGTTGACCGTGCCGGACGGCTACGAGGCCGTGTCGAACGGGGAGTTGCGCTCCCGCACCGCCACCGGCGACGGGCGGACCGCGTTCGCGTGGCACAGCCCGGAGCCGATGGCGAGCTATCTGGCGACCGCGGTCGTGGGCCCGTACAAGGTGACGACCGGGAAGACGGCGTCAGGTGTCTCCGTCTACAACGCGGTGGCGCCGGGTGAGGAGGCCGGGAGCGCGGGCGTGCTCGCGCGGCTGCCGGAGATGGTGGAGTGGGGCAGCGGCCGGTTCGGGCCCTATCCGTTCACCACGGCGGGGGCGGTCGTGCTGCCGAAGGGGAGCCTGGGCTACGCGCTGGAGACCCAGACCAAGCCCCTCTTCCCCGGTGCGACGCAGGACGAGGAGCTCGTGCTGCACGAGCTGGCCCACCAGTGGTTCGGCAACTCGGTGTCGCCGAAGTCCTGGAAGGACATGTGGCTCAACGAGGGCTTCGCGACCTACGCCGAGTGGCTGTGGGCCGAGGACCACGGCGGGATCGGCGCGCAGAAGCGCTTCGAGGCCTTCCTGGCCGGCGACACGGACGTCGACGCGGGCGCCGACTCCGACTGGGACGCCTTCCCGCCCGCCGCCCCGCCCGGGCCCGAGCACATCTCGGGGAACCCGGTGTACTACCGGGGCGCGATGGTCCTGCACCGGATCCGGCAGGAGGTCGGTGACGCGAAGTTCTTCGACCTGGTGCGCGGTTGGGCCGCCGACCACCGGCACGGGAACGCGAGTACGTCCGAGTTCACCGCGTACGCGGAGGAGCGGACGGGTCACGACCTGGAGGAGGTCTGGGACGTCTGGCTGTACGGGCAGGCCCGTCCCCACTGACGCGGCGGCCGCTCGGAGGTCCCTGGTCCCTCAGAGGGCTTTGCGCATGACCGTGCAGTCGCGGCCCAGTTCGCGGTCCTTTGCGCGGCGCAGGGCCGCGTAGCCCTGGGATTCCCAGAAGGCGGCGGCCTTGGGGTTGTTGGCCAGTACGGCGATCCGCACGCCCGTCCGCCCGGCGTCTCGGAAGCGGTCTTCGACCAGGGTGGCCACGGCGCGGCCGTGGCCCTCGCGGTGTGCGGTGGCGTCGATGAGCAGCAGCCCGATCCACGGGTCCGGGTCTTCGGAGGCCGGATCCGGGTGTCGGGCGAGGGTGGCGGCGAGTCCGACGAGGCGGCCGGCGGAACGGGCGAGGAGGATCTCGGCGCCGTCGTGGGCGAGTTCGTCCGCGAGGGCGGCCGCGACCTGCTCGACCGTGATGCGGCCGGGATCGGGGAAGTCTCCGCTGAGCTCGAAGAAGGCGTGATTCGTCGAGTAGAGGGCGGCGATCTCGGTGAGGACCGGGCCCGGCAGTGCGCCGTCAACGGGGACGAGCGGTTGGAGGATCACCTACCGAACGGTAGCGAAGCCCCCTCCCCGGACGGCTGGGAGGGGGCTCCGCCACTGGTGTGGATCCGCTCGGATCCAGCGGATCCGAGCGGATCCGGGCGATCAGACTCAGACGTTGACGCCGAAGTCCGACGCGATGCCGGTGAGGCCGGAGGCGTAGCCCTGGCCGACCGCGCGGAACTTCCACTCGGCGCCGTTGCGGTAGAGCTCGCCGAAGACCATGGCGGTCTCGGTGGCCGCGTCCTCGGAGAGGTCGTAGCGGGCGATCTCGGCGCCGCCGGCCTGGTTCACGACGCGGATGTACGCGTTGCGGACCTGGCCGAAGTTCTGGCTGCGGGTCTCGGCGTCGTAGATGGACACCGGGAAGACGATCTTGTCCACGTCGGCCGGGAGGCCGGCGAGGTTGACGTTGATCGCCTCGTCGTCGCCCGAGCCCTCGCCGGTGCGGTTGTCACCGGTGTGGACGATGGTCTGGTCCGGGGTGGACTTGTTGTTGAAGAAGACGAAGTGACCGTCGGAGACGACCTTGCCGGTCGGGTTGACCGCGATGGCCGAGGCGTCGAGGTCGAAGTCGACGCCGGTGGTCGTACGGACGTCCCAGCCGAGGCCGACCGTGACGGCAGTGAGGCCGGGGGCCTCCTTGGTGAGCGAGACGTTGCCGCCCTTGGACAGGCTGACAGCCATGGAATGTCCCTTTCCTCATCCGACATGCACGCACATCACGTACAGGCGGCCAAATTACCGCTGACCCCTATAACGTCACGAGGGGGCTGGCGGGTTCCCGTGATGAATTCGGATGACGGAGCGGCGGCGGGCACGGATCATAGGGGGCATGCCTGGTCCTTATGTCATCCGCGGTTCGGTCGCGCTCCCCGAGGGGGAGCTCGCCTGGCGGTTCTCGCGTTCCTCCGGGCCGGGCGGGCAGCACGTCAACACCTCCGACTCGCGCGTGGAGCTCCTCTTCGACCTCGCCGCGACGAAGGCGCTGCCCGAGGTGTGGAAGGAGCGGGCGCTGGAGCGGCTCGCCTCGCGGCTGGTCGACGGGGTGGTGACCGTACGGGCCTCCGAGCACCGTTCGCAGTTCCGCAACCGGGAGATGGCGCTGGTCCGGCTGGCCTCGCTGCTGGCCGAGGCGACCGCGCCGCCACCGAAGGCGCGGCGGGCGACGAAGATTCCGCGCGGGATCAACGAGCGGCGGCTGCGGGAGAAGAAGGCGCGGGCCGAGACCAAGCGCGGGCGGACCGGGCAGGGCTGGTAGTCGCCTACTTGGCCTACTTGTCCAGGTGCCGGTAGCGGCCGCGGAAGTGGGTGAGGGGGGCCGAGTCCGGTTTCGGGAGGGCGGCCGTGAGGACGCGGCCGATGACCAGGGTGTGGTCGCCGGCCTCGACGCGGTTCTCCGTACGGCACTCCAGGGTGGCCAGCGCACCCGTCAGCAGGGGTGCGCCCGAGGCCTCGCCCCGGATGTAGGGGACGTCCGCGAAGAGCAGCCGGTCGCTGATCCGGCCCTTCATCGCGAACCGGCCCGCGACCTGGAGCTGGTGGTCGGAGAGCACCGACACCGCCCACAGCGGCTGCTCCGCCAGCAGGTCGTCCATCCGGGAGCCCTCGCGCACGCTGACCAGCACCAGGGGCGGGTCCAGGGACACGGACATGAAGGCGGTCGCCGTCATGCCGACGTCCTCTCCGCGCGAGCCGTCGGCCGTCAAGGGGGTCTCGTGCGCGGTGATCAGGCACACGCCCGCCGCCAGCCGGGACATGGCGGCCCGGAACTCGTCGTTGCTCACCCCCTCAGCATGGGGGTTGCCTCGGGGAAGGGTCGTTGCGGGGGTCGTCTTGGTCACGATCGAACGCTAATCTCGCCACCCCGTGCCCACATCCGGCCCCGGTCCGAGGCGTGCCCCCGTCTCTTGACCTAGGCCGCCGCGTATGTTTGCTCCCGGGAACGGCCGGGAGCGCTCCCGGTTGGTCGGGTCCTCGTCCGCCCTATTGGTCATCTCATGTGACTTGAGTCACAGAGGCCAAGATTTGTTGACCCTGTGTACCTGCCGCACAGCTCACTGTGATTCAGTGGACGGGACACCGCAACGAAACGCCGATGACAAACCTGGAGTTGCTGTCGAGGTCTCGGGGAGAGCGAGCAATGGAGACCGAGTCGGAGCCGTACGTCCGTCTTGCGACCCTGCGGCAGCTGCACCGGGTGGTGGCCGAGCTCAATACGGCCAGGAGCCTGGCGGACACTCTGCAGACCGTCGTGGACGGCATCGTCGTGGGCCTCGGCTACGAACTCGCCTGTGTCAACCTCGTACGTCCTGACGGTGACCTCGTCGTCGCCGCCTTCGCCGGCGACCCCTCCGCCGAAGCCCTCATCACCGGCCGCGTAGGATCCCGCGCCTCCTGGGAACGCCGGCTGACGATGGGCGAGAACTGGGACGGCCTCCGCTTCATCCCGCACACCGAGGGCTGGGTCCTCATGGAGGACGACGTCCCCCAGTGGCACACGGAGGGCCCCGAACCGCGTTTCGAAGACGAATGGCACCCCGAGGACCGGCTGTACGCGCCGATGCACGCGTCCGGCGGGGAACTCCTCGGTGTCATCTCGGTGGACCGGCCCCGCAACGGCCGCCGGCCCGGAGCCTGGGGCCGCGAGGCGCTCCAGATGTACGCCTTCCAGGCCGCGATCGCGATCAGCAACGCCCGGCTCCGCGCGAACATGCAGCGCGCCCTGGTCCGGCTGGAGCGCGAACAGCAGGCCCTGCGGGCCAGTGAAGAGTCGTTCCGCCAGGCCTTCGAGTACGCGCCCAGCGGCATGGCCATCGCCGAGATGGGCGGCGACCAGCACGGCCGGCTGCTGCGCACCAACGACGCACTGTGCCGGCTGCTCGGCCGGCCCGCGTCCGTACTGCGCCGGTACTCCTTCTCCGACCTGGTCCACCCCGAGGACATCGGCACCCTGCTGCGCACCTCCGCCGAGGGCGGCCGCGCTGAGCTGCGGCTCGGGCGGCGCGACGGCACGTACGTATGGGTCTCGCTCCGCAATTCCGTCGTGGCCGACGCCGCCGACGGGCCCCGCTTCCTGCTCACCCACGTCGAGGACATCGAGGAGCGCAAGCGGCACGAGCTCCAGCTCGCCCACCGCGCCAGCCACGACTCCCTGACCGGCCTGCCCAACAGCGCCGAGCTGCGCTCCCGGCTCGGCGCGCGGCTGTGTCGCCGGCCACAGTCCGTACGGGCCACCGCGGTCGAGGCCCTGGACGCCGCCTACGAGGGGCACGCGGTGCACGGCGAGGCGGGTGGTGCGGGTGAGCACGGCTTTCAACCCGACTTCCGGCCGGACTTCCGGCCCGACGGATCCGACGGCCTCGCCGCGGCCGACCCCTTCGAGTTCCCCGGGGCCCTGGTCGCGCCGGACGGCCCGTACGACCACCACGTGCACACGGTGGCGCCCGCGACGGACATCGACGACGGGACCAAGGGGCTCGCGGTGCTCTTCTGCGACCTCGACGGCTTCAAGTCGATCAACGACCGGTTCGGGCACCACACGGGCGACGCGGTCCTGATCGAGGTGGCGCGGCGGCTCACGACGGGCGTCAGGGACGGTGACACCGTCGCTCGGCTGGGTGGTGACGAATTCGTCGTCCTCGCGGACGGACTGGGCGCGGCGGACGCCGCCGACCTCGCGGTCCGGCTGCGCAACGCGATCATCCCGCCGATCCGCGTGGACGGCCGCGCGGTCCGTGTCGGGGCCAGTTTCGGCATCGGCTGGGCCAGCTGCGGCATGTCCGCGGACGAGGTGCTGCGCTCCGCCGACCAGCGGATGTACATCGAGAAAAGGTCGCGGTCCAAGGCGCATCGCAGGGCCGGCTGAGGCGATCTGTCGCCCGTATGCGCACCTGTTCGGGGTAGGCTCCCGGGGGTCGAAAGGAGTGACCTGCGATGACGACGCCCGCGAACAACGGACCGCACGGTGGGGCGAACAAGCCCGAGGACGACGATCCGTTCGGCTACCTCTACGAGGACGGCCAGGCCGCCGGTGCCACCCCGCCCGGTCAGGGCGGCGGATACGGCTACCCCGGACCCGCGGCAGGCGGTCATTCCGGCGCGCAGCCAGGTGTTCCCCGTACCTCCCACCACCAGGTGCGGACGGTCGGCGAGCGCAGGAACGGCGGTGGCCAGCGCGGACAGGTGCCCACGCAGCAGCCGCCCTACCAGGCCCAGACCGCCCAGTACCAGGCCCCGGAGGCGCTCCAGGCGGGCGGCTACGGCGTTCCGCCGCAGCAGCAGCCCCCGCAGCACCAGACCCAGACGATCTCGCACTCCGGCGGCCACGGCGGCCACGGTGGCGGCTCCAGCCGCAAGGGCATGCTGATCGCGGCGGTCGCGGTGGTCGTCGCGGTGGCGATCGGCATCGGCGCGGCCGTGGTCTTCGGCAAGGACGACGACAAGGGCAAGGACAACGCGACCGGCAACCAGCAGCCGACCGCCTCGCAGAACCCGTCGTCCCCGCCCCCGAGTTCCGAGCCGCCGGTGGAGGCCCCGCTGCCGAAGGGCGAGGCGGCCGGCGCCGGCATGGTGCTGAGCGGTGGCGCGAGGCCGGAGAACTCCGTGCCGGGTTCGAAGAGCAGCAGCGGCCAGTACGTGGGCGGTCTGAACGCGGTCGGCGCCGCGGCGACGTGGACGCTCGACGTGCCCAAGGCGGGCTCGTACAAGCTGAAGATCACCTACGGCGTCCCGGGCAAGGACGGCAACACCACGCTGACGGTCAACGGCGAGGTGCAGGAACGGCCGATCAACATGAAGAACTTCTCCAAGGCCGCCGAGGGCGACTGGGCCAAGGGCTGGACCCACACGTACTCGATCGTGAAGCTCAAGCAGGGCTCGAACACGGTCAAGATCTCGTGCGAGGCCACCAACCAGTGCGAGGTCGTCCTCGACCAGCTGTGGCTGGAGAAGAGCGCCGGCTGACGGGACCTAGTCGGCCCGTGTGACCTTCACCGACCCCCGTACCTCCTCGTAGGTGCGGGGGTCGAACTCTCCCGCCACCGGCGCGAGGACCGTGGCCGCCGACAGGGCGACCGCGCGGGTCAGGCGCTCCGGCCAGTCCAGGCCCTCCACCAGGGCGGACAGCAGCCCCGCGACCGCGGAGTCGCCCGCTCCGGTGGGGTTGCCCGAGAGCGGCCGCGGCGGGGACGCCTGCCAGCTGCCCCCGGCCGTCGCCGCCAGCAGGCCGTCCGGGCCCAGCGAGGTGACCACCGCGTGCGCGCCCCGCCGGCGGGCGTCGTGGGTGGCGGGCAGCGGGTCGCGGGAGCCGGTGAGCTCCGCCAGCTCGGCGGCGTTCGGCTTGATGATCTCCGGGCGGGCGGCGACCCCGCGGCGCAGGGCCTCCCCGCTGGTGTCCAGCAGCACCGGCACCCCGGCCGCGCGGGCCTGGCGCACGAGCACCGCGTACGCGCCCACCGGCACGCCCGGCGGGAGGCTCCCGCACAGGGCGACCGCCTCGGCGCCGGCCAGCAGGTCCTGGTACCGGGACAGGAACAGCGACCACTCCGCCGGGGTGACCAGCGGGCCGGGCTCGTTGAACTGGGTCGTGTCCCCGGAGGCCTCGTCGACCACGGCCAGGGTGCGCCGGGTGGTCTGCGCGCAGGGTACGAGGGCGTCGGTCACCCCGGGGGCCGCGGCCGCCAGCAGCTCCCGTACGACGGCGCCCACCGGGCCGCCCGCGAAGCCCGTGGCCGTCACCTCGTGGCCGAGCGCGGCCAGCACCCTGGCCACGTTGATCCCCTTGCCGCCGGGGCGTTCGGTGGTGGACGTGACCCGGTGCGAGGCGTGCGGGAGCAGCCGTGGCACGCGGTACGTGACATCGAGCGCGGTGTTGAGCGTCACGGTCAGGATCATTGGGCACCCCCGGGTCTGTTGCTGCCGGGATCATGCCAAAAGGAAGGCGGTCGGCCCAGCTCTCGGGGCCGACCGCCTTCCTCCGTACAGCCGCTTGGCCGTCAGGACACCGCTCAGGCAGTGGGGCTGACGATCCATTCGCCGCGCCGCATGACGCCCTTGACGTCGAAGGCGGCGTCCAGGACGACGAGGTCCGCGTACTTGCCGGGCTCCAGCGAGCCGATCTCGTCGTACAGGCCGATCAGCTTGGCCGGGTTGGCGGAGATCGCCTGCACCACGGACTCCACCGGCAGCTTGTCGAGGGTGACCGAGCGCTTGAACGCGGTGTCCAGGGTCAGCGTCGAGCCGGCGATGGAGCCGCCCTCGACGAGCCGGGCCACGCCCTCCTTGACCTCGACCTCCAGCGGACCCAGGTGGTAGGTCCCGTCGCCGAAGCCGGCCGCGTCCATCGCGTCGGTGATCAGCGCCACCCGGTGCGCGCCCGCGTGGTGGAAGGCCAGCTCCAGCATGGCCGGGTGCAGGTGCACGCCGTCGTTGATCAGCTCGATGGTGACCCGCTCGTCCTCCAGCAGCGCGGCGATCGGGCCCGGGGCGCGGTGCTCCATGCCGGGCATCGCGTTGTACAGGTGCGTGGCGACGGTCGCGCCCGCGTCGATGGCCTGGCGGGTCTGCTCGTACGTGGAGTCCGTGTGGCCGATCGCGGCGATGACCCCGTGCTCGGCCAGCAGCCGTACGGAGTCCAGGCCGCCCGGCAGTTCGGTGGCGAGGGTGAACATGCGCGCGGTGCCGTGCGCGGCGTCGACCAGCTTGCGGACCTCGGCCGGGTCGGGGTCGCGCAGCAGCTCCTCCTTGTGCGCGCCCTTGCGGCAGGCGTTGATGAACGGCCCCTCGAAGTGGATGCCCGCGATCTCGCCCTGCTGCGTGAGTTCGGCCAGCAGCCCCGCGCGCCGGGCCAGCTCGTCCAGTTCCCCGGTGACGGTGGAGGCGACCAGGGTGGTGGTGCCGTGCTCGCGGTGGGTCCGTACGCCCTTGAGGACCTCCTCGGCGGTGCCGGAGGTGAAGGAGGCGCCGCCGCCGCCGTGGTTGTGCACGTCCACGAAGCCGGGGACGACCCAGTGCCCCGACAGGTCGACGACCTGCGCGCCCTCGGGGGCGCTGCCGGCGATCCGCTCGCCCTCGACGATGACGCGGCCGCCCGCCACGATCCCGGTGGGCAGCACCACCCTGGCGCCGGAAAGAACGGTGCTGTGTGCGCTTCCGGACATCAGGCAGGTACCTCCGTGGCGAGTAGGTCCCAGGCGAGCAGCCCTGCGCCCAGGCATCCGGCGGTGTCCCCGAGGGCCGCCGGCACGATGTGGGGCAGCCGCTGGAACGTCACGCGCTCCTCCACGGCCGTCCGTAGTGGTGTGAACAAGGTTTCCCCGGCCTCGGCGAGCCCGCCACCGATGATCAGCGTGCGCGGGTCCAGCAGGGTGATCGCGGTGACCAGTCCGTCGGCGAGGGCGCCGACGGCGGCGTGCCAGACCTCCCGGGCGCGCGGGTCGCCGGACTCGACGGCCTTGGCGCAGTCGGCGGCGTCGGCCTCGGGGTCGCCGGAGGCGGCGGACCAGGCGCGGCTGACGGCGGAGGCGGAGGCGAGGGTCTCCAGGCAGCCGTGCTGGCCGCAGCCGCAGGCGGGGCCGCCGGGGCGTACCACGATGTGGCCGATCTCGCCCGCGTAGCCGTGGGCGCCGGCCTCGATGCGGCCGGCGATGCCGATGGCTCCGGCGATGCCGGTGCCGAGCGGTACGAAGAGGAAGCGGTCGGCGCCCCGGCCTGCGCCGATGCGGCCCTCGGCGAGTCCGCCCGTGCGGACGTCGTGGCCGAGGGCGACGGGGATCCCGCCGAGGCGACTGCCGAGGAGCTCGCGCATGGGGACGTCGCGCCAGCCGAGGTTCGCCGCGTAGACGGCGATCCCGTTCTCGGCGTCGACGATGCCGGGCACGGCGACGCCGGCGGCCGAGGCGGGCTCGCCGAAGCGCTCCCTGCCGGTGTCGAGGAGCTCGGCGGCGAAGTCCTGGATCGTCTCGACGACGGCTTCGGGACCCCGCTCGCGGCCGGTGGCGCGGCGGGCCTCGTGGAGCAGGGTGCCGTCGGCGGCTACCAGGGCGGCCTTCATCCCGGTGCCGCCCACATCGAGGGCGATGACGTGTTTCACGGGTTTCACAGGGACAGTCTCGCGTGCTCGGCGGGGAAAGGTCTAGTCCAGTGAGGGGGATTGTTGAGTGGCCATACAAATTCGGGACCAAGGTCGGGGGCCGGGTGCGGACGAGCCGTCGAAGTGGTGTAGACCTTACGTGGATCGTACGTACGACAAGGGGTGGATCGAGAACTGTGAAGGGCCGCTATCCGAGCCTCGCCGCGTCCGGCGCCGCGCTCTGCCTGACCGCTGTGACGCTGACCGGCTGCGGAGCCGTCGAGGGACTCGCCAAGGACAACGAGGTGACCCTCCGAGTCGTGGCGGCCGACTACGGGGACAATCCGCAGAACTCCTCGACGGCCTACTGGAAGGGCCTCGCCGACGGCTTCGAGAAGGCCAACCCGGGCGTGAACGTCGAGGTCAGCGTCTACTCCTGGTCGGAGGTCGACGCCAAGGTCGCCGCCATGGTCAAGGCCGGCAACGCCCCCGACATCGCCCAGATCGGCGCCTACGCCGACTACGCGGCCGCCGGAAAGCTGTACTCGGCCGAGGAACTGCTCTCCGTGCGGACCGAGGCCGACTTCCTCGAACCCCTCGCGGACGCGGGCAAGGTCAAGCGCGTCCAGTACGGGCTGCCCTTCGTCGCCAGCACCCGGCTGCTCTTCTACAACGAGAAGCTGCTGACGGACGCCGGTGTCATCGGGAAGGACGCCAAGGCCGGCTGGCAGCCGAAGAGCTGGGCCGACCTGGAGGCCGCGGCCAAGAAGCTCAAGGGCGCGGGCGTCCCCACCCCCTTCGCGGTGCCACTGGGCCGCGAGGAGGCGCAGGCCGAGACGATGATGTGGACCCTCGCGGGCGGTGGCGGCTACACCGACAACGAAGAGGGCTACGCCATCGACTCCGAGAAGAACGTCAAGACCCTGGAGTTCCTCCGCGACAAGATGGTCGGCCAGGGCCTCACCGGCTCCGTCGAACCGGCCAAGCTCGACCGGCAGGCCGCCTTCGAGGCCTTCACGCGCGGCGAGGTCGGCATGCTCAACGGTCACCCGACGCTGCTGAAGCAGGCCGCCGCCAAGGGCGTGAAGTTCGGCATGGTCGCCCTGCCGACGGCCGACGGATCCGCCCCCTCGGCGATGGGCGTCGCCGACTGGGTCATGGCCTTCAAGAACGGGCACCGCGACGAATCCGGGAAGTTCCTGGACTACCTGTACGAGCCGCAGAACGTGACGGCCTTCACCGGCACCTACGACCTGCTGCCGGCCACCACGAGCGGCTACCGGGCCATGGAGGCCGACACGGGGGGCTCCGCGGCGCAGCTGAAGACCTTCCTGACCGCACTGCCGAACGCCAAGCTGTACCCCGTCGGCAAGAAGTCCTGGGCGGGCGTCAGCGAGGACATCAAGCAGAAGATCGGCACCACCGTGCAGCCGGGCGGGCAGCCGGCGAAGGTGCTGGGGGAGATCGCCACGGAGGCGAGGGCGGCCGACGCGAAGTGACCCCGGCGCCGAGGGCGGCCGAGGGCGGGGCCGAGGACGGCGTCGAGGGCGGTGCCGACGGCGGGTGTCGGTGGGCGGCGTTAATCTGGCGGTATGACGGACGAGGGGCAGTTGACGGCCACCGAGGCCGCGGTGCTCGCGTACGAGGCACGCACCTGGCCCGGGCCCGGGGTCAAGGAGCGGGCCATACGGGAAGGGCTGGGGATGACCCCCGTCCGCTACTACCAGCTGCTCAACGCCCTCATGGACGACCCGCGCGCACTCGCCCACGCCCCGGGCACGGTGAACCGGCTGCGGCGCATCCGTGAAGCCCAGCGGGCCCGGCGGTAACGGATGCGCGCGCCGTAGCCGTCGCCCGGCTGGGCCGTTAGGGTCGTCCGTATGGGGAGCCATCCGCACCACCTGCCGATGCCCGTCACCGCAGCCGGACGCGAGGGACTCGAAGCCCTCCTCCGCGCACCGCGCCGCTCCGTGGTCGCCCTCGACTTCGACGGCACCCTCGCCGACATCGTCCCGGACCCGGACCAGGCCCGGGCCCACCCCGGGGCCGTCCCGGCCCTCTCCGCACTCGCCCCCGAAGTCGACTCGGTCGCCGTCATCACCGGCCGCCCGGCGGGGGTCGCGGTCCGCTACGGGGGCTTCGCGGGGGTCCCCGGGCTGGAGCACCTCGTCGTCCTCGGCCACTACGGGGCCGAGCGGTGGGA
The DNA here is from genome assembly GCF_036237315.1 of Streptomyces sp. NBC_01351. GTDB lineage: Bacteria > Actinomycetota > Actinomycetes > Streptomycetales > Streptomycetaceae > Streptomyces. The sequence goes on along the minus strand of NZ_CP108356.1, from coordinate 3,777,751 downwards.
CGCCGTCTCGGGGATCGTCCACGCCCCCGCCGAGCACCCGGGGGTTTCGGCGGTACGGGCCGAGCTGCCGGGCTTCCTCGACTCCATCGGGGCCTGGCGGGGCACCTGGATCGAGGAGAAGGGCCGGGCGCTGGCCGTGCACACCCGGCGGGCGGAGAACCCGGCGGCGGCCTTCGCGGCGCTGCGGGAGCCGCTGGCCGAGCTGGCGGCGCGGCACGGGCTGATGGTCGAGCCGGGGCGGGCGGTCCTGGAACTGCGGCCCCCGGGCATGGACAAGGGCGTCGCCCTGACGGAGTTCCTCACGGAGCGGTCCGCGGAGGCCGTGCTGTACGCGGGGGACGACCTGGGGGACCTGGCGGCGTACTCGGCGGTGGAGAAGCGGCGTGCGGAGGGTCTGCCGGGGCTGCTGGTGGCCAGTGGCTCCGCGGAGGTCCCGGAGCTGGCCTCCCGCGCGGACCTGGTCCTCCCCGGACCGGGGGCGGTCACGGCCTTCCTGGCCGACCTGGCCACTGCGCTGCGCGGCTGAGGGGCCGGCCCCGCTGCGCGGAGCCGTCCCCTACCCGCCCTTCCACCGTTCCCCGGGACTCCGCCCCGGACCCCGAGGGTGCGGCGCCGCTGCTGGGGCTCCGCCCCAGACCCCGCGCCAGGCGGACAGCAGCAGGCAAATCCAGCCCCTCCGGCGTTTGAGGCGCGGGGTACGGGGCGGAGCCCCAGGGAGCCGAGCCGCGCCGCAGGCTAGTCGCGGAGGTCGGACAGTTGGGCGGCGAACCAGGCGGCCGGCGGCAGCGCAGTGGCGGCAGCGGCCAGGCGCTTCGTGCGGTCCGCGCGCTCCGCGTCCGGCATGGAGAGGGCCGCGTGCAACGCCTCCGCCGTCTCCGTGACGTCGTACGGGTTCACCGTCAGCGCATCCGCCCGCAGCTCCTGGTACGCCCCCGCACCGGAAGACAGCACCAGCACGCACCCCGCCTCCGACACCACCGGGATCTCCTTCGCGACCAGGTTCATCCCGTCCCGCACCGGATTCACCAGCGCCACGTCCGCCAGCCGGTACGCCGCCAGCGAGCGCGCGAAGTCGTCCTTCACCGACACCAGCACCGGCTGCCAATCGGCCGTGCCGAACTCCGCGTTGATGTCGGCCGCCAGCTCCGCCACCGACGCCGTGTACGCGCGGTACACCTCCAGGTCCTGCCGCGACGGGTACGCGGAGGCCAGGTGCACCACCCGCCCCCGCCACTCGGGGTGGACGGTGAGGAGCTCCCGGTAGGCCAGCAGGCCCCGCAGGATGTTCTTCGACAGCTCGGTGCGGTCCACCCGGACGATGGTCTTGAGGTCGCCGACCTCCGCGCGCAGCTGCGCCAGCTTGTCGTCGACCTCCGGCCGGTGGGCCAGTGCCCGCAGCTCGTCCGCGTCCACGCCCAGGGGGTAGACCGACACGTCCGTCCGCTTGTGCCGTACCGGGCTCCACGGGGACTTCTGGATGTAGCGGGACTGCTTCGGCTCCACCCCGGCCGGCATCTTCGGCTGCGCGATGCCCCGGGAGTCGTCCAGGTGGGTGCAGCCCATGAAGGTGTGCGCCCACGCCCACGTGTGGAAGCCCAGCCGGTCCGCCCCGAGCATCCCCCACACCAGCTCCGAGCGGATGTCGTCCGGCAGCATGCGCAGGAATTCGTACGACGCCCACGGCGTGTGCGTGAAGTGCCCGATGCGCAGGTCCGGGCGCAGCTCGCGCAGCTGCCCGGGGACCAGCGCCAGGTGGTAGTCCTGCACCAGGACGCACGCGCCCTCCGCGGCCTCTTCGGCCAGGGCTTCCGCGAAGGCGCGGTTGTACTCCACGTACGAGGCCCACCGCCGCCTGAACTCGGCGTCGAAGACCGGCTCGCGCGGGATCTCGTACAGGTGGTGGTGGGTGAACCACAGCACCGAGTTCGCGATGCCGTTGTACGCGTCGTCGTACATGGTGGGATCGATGTCCAGCATCCGGACCCCAGGCTCCGAGACCCCCCGCCGGACCGCCTCCCGGTCCGCCTCCGACAGGGCCGCGCAGATCCACAGCGCCTCCGGCTGCTCCGCGAGGGCCGCGGAGAGGCCGGAGACGAGACCGCCCCCGCCGCGCCGGGCACTGAGCGTGCCGTCGGCGGCGAGGGCGTAGGAGAGCGGACCGCGGTTCGCTGCGACGAGTACCTGAGAAGCCATGCGGCGAACCTAGCCCGGTCCGCGTCTCCCCAAACGTCAGTGCCCGCGCGTACGGCGGACCGAGACGAAGACCACTGCGCCCATGACCGTCAGCGCCGCGGCGGCGGAGGCCAGCAGCCACATGCGCTGCCCGTCCGTCCGTGGCTGCCCGCCGGGTTCGGGATGTTCGTGCCGCCCACCCGGAACTGGTCGCCCTTGGTGTTCCGGTCGCCCTCGTACGCCGTCGCGCTCGCCCGCACCGGCCCGTCGCCCGTGCGGGAAATTAGACCGATCGGGGCGGGTTTCGCGGCTACGCCACGCGACGCAACGCGTACTCCTTGACGCCGAGCATCGGCGGCCGCTCCTCGGTGTCCACCGCGTACGTGTGCGGTACGAAGCCCTCCGGCCCGCGCTCGAACTGCGTGAGCTCCGGCCGCACAAGGTGCCCGCGCGAGAGCCGCACCAGGGCCGTGCGGTAGATCGCCGCGGCCATCCGGCCCAGCGCCTGCTCGTCCTGGTGGCGGTGCAGGCGCACGCCCACGTCCACCTGGGCCAGGGCGTCCAGTCCGACCGTGTGCAGCGCGTCCACCAGCAGGCCCAGCTCGACGCCGTACCCGACGGGGAACGGCAGCCGCTCCAGCAGGGAGCGGCGCACCGCGTACTCGCCGCCCAGCGGCTGCACGAAGCCGGCGAGCTGCGGCCAGTGCAGGTTGAGGAGGGGGCGGGCGACGAGCTCGGTGACCCGGCCGCCCTGCCCGTGGGCCTTGGCGGGCGCGGGCGTGCCGGCCTCCGCGCCGAGCGGGCGGTCGTACATCGCCTTGACGAACTGCACGTCCGGCTCGGTCAGCAGCGGGCCGACGATCCCGGACACGAAGGTGGCCGAGAAGTCCCGCAGGTCGGCGTCGACGAAGCAGACGATGTCCCCGGTGGTCGCCAGCAGCGAACGCCACAGCACCTCGCCCTTGCCGGGCAGCGCCGGGATCCGCGGAAGCACCTCGTCGCGGTGCACCACCCGGGCGCCGGCCTTCGCCGCGACCTCGGCCGTCCGGTCACTGGAGCCCGAGTCGATTACCACCAGCTCGTCGACCAGCGGGACCGGCAGCCCCTCGATCAGGTCGCGCCTGATCACCTCGACGATCGCCCCGACCGTCGGCTCCTCGTCGAGCGCGGGCAGCACCACGCTGACCGTGGTCCCTGCCGCCCGTTTCCGGTCGAGCAGCTGGTCGAGCGGTCGGTCGGCGGCTGACCAGGAGCGGTCTGCCAGCCAGCGCTCCACCTCTTCCAGCACCCTCAGCACTCCCTGCGTATCGGCGTTATGGTGCGATATGTGATCCATCTCGCGGTTCGGACAGCAGTCTCAGCTGCCCAAGCCTTCGGTTACAGTCTTGAACAACGCGCAGGACCACCGCATGCCGGGGGTCCCCGCGTACAAACGCACCGGCGCGCCACAGAGCGCGTGTGCCGGTGCCATACCGCTCATCCAGAGGGGCAGAGGGACACGGCCCGTTGAAGCCCCGGCAACCCTCCAGTCGGTTCTCGCGATGCGTCTTGGCGACGCACCCCCGCGAGGTCCCCGGCTAGGGAAGGTGCCAATTCCGTCTCATGGCGAAGTGCGCCATGGGGAAGATGAGGAGAAAGGGCCTCGCCATCATGGCTGCACAGACTGTCGCCACCTCTGCCAACCTTGATTCTGTCGACCTCGGACCTGCCACCGGCCTCTCGTGCCGCGAGTGCGGTACCCGCTTCGAGCTCGGCCCCATCTTCGCGTGCGTCGAGTGTTTCGGACCGCTGGAAGTCGCCTACGACCTCCCCACCGGTGACCCCGAAGCCCTGCGCGCAGCGATCGAGGCCGGCCCCAACAACATCTGGCGCTACGCGCCGCTGCTGCCCGTCCCCGCGGACGTGGCCGGCAAGCCCAGCCTGAACCCCGGCTTCACCAAGCTCGTGGACGCGGCCAACCTGGCCAAGGAGCTCGGCGTCACCGGCAAGCTCTACGTCAAGGACGACTCCGGCAACCCGACGCACTCCTTCAAGGACCGCGTCGTGGCCATCGCCGTCGAGGCCGCCCGCGCGTTCGGCTTCACCACCCTCTCCTGCTCCTCCACCGGCAACCTGGCCGGCGCCGTCGGCGCCGCGGCCGCCCGCGCCGGTTTCCGGTCCTGCGTGTTCATCCCGCACGACCTGGAGCAGGGCAAGGTCGTCATGGCCGGTGTCTACGGTGGCGACCTGGTCGGCATCGAGGGCAACTACGACGACGTCAACCGCTTCTGCTCCGAGCTCATCGGCGACCCGCTGGGCGAGGGCTGGGGCTTCGTCAACGTCAACCTGCGCCCGTACTACGGCGAGGGCTCCAAGACCCTGGCGTACGAGATCTGCGAGCAGCTCGGCTGGCAGCTGCCCGACCAGATCGTCATCCCGATCGCGTCCGGCTCCCAGCTGACGAAGATCGACAAGGGTCTGCAGGAGCTGGTCAAGCTCGGCCTCGTCGAGGACAAGCCGTACAAGATCTTCGGCGCCCAGGCCGAGGGCTGTTCCCCGGTGTCCACCGCCTTCAAGGCCGGCCACGACGTGGTCCGCCCGCAGAAGCCGAACACCATCGCCAAGTCCCTGGCGATCGGCAACCCGGCGGACGGCCCGTACGTGCTCGACATCGCCCGCCGCACCGGCGGTTTCGTCGAGGACGTCAACGACGAGCAGGTCGTCGAGGCCATCAAGATCCTCGCGCAGACCGAGGGCATCTTCGCCGAGACCGCGGGCGGCGTGACCGTCGGCGTCACGAAGAAGCTCATCGAGAACGGGCAGCTCGACCCGACGCTGACCACCGTGATCCTCAACACCGGTGACGGCCTCAAGACCCTGGAGGCGGTGGCCGCGGACAGCGGCCAGACCGCCACCATCCGCCCGAGCCTGGACGCGTTCCGCGCCGCCGGCCTGGCCTGACCATCACCCCCCTGCACCCGGAAAGGCAGTAGCGCCATGAGCGTCAACGTCCGCATCCCCACCATCCTGCGCACCTACACCGGCGGCGCCGCCGAGGTGAAGGCCGAGGGCGCGACCCTGGCCGAGGTCATCCAGTCGCTGGAGCAGAACCACCCCGGCATCGCCGCGCGCGTCCTGGACGACCAGGGCAAGCTCCGTCGCTTCGTGAACGTGTACGTGAACGACGACGACGTGCGCTTCGAGGGCGGCCTGGACGCGGTGACGCCGGACGGCGCGGGCGTCTCGATCATCCCCGCCGTCGCCGGCGGCTGCTGACCCCTCCGCGACACCGCGGAACGCCTCACGTAAACAGAATTGCCCCCTCCGCTAAAAGCGGAGGGGGCAATTCTGCTTGATTGGGCGCGGTAGAGTTGGGGAAGTCCCCTCCGCTGTTCTTGCCCGCCGCATATGAACGGGTCGCGTGAGGGTCGACATCGGGTCAATGTGCAAGTGCGGTATGGGGCTTTGGCGAGACATGTCAGGCCCGACTTGCCCTGGAATATGCCAAATTTTCACTTCATTTCAATGTATCTGGCTGTCCAGAATTCTCGTCGGATTGACCTGTTGCAGACAGCACAGGCGCGGATACATTCAGCCTCGGTCGACGCGTTCCGGCGCAAGTTCTGACCCGGGAGCGCGAAGTGCGTTCCTGCGCAAGGGCCAGTAATAGGGGAGTTAGGCATGGCTCAGGGCACCGTCAAGTGGTTCAACGCGGAGAAGGGCTACGGCTTCATCGCGGTCGACGGTGGTGCGGATGTGTTCGTCCACTACAGCGCCATCCAGATGGACGGGTACCGCACCCTTGAAGAGGGTCAGCGGGTCGAGTTCGAGATCTCGCAGGGCCAGAAGGGTCCGCAGGCGGACATGGTCAAGCTCGCACTCGGCTGAGTCCCGGAGCGATCGACCACCGACCGGACGCTACGCGACACGTACGCGCGCACCCGCGTACGCGCATACATACGAGGGGCCCACATCCCGGACACGGGATGCGGGCCCCTCGTGCGTTCCCGGGCATCCGCATGGGTGTTGCCCCAAGCCGCTTGCACTCGTGGGGGTCGAGTGCTAATCATTGGCGTTAGCACTCTCGGGTTGAGAGTGCTACTGAACGAGGACCGGGTCGGTGAGGCCCGCAGGGTCCGGCGGGAAGGAACCGCCGGGCACGCAGGCCGTCCGTCGCGGGCGCGGGCGCGGTCCAGGAGCAATCCACCGCTGTCCGGGAGGACCACTTCAGATGGCCAAGATCATTGCGTTCGACGAGGAGGCCCGCCGCGGCCTCGAGCGTGGGATGAACCAGCTCGCCGACGCCGTCAAGGTCACCCTTGGCCCCAAGGGTCGCAACGTCGTCCTTGAGAAGAAGTGGGGCGCCCCCACGATCACCAACGATGGTGTCTCCATCGCCAAGGAGATCGAGCTCGAGGACCCGTACGAGAAGATCGGCGCCGAGCTGGTCAAGGAAGTCGCCAAGAAGACGGACGACGTCGCCGGCGACGGTACGACCACCGCCACCGTGCTCGCCCAGGCGCTCGTCCGCGAGGGCCTGCGCAACGTGGCCGCCGGTGCCAACCCGATGGCCCTCAAGCGTGGTATCGAGAAGGCCGTCGAGGCCGTCTCCGCCGCCCTGCTCGCCCAGGCCAAGGATGTCGAGACCAAGGAGCAGATCGCTTCGACGGCCTCCATCTCCGCCGCCGACACCCAGATCGGCGAGCTCATCGCCGAGGCCATGGACAAGGTCGGCAAGGAAGGCGTCATCACCGTCGAGGAGTCGCAGACCTTCGGTCTCGAGCTTGAGCTCACCGAGGGCATGCGCTTCGACAAGGGCTACATCTCGGCGTACTTCGCCACCGACATGGAGCGCATGGAGTCGTCCCTCGACGACCCGTACATCCTGATCGTCAACTCCAAGATCGGCTCGGTCAAGGACCTGCTGCCGCTCCTGGAGAAGGTCATGCAGTCCGGCAAGCCGCTGCTGATCATCGCCGAGGACGTCGAGGGCGAGGCCCTGTCGACCCTGGTCGTCAACAAGATCCGTGGCACCTTCAAGTCCGTCGCCGTCAAGGCCCCGGGCTTCGGCGACCGCCGCAAGGCCATGCTCGGTGACATCGCCATCCTCACGGGCGGCACGGTCATCTCCGAGGAGGTCGGCCTCAAGCTCGAGAACGCGGGCCTGGACCTGCTGGGCCGCGCCCGCAAGGTCGTCATCACCAAGGACGAGACCACCATCGTCGACGGCTCCGGTGACAGCGACCAGGTTGCCGGTCGCGTGAACCAGATCCGCGCCGAGATCGAGAACTCCGACTCGGACTACGACCGCGAGAAGCTCCAGGAGCGCCTCGCGAAGCTGGCCGGCGGCGTGGCCGTCATCAAGGCCGGCGCCGCGACCGAGGTCGAGCTCAAGGAGCGCAAGCACCGCATCGAGGACGCCGTTCGCAACGCGAAGGCGGCCGTCGAAGAGGGCATCGTCGCCGGTGGCGGCGTGGCCCTGCTGCAGGCTTCCGCGGTCTTCGAGAAGCTGGAGCTCGAGGGTGACGAGGCGACCGGCGCCAACGCCGTGAAGCTCGCGCTGGAGGCCCCGCTGAAGCAGATCGCCGTCAACGGTGGTCTCGAGGGCGGCGTCGTCGTCGAGAAGGTGCGCAACCTTCCGATCGGTCACGGCCTGAACGCCGCGACCGGCGAGTACGTCGACATGATCGCCGAGGGCATCATCGACCCGGCGAAGGTCACCCGCTCTGCCCTGCAGAACGCGGCGTCCATCGCGGCCCTCTTCCTCACCACCGAGGCCGTCATCGCCGACAAGCCCGAGAAGGCCGGCGCCGCTGCCGGCGGCGGCATGCCGGGCGGCGACATGGACTTCTGATCGACCGCAGGCCTCCGGCCTTGGTTGATCGGCTGTTCGCTCCACGTTCCGAGGGCGGCACCCCCACTGGGGGTGCCGCCCTCGGGCGTTTCGGACGGCCGCGCAGCAGGGGCAGGGTGGACACGGCATCGAAGCGCTTGGACGCCGCCCGCGAAGCGGGACTGGCCGTTGACGCCCCTGCCTGACCCGGTCTTCCATCACTGCCCCCTCCGGGGGACGTACCCGCCGGGGAGGGCTCGGATGGTTGACTTCTGGCATGACTGACGTGAGCGACGTGTTCATCAAGATCTGCGGGCTGCGGACCGCCCAGGACGTCGAGGTGGCCGTGGCGGCCGGGGCCGATGCCGTGGGCTTCGTCTTCGCGCCCGGGAGTCCTCGTACGGTCGACGCGGCCACGGCGCGCGCGCTCGCCGCTCTGGTGCCGGACGGGGTGCTGACCGTCGGGGTGTTCCGCCGGCAGTCGGTCGAGGACGTGCGCCGCTTCACCGAGGAGAGTGGCGTGCGGGGCGTGCAGCTGCACGGCGAGGAGGGACCCGAGGACTTCGCGGCGCTGCGCGCCGAGGGCCGCACCCTGCTGCGCGCCACCGCCGAGCACGTGAAGCGGTGCGGTGAGTACGGCGAGGACCTGCTGCTGCTCGACGCCCCCGACCCCGGCTCCGGGAAGCCCTGGAACTGGGGGTCGGGGGACTTCACCGCGCCCGAGGGGCGGTGGCTGCTGGCCGGCGGCCTGACCCCCGCGAACGTGCGGGAGGCGATCGAGGTCACCGGTGCGTGGGGCGTGGACGTGTCCAGCGGGGTGGAGCGGGAGCGCGGGGTGAAGTCCCCGGAGCTGATCCGGGCCTTCGTCGAGGCCGTGCGCGGTTAGCCGGCCGGCTTCTGGATGGGCCAGCTGGTGATCGTCCTCGACTGGCCGCAGCCCTTGCCCGGCTCGTCCTTGCAGATGTAGACCGAACCCGTCGTGAGGGGCCGGTACATGGTCGTGAAGTTGACCTCCACCGTGCCGGGGCCGCACTGGGTGGCGTGCTTGCGGCCCGGGCCGGGCGCCATGTCGTAGTTGAACTGGAACCACACCGAATAGCAGTCGCTTCCGGTGTTCTTCAGTTCCCCCTTGATGACCAGGTTGCTGTAGAGGACGCCTTCGCCCTTTTCGAGCCAACGGGTCCCCTCGGCGGTGGCCGTGCCGTGGTCCACCTTCCAGGGGACGCCGCCGGCGGCGGCGGAGGTGGTGGCGCCGACCAGGACGGTGGCGGCCGCGGCGACGGCCATGACGGAGGACTTCAGGGTGCGCGAGAACATGATGCGGATACGGTCCTTTCGGGATGCAACGGACAGCGAATGGGATGGGGGAGAGGAGGGATCGGGGAGAGGGGGCAAGGAAGCGTGACCGGTGGCTCAGGGGGCCAGCGAAGGTGCCGTGCGGATGCCGAACTCCCGGCGCAGCGCGGAGCGCGCGGCCAGATGGCCGGACATGCCGTGCACACTCGGCCCGGGTGGGGTCGCCGCCGAGCACAGGTAGACGCCGGGCAGCGGAGTGCGGTACGGGTCGAAGCGCGGGGTCGGCCGGAGCAGTGACTGGGTGAGCGTCATCGCGCCCGAACCGATGTCACCGCCCACGTAGTTGGGGTTGTACGTCTCCAGGTCCGCGGCCGAGATCCCGCGCGCGGCCAGCACCGTGTCCCCGAACCCCGGCGCGTACTTCTCGATCCGCGAGCGGACCAGCCCCACCGGGTTCGTCCGGTCGCCGTTGGGCACGTGGGCGTAGGCCCACACCGGGCGCCGGCCCGGTCGTGCCCGGCTCGGGTCGGTGACGGCCGGGTCCACCAGCAGGACGAAGGGCTCGTCCGTTCGCACCCCGCGCGCGGTCAGGGTCTCCTGGTGGACCATCTCGGCGTGGGTGCCGCCGAGGTGCACGGTCCCCGCCCGGCCGACCTCCGGGTGAGCCCAGGGGATCGGCTCGGAGACCAGGAAGTCCACCTTGGCGGCGCCGGGGCCGTACCGGAAGCGCCGCAGCGCCCGGGTGTACCCGGACGGCAGCCGGTCACCCGCCAGCTCCAGCAGCCCCTTGACGCTGGTGTCGAGCAACACCGCACGGGGACGCCCGAGTTCGGCCAGCCGGCTGATCCGCCGCCCGGTGTGGATGACGCCCCCGTGCGCGGTGATGTCCGCCGCCATCGCCTCGGCGATCCGGGCGCTTCCGCCGCGGGGCAGGGGCCAGCCGGAGCCGTGCGCGAGGTGCCCGAGCAAAGCGGTGACGGCGCCGGAGGCGATGCTGGGCAGCTTGCCCAGCGCATGGGCGGTGACCCCGGTGAGCAGGGCCGGCGCTTCGGCCCCGCGGAATCCCGCGGCTCCGAAGCGGGTGCCGTGCTCCAGTGTCCGTACGGCCAGCAGCGCGGCCGCGGCCGGGTCGCGGGGGATGCTCCGCTGACCGGACAGGATCAGGTCGACCACGCCCTCGCTGCGCTCCAGCAGCGGCCGCATCAGCCGGCGCCAGCGCGCCCCGTCCGGTCCGAGTCCGGCGCAGGTCTCGTCCAGGTCGCGGTGGGCGAGGGCGGCCCGGCCGTCGTCCAGCGGGTGGGCGTACGAGATCTCCGGGTGCAGCAGTTCCACGCCGCGCGCGGCGAGGTCGAACTCCCGGAAGAACCGCGAGGCCGCCGCCATCGGGTGGACCGCCGCGCAGATGTCGTGGAACACCTCCGGGTCGAACAGGGACTCGGTGCGCAGTCCGCCCCCGATGGTCGGGGAGGCCTCGTAGAGCACCACGCGAAGTCCGGCGCGGGCCAGGGTGACGCCCGCGGCGAGCCCGTTCGGCCCGGTGCCCACGATCGCCACATCGGCATCCCGCCCGGTGTTCCGCCCGGTGGTGTGGTCGGAGTGGCTCACCGGCCCGCGCCTTCCGTGACCAGCTGCCGCTCGGCGATCCGCCGGTAGAGCTCGTCGTCGGCCAGCAGTCGCGCGTGCGTGCCGGTGGCCCGTACCCGCCCGCTCTCCAGGACCACGATCCGGTCGGCGTCCCGGACGGTGGAGATGCGGTGCGCTATGGCGATCACCGCGCAGTGCCGGGCGATCTCGGTGATGGTCTCGCGCAGCTCGGCCTCGGTATCGCCGTCCAGGTGTGCGGTGGCCTCGTCCAGCAGCACCACCTTGGGGTCCTGGAGCAGGGTCCGGGCGATGACGAGCCGCTGGCGCTGGCCGCCGGACAGGCCCGCCCCGCGCTCGCCGAGCGGGGTGTCCAGCCCTTGGGGCAGTCCGGCGATCACCTCGGTCAGGGAGGCGAGGCGGACCGCCCGTTCGACGGCGGCTTCGTCGGCGTCGGGCCGGGCGTACGTGAGGTTCTCGCGGATGGTGCCGCGCATCAGCGCGCTGTCCTGGTCCACGTATCCGACCAGGGTCCTGAGCTGGTCGAGCGGCATCTCGGCGATGTCCTTCCCGCCGATCCGGATGGATCCGGAGTCCGGCCGGTGGAACCTTTCGACGAGCTGGAACAGGGTGGTCTTGCCCGCCCCGGAAGGGCCGACGACTGCCGTGAGCCCGCGCTCGGGCACGGTGAACGAGGCGCCCTTCAGGGCCGGTTCGCCGGAGCCGCTGTCGCTGCCAATGCCGGAGCCGCCGCCGTAGCCGAAGACGACCCGGTCGAACTCGACGGCGGTTCCCTCCGCGAGCACGGCCGGGGCGGGAGCGGCCGGCTCCTCCTGCTCCAAGGCGCCGAGCTCGGTGACCCGGTCGATGGCCGCACGGCCCTGCTGGAACTCCCCGATCGACAGGAACAGCATCACCAGCGGCGCGACCAGGTAGAAGAGGTACATCACGAAGGCGGTCAGATCGGCGAGGTCCATCGTGCCGGTGGCCACCCGCGTCATGCCCCACCCGATGACGGCGGCGAGCGAGAGCTGCGTACCGACGTTCATCGCCGGCGTGAACATCGCCGACAGGGCCTGCACCCGGATGCCCGACCGGCGGGCCCGGTCGGCGAGCGAGCCGATCCGCTCGGCCTCCCGATCCTCGGCGCGCGAGGCCTTCACCGTGGCCATGGCGCCCATCACCCGCTGCACACCGGAACCAAAGGCGCTGGTGTCCTCCCGGTTGACCAGCGACACCCGGCGCACCTGGCGGGCCAGCAGCAGCGAGACCGCCGTGGCCGCGCCGAGGCAGCCGAGCGTGACCAGCAGCATCCGCCAGTCGATCCAGGCCATGATCCCGATCCCGCCCGCCACCATGAAGGCGGAGGTGACGATCTGCGCCAGGGAACCGGACAGCGAGACCCTGGCGATCGAGGTGTCGGTGACCGTGCGGGTGAAGACGTCGCCGTGGTCGAGCCGGGAGTACGCGCCCATGTCGGCGCGCAGCAGTCGGCCGACCAGGCTGCGGCGGATGTCGAACACGATGTTCTCGCCGGCCCTGCCGATGGCGTAGGCGTGGAAGGCGGCGAGCAGTGCGTCGGCGCAGAACAGTCCGCCGAGGGCGGCGATCGGCCAGACCGGCGACTTGTCGAGGGACACCGCGTCGATGAGCTCGCCGAGCAGCAGGGGCTGGCTCAGCGAGGCGGCCGAGCCGAGCAGTCCGAGGCCGATTCCGGTGGCGAGGAGGGCGCGGTGCCGTTTGGCGATCTGCCAGACGTTCATGCGTCGGCGCCCCGCTCGTACACGGTGACGAACAGCGGCGAGCGCGGGTCGTAGGGGGTGGCGTTCCAGTCGGACCAGCGGGCGGTGGGGGTGAGCCCGGCGTCCTCGGCGTACGCGTCCACCTCGTCGGGGGTGAGCAGGCGTACGACCTCGGAGCCGACCCGGGTGGAGCCGTCGGCCTCGAACCAGATCTGGTGGCACTGCCACAGGTCGGGCCCCAGCAGCACGGCGTGGCTCTGCAGGCCGGTGCCCGGGTCCGGGTAGGGGGTGAAGAAGGTGGCCTGCGCCCGCCCCTCGTGCAGGGCGTGGACGGCAGGCCGGTTGTGGGTCTCCACCACCAGCCGCCCGCCGGGGGCCAGCAGGGCGGCGGCCCGCCGGACCGTACGGCGCTGGTCGTCCGGGTCGGTGATCAGGCCGAGGACGCTGCAGATGCAGTAGACGAGTCCGTACGTCCGGTCCTCGGCGTACGTGCGGACGTCCGCGTGCACCCCGGTGACCGGTGCGCCCTGCGCCGCGGCTTCGGCCGCGAGTCCCGCCAGCATCGGGGCGGAGGAGTCCACCCCGACGACGGGGCCGGTCTCGCGGGAGAGCGGAACGGCGATCCGGCCGGTGCCGACCCCGAATTCGAGGGTGCCCGCGGCGGTATCCGGGTGCAGGGCGGCGAGGGCTCGGGCGGTGGCTTCCGCGTGCGCGTCCTTGGGGAAGATCCGGTCGTACCAGCCGTCGAACTGGGCGCCGTATCCGATGTCTTCGACCGCGGTCATTGTCCGTCCTTGTCCTTGTTCCTGGTCGTGGCGAACAGGATGAGGAGTGCGATGATGATGGCGATTCCGAAAATGATGGCCGAGGTCCCGCTCACGGTGCTGCCTCCGTCTGCATGGGTGTATAGGGCGACATGAAGATCATGCTCGGCTCTTCGGTCGCGTCAAACCCCGTGTCCCGGGCCAGCGCGAACTGGAATCCCTTGACGTCCGCGGGTCCTTCGGCGCTGATGAGGCTCCGCAGGTGCGCGGCCATCAGGCGGTACGGCGGCGACTGGACGCCGTTGTTGAATCCCTTGTCCATCAACTGCAGGATTTCGCTGCACACATCGAAGATGGCCTTTTCCGGACGCCGTCCGGGGAACCAGGCGACCTGCCGCAGCTTTCGGCCCGCGATGACGTCGACCGTCTGCCAGGGAGACGTCTCGTCCGAGGCGTTCAGGGTGCGGTAGAGGAAGTGGTAGTCGTGCATCGCCGGAGAAGGGGCGAAGAACCGCCAGTTCGGCAGCAGCGAGAAAGTGTCTTTGATCTGCAGCCGGTTGAACACCGGATTGGGGTGCTGGGCGGCGACGGTCGCGACCAGGAGAGCCGCTCCGGCCAGCCGGGCCGCCGCACCGGGGCCGGTGAACAGCGAGGCGGCCAGTTCCCGGGCGCCGGGTGTGCGGGCGGCCAGGGTTCGGGCGGTCATGCGGCGGCTCCTGCGGTGGATTCGTCCATGGATCCGGTCTGCGCGTCCGAGTCGGTCTGCGGGTCCGAGCCCGCCTGCGCGTCCGAGCCGGTCTCGGGTTCCGTTTCCACGGGGGAGCCGGCGGCGAATTCGATGATCCGGTCGGCGACCCGGAGGGCGTACCGGCTGTCCGTGAGGAGCGAGTCGTGGTCCGAGCCCGGGACCACCCAGCTCTCGACCCGCCGTCCCGCCGCGCGGTGCGCGTCGGCGATCTCGCCGTGCATCTCCAGCTGTTCGGGCGACTGATCGACACTGCGCTGCGCGGAGATCACCAGGGCGTCGCCGGCCACCGGCGCGAGCGGACCCGTGAAGGCGCCGAAGTCGGCCTCGACCGCGTCCCATTCGCGTTTGGCCGCCACCCACATCCGGGCGTCCGTGTATTGGGCGAACACGCGCTTGCGGTAGGTGAGGGGAAGGGAGGCGATCCACTCGGGGTGCGCCATGAAGATGCCCATGCCCAGCCGCAGCGACCAGACGATCAGCGAGAGCGACTGGCCGAGCCGGCTGCCCGATTCGCGCTGCGCCTCGGACCGGTTGAGTTCGTCGGGGTGCGAGGAGTCCAGGTAGACGATGCCCTGCAGGCGGTCGCCGAGCCGGCCGGCGGCGCGGCGGGCGATCTCGCCGCCGAGCGAGTGCCCGACGAGGACCACCTTGCGGTGCGCGGGCACCACGCCCTCGACCAGGTCGGCGAGGTCGTCGGCGGACTCGGCGAGGTCGTACGGGGCCGTGCGGGCCCGGTCGCTGCCGGCGTACCCGGCGCGGGCGTACGAGAGCACCCCGTAGCCCGTCTCCTTGACGATCTTCTCGGTGATCCAGGCGAAGTGCTCGGAGGTCGACGCCATCCCGGCCGCGAAGACCAGTACCGGAGCGGATCCGTTGCCGCCGCCGGTCTCGTACTGGAGGTGGTTGCCGTGGCGCGTGGTGAGCCGCCGGGAGCCCGGCCAGCCGTCACGGGTGCGCAGCCTGCGCTGTACGGCGACCGCCGCGCCGATGGCGGAGGCGCCGGCGAGGAGGGCGGCCGCGACCAGCGGCGCCCGGTCGTCGCGTCCGGCCACGGCGGGATGGGACTTGGGCGCCGACGTGTAGGCGACCATCGGGTGCATGGAGGTGAAGGCGGTGACGAAGCGGCCCAGGCCCATGACGAAGCCGTTCGCCACGTGGAAGGCGCCCGCGCTCGCGATGACCGGGCGGGCCAGTCGCCCGCCGGCGAGGTAGGCCAGGGGGAAGAGGCATTCGAGTGCCAGCACGCCGTGGGTGAGGTACTTGGCCGCCACCGGGTAGCGCTTGACGAGCTTGTACGTCGGCTCGTGGCCGTAGGTGCGCGTGCGCATCACCCCGCCGAGCGCGGAGGCGTCCCGCCAGGGCTCGCCGAGCAGTTTGACCCAACCGGACACCAGGTAGGACAGGTTGGCCTGCAGGGCGACGTACCAGAGGAGCGCGTCCTGGGTACGGGTGTCCTTCGACAGCCGGGCCGCGCCGTTGGCGGCCTGCACCAGGATCGCCACCTGGTCGGACCCGTCGGTGCCGTAGCGGTGGCGCGGGTAGAGGAGCGCTCCGGTGGCGGACAGGAACAGGCTTCCGGCGCCCCGCCAGCGGCTGTTGCCGGGCAGGAGCATGGCGGCGCTGACGGCGGCCTGCGCGGTGTGCAGGGCGACGGTGGTCTTCTCGCCGCTGACCGCGTTCATCAGCTTCTGGGTGAAGGGCGAGGAGCCGAAGTACGAGTCCTTGAGCACGGTCCAGTCGTTCAGCCCGCCGCGCCGGTTCTGCTTCCGCTGGGTGAGGTATTCGAGGGAGGACCCCAGCGCGGTCAGCGCGGCGAGCCGCTCGGACATCCCCAGGGCGCGGGTCCGGGTGACCGGGATGGGCCGAAAGACCGCGGCGGCGATCCTTTTCGGATTCGGAAGCTTCACAGAGGTATCTCCAAGGTAAACTCCCCGGGACTTCTGCCGGGCCGGAATGCGTCTCCGGCCCGGCAGAAGCGTTACGGGGCCTTGCTAAGGGGTGGCCTGAACTACTTGCCCGCGCCCGCGTCGTAAGCGGCGACGGTGGCTGCGCTGAAGGCGATGCCGGCCGCGAAGGCCTTGGCCGAGAACGGCACGGCGAAGGCGGCCGGGGTGCCCAGTACCGGGTAGGCGGCGGAGGTGAGGCCGCTGCCGTCGGCGTCCATGATCCCGGTGGCGGGGAGCTGGCCGGAGTCCTTCAGGCGGGTGATGACGTCAGTCATTTTGAATGTCCTTCGCAGAGTTTGTGGATGATTCCGAGGGGCGGTTTTCAGCCGTTGGCGCGGCCGAGCGAGTAAGCACCGACCACGGAACCGGCACCGGCGGCAAAGGCGCCGACGGCCTTCCAGCCGGCGATGACCGCAATGGTGGCCGGGGTGGCGAGCACGGGGCTCTGGTTTCCGTGGGTCTTGGTCGTGCCGATTTCACCGAGATCCATCGAGTTGAAATGGGCGGCGATGTTGTTCATGAGTTACTCCTTTATTCCGGCAGGGTTGTGCCGCATGCCGGAGGCTTGTTTCATGCGGTACGAGGTGAATCTAGGGCGCGAATGCCGGTGCGTGTATGACCCGGATCACACGGTTAAGCGGAATGTTTTCTATTATTTTCGTGAAGAATTCTGCATGTCGTTGTGAGGTTTATCATTCACAGTCATGACAGACTTCACTTTCGGTCCCTCGGGGAGGGCCGCGAGAATGGCCTAATGCAATCAGTCACGAACGATGTGATCACTGCCACAGACGTCTGGAGGCGTTACGGGCCGGCCGCGGGCCGCGGCTTCGATGCGGTGCGCGGGGTCTCCTTCTCCGTCCGCCGTGGCGAGGTCTTCGGCCTGCTGGGAACCAACGGCGCGGGCAAGACCTCGACGCTCGAACTCCTCGAAGGGCTGGCCCGCCCCAGCCGGGGCACGGTCCGGCTCTTCGGCTCCGACGACCCGGTGCGCGACCGGGCGCGGATCCGGCCGCGCACCGGCGTGATGCTGCAGGAGGGCGGGTTCATATCCGAACTCACCGCGAGCGAGACCCTGCGGATGTGGGGCGGATGCACCACCGGCGCGCGGCCGGTCGCCGACGCCCTCGCCATGACCGGACTCACGGGCCGGGCAGACGTCCAGGTCAAGAGCCTCTCGGGCGGGGAGCGCAGACGGCTGGATCTCGCCCTGGCCGTCCTGGGCTCACCCGAGCTGCTGTTCCTCGACGAACCGACCACCGGGATGGACCCGGAGGGCCGCCAGGAGACCTGGGACATCATCAAGGGGCTTCAGGGGCAGGGCACTTCGATCGTGCTGACCACGCACTACCTCGAAGAGGCCGAAGCCCTCGCGGACCGGATCGCCATCATGCACGCGGGCCGGATCGCCCTGGCCGGCACGGTCGCCGAGATCAGGGATTCACGCCCCTCGACGCTCGTCTTCCGGCTGCCGCCGGGGGCCCGCTTCGCCGACCTCGGCGACGCCGAGCGGCTGGGCGCCACGGAGGTGCTGGAGGAGGCGGACGGCCGGATCCGGCTCGATACCCGCGATCTGCAGCACACCGCGACCGAGGTCCTGTTGGCCGCCCGCGAGCGGTCCCTCGTACTCACCGACCTGCACGCCCGCTCCGCCTCCCTGGACGAAGTGTTCCTGGACCTCGCCCGATCCGGCGGCGGCGATGAACCCGGCGACGAACCCGGCGACGGCCCTGGCTGCGGGCCCGGCGACGGCCACAAGGAGCACGGCACCTCATGACACAGCACACTGGCCACCTGCTTTCGCTCGGCCGGGCGGAGCTCACCGTTTTCCTGCGCAGCAAGTCCAATCTCGTCAACGTGCTCGTCGTGCCGGCCATGATCACCCTCGGGTTGAAGGTGGTCATCGACCGCGTGGACATGGCGGCCGCCGGGCTGAGCCTGGGGCCGGTCTTCGTCTCCACCGCCGCCGGGGTGACCCTCACCATGGCGCTGTACGCCCCGCTCGTCGGCGTCTACGTGGCCCGGCGCGAGGAGCACATGCTCAAGCGGATGCGCACCGGCGAGATGTCGGACGCCACGATCCTGGCCGGCTCGGCCCTCCCGGCCACGGCCACCGCACTGGTCCAGTTCGCGCTCGTCGCCACGCTCATCTCCCTCGTCGCCGGCACCGGCGCACCCGCCGCCCCCCATCTGGCGCTCGCCGGGATCCTGCTGGGCGCGCTGATGATGGCGGTACTGGCCGCGGCCACCACGGCCATGGCCCGGACCGTCGAGAGCGCCCAGCTCGCCCTGCTTCCGGGCATGTTCCTGCTCCCGCTCACCTCGGGCACGTACTTCCCGCTGGAGGCGCTGCCCCCGGCGTTCCACGACATCTGCCGCTTCCTGCCGCTGACCCCGGCGATCGACCTGGTGCGGGCCGGCTGGACGGGCGGGATGAGCGGCGGCGAGGCGGCGTTGGCCGTACTGATCCTCCTGACGTGGACCGCACTTGCCGCAGGTGCGGTACGGAGCTGGTTCCGCTGGGAGACCCGGACCTGACCCTTCGGGGGTGGTTCGAGCCGAGCACGTACGCACTGACCGTGAATCCATCGAAGGAGAACCCCTCTTGATCCGCGTGCTGCTGGCCGACGACGAGCACCTCATCCTGGGTGCCGTCGCCGCGCTGCTGAGCCTTGAGGACGACCTCGACATCGTGGCCACCGCCTCGTCCGGCACCGAGGCCGTCACCGCCGCCGAGGAGCACCGGCCCGACGTGGCCGTCCTCGACCTGCAGATGCCCGGCAAGGACGGCATCGCGGCGGCCACGGCCATCCTGCGCAGCGTGCCGGGGTGCCGACTGCTGATCGTCACCAGCCACGGACTGCCCGGCCATCTCAAGCGGGCCCTGGAAGCCGGGGTGCACGGCTTCCTGCCCAAGTCCGTCGCGGCGCAGGAACTGGCCGACGTCATCCGCAGGGTGTACGCCGGGCACCGCCACATCGACCCGGAGCTGGCCGCCGACGCGATCAGCGCGGGCGATTCGCCGCTGACCGCCCGGGAAGCGGACCTGCTGGCGCTGGCGGCCGACGGGGTGCCGGTCGCGGAGATCGCGGACCGGGCCGCCCTCGGCGAGGGCACCGTCCGCAACTACCTCTCGTCCGCTACGACAAAACTGGGTGCGAGCAATCGCTACCAGGCCGTTCACCTGGCCCGGGAGCGCGGCTGGATCTGAGGTCCGCGGGCTCCTTGGGCCCGTTCAGCGGCACCTCGGCCTCCAGGAGGAAGGTGCCGTCCGGGCCGTGCTCCGCGTGGAGGGAACCGCCGAGGGAGGCGAGGCGCTCGCGCAGGCCGGCCAGCCCGGATCCGCTGCCGGCTCCGTCCGCTCCGTCCGGGCCGTCTGATCGGTCGGCTCCGTCGGCTCCGTCGGCTCGGCCGGGCCCGGGTCGGGCGCCGTCGTTGGTCAGGCTCAGCCGTGCGTTCCGGCCGTCGTCGGTGATGCGCAGTTCGATCGAGGCACGGGTGGCGGCGGAGTGGCGCAGGATGTTCGTACCGCCCTCACGGACCACCCAGCCGAACACGCTCTGCACGGCCGGCGGCAACTGGTCGCAGACGGCCGTCTCGATCGAGCAGTCGATGCCGCCGGCCCGCAGTACGGCGAAGGCGCCGAGCAGTTCGCCCTGCAGCCCGACCTTGCGGTAGCCGCGCACGACCTCCCGCACCTCCTGCTGGGAGTCCCGCGCCATGCGCTGGACCTCGTCCATCTGCTCGACCGCCCGCGGCACCGCATCCCGTCGGGCGAGTTGGGACGCGAGCTCGCTCTTGAGCGCGATGACGGAGAGGTTCCGGCCCATGATGTCGTGCAGATCGCGGGCGAAGCGCAGGCGCTCCTCGGTGACCGCGAGCCGCACCTGGGCGGAGCGGGCCCGGTCGAGCTCCCACACCACGGTCAGCATCCAGGTGGAGAAGCGGGCGGTGAGCATGGCCGCGGCGCAGCCGAAGAGGACCACCCAAGCGCACTGGAAGGCCTCGGACGCGGAGGCGGTGGCGGCGTAGACGCCCGCGCCCGCCGTCAGGAACGCGAGGCACATCATCAGGCACACGCGGCTGGGTGAACGGGGATTGACGGTGGCGGCCAGGATGCCGAAGCTCGGCACGATCGCGATCAGGGCGGCCGAGCCCTCGCCCGGTCCGAGGCGTCCGGTGAGGTGGGCGCCGATCACGGCGAGGGTGCCGATCACGGTCAGGCCGTGGGTGAGCGCGAGCAGCCGGCCCGGCCGCGCCCGCCGGTCCAGGGCCCAGTCGAGGGCCCGCGAGCAGGTGGCGCCGACGGCTACGGCGTGCAGGGTGATCAGCCCGGCCAGCCAGGGTATGGGCGCGCCGGGCGCCTCTGACAGGGCGGACTCGGCGCCGAGGAGCACCTCGTTGAAGGCCAGGAAGTGGAAGGTCCACCGCGTGTAGAGCTCGATCCGTGCGGGATCGCTCCGCCGGTCCCACCAGCCCAGCAGTGGCCGACGCTTGCTCACGCTCGCACCCTTCCTCGGAGCCCCACACGCATGTGAAGGACCCATTCCAGCACGTCAGAGGGGTGCGGACCGGCTGAGAATCAGCAGGTAGGTAGGTATCGAGCCAGAAATGTCTCATTCCTTGGACTGCCCAGGGCGGGCCCGGTCCGTACGACGGACCGGGCCCCCGAGGTGGCTCAACGCCTGGCGTAGGGCCGGGTCATGATCTCCATGTTGTGGCCGTCCGGGTCCGCGAAGTACGCGCCGCGGCCGCCGAAGAGGTGGTTGATCCGGCCCGGATCGGTGTGGCCCGGGTCGGCGAAGTACGTGACCGCGAGCGCCTCCAGGCGGGCGATCATCGTGTCGAACTGGTCGTCGGGTACGAGGAACGCGTAGTGCTGCGACTGGATCGGCTCGTCGCGCATCTCGTAGTAGTCGAGCGTCACGCCGCTGCCGAGGTCGACGGGCAGGAACGGCCCGAACGGGGCGTCGGGCGTCAGGCCCAGGACGACGGCGATGAACTCGGCGGACAGCTGGCGGTCTCGGGCGTAGACGACGGTGTGGTTGAGCTGGACGCTGGTGACGGACATCGTGGGGTGACTCTCCAAGTCTTGGGTTCCGCGGGGGCGGGGCCGGCGGCGGCTGCGAGGCAGGGGCCGGGGGCGGCGGCGGCGAGGCCGCGTGAGCGCGTATGGCGCGAAGACGTGGAGAGGTGCGGCGGGCCCCTGGCCCGCCCGCTGGTCATGCAGAGGCCGGGGGCCTCGCTCGTGTATGGCCCAAGGCCGACCCGGCAGTCACCCGACTGACCTTACGCCCCGTTATGGGCAGGGGCAACGCCGGTCTAAATGCGGGGCGTTCCGGCAGTGCCGCTGCCTAGGGTGGGCGGATGAGCGAGATAACGGTGGTGGCCGGGCAGGGCGAGTGGCGAGACGGGTTCGAGGAGCGGGTGCTGGCCGGGTACCGGGCCGCGGGGTGCTCGGAGCCGCTGGCCCGGGCCCTGCTGGAGCAGGCGGTCGAGGGAATCGACGACTGGACGGTGGCCACGGACGGCACCGGGTGGATCGCGGTCCAGGTGGCCGAGGACAACGGGGTGACCGTGGGCCGGATCCACGACCTGACCGTGCCGCAGGGGCGCCCGTGGGCCGAGCGGTGGTGCGCCGAGCGCGGCGCGCAGCGCGTGGAGGTCCGGCTGACCGGGGGAGCGGGGGCGTTCGCCGACTATCCGGTGCGGGGCCA
The DNA here is from genome assembly GCF_036237315.1 of Streptomyces sp. NBC_01351. Classification (GTDB taxonomy): domain Bacteria; phylum Actinomycetota; class Actinomycetes; order Streptomycetales; family Streptomycetaceae; genus Streptomyces. The sequence continues at coordinate 3,755,973 of NZ_CP108356.1, read as the reverse complement.
GTTCCGGATGCGTGCCGTGGCCGAGCAGCCCGAGCTGCCGCCGGGCCTGTCGGCGCGGCGCCTCACGGAGGAGGAGTACCCGGGTTGGTACGCCGGTGAGGTGGCCGCCTACATCGCGGACGTCGTCAGGGCCGGGGCCCTGACCCCGGAGCAGGCCCGGGAGAAGTCCGACGAGGTCTTCGCCCGCTACCTCCCGGACGGGTACGAGACCCCGGGGCACCACTTCTACGCGATGGAGGCCGACGGCGTGGTGGTCGGCACCGGCTGGGTGAACCACGGCTTCCTGCCGGGCGTGACCTTCGGTTTCTCACTGGAGATCTACGAGGAACACCGCGGCAAGGGCTACGGCCGGGCCGCGATGGCCGTCGGGGGGTGGGCCACCCGGCAGGGCGGCGACGAGGTGATGATGTTCAACGTCATGGGCGGCAACGAGGTCGCGATGAGCCTGTACGACAGCGCGGGCTTCGCCGTTCTGATCGAGAACCGCTCGATCGAGCTCTAGGCGGCTGCTGCTGCTTTCGGGCCGGGCCGGGCGGGCTGTGCCGGGGCGGGGCGGGGTCGGGGGTTGCCGGCCCGGCCGGGTCCGGGCGCGCGCCGGGGCGTCTCCTCGGGCGTCGAACGTGTCGGGGGGTCGGTGGGCCGAGGGTGGTTGCGTTCGACGCCCTGCGGGGACGCCCCGACACACACCCGGCCCCGTCCGGACCGGCGGGTGGCCGCTCAGCCGGCGGCGCCGAGGGAGGACCCCTCGCCGTCCTCCTCGACCGACTCCACGAGCACCGTCGCCCGCAGGGCCTCGACCTGCTCGGGGGAGAGCGGGGCGGCGAAGCCGTTCATCGCGGTGCGGAAGACGTGTACCGGGGTGATGCCGTAGGCCTGCGCGATGTGGGCCGGGTCGAGGCCGCGGCGGACGGTGACGATGTACGTGGGGTGGTCGGCTGCCGCCCGGGACGCGGGGGGCCGGTTCGTGGTCGGCGGCATGGGCGGGCAGGGCGGGTGTGGCGGCGGCCAGTACGGCGGCTGCCACGGTCAGGGCTCGGCTCAGGCGGGTGCGCATGCGGTGAGGTGACCACCTGTGGTGCGGCCGGTCAAAGAGGCCCGGGGGTGTGGCGGGGGCACGGGGAGCGCACCCGCCGTGCGCCCCTGAGGTGGTGGCGGGCCGTACGGGTGATCTTGGCCGGGCGGCCGTGACCGTACGAGCCGGGGCGGCACAGGGGCCAACCCTTTCTGCGGCTGGCGTGGCGGCTGATCGGCCAGGCGGTGCCGGTCGTTCAAGCCGCGCCGGGGTGGCACCCGATGGAAGGCATGGCCGCACCCGCGCGGGCACCTGCCGACGCCGGGGGCGGCTCACCCATGCCGACCGCCACCCCGTCAGGGAGTTCCCTTCATGCGCCTGCTCGCACGTCTGGCCACCGCCGCCCTCCTCGCCGTCACCCCGGTCGCGGCCGGTACGGCCTCCGCCGCCGCGCCCGAGCCGACCCCGGCCCCGCTTCTCAAGGCGGCCAATCCGGTGCCGGGGAAGTACATCGTGACCCTGGAGAAGGGCCAGGAAGCGGCGAAGGTCGCGCAGAAGATGGGCCTGAAGCCCTCGTTCGTCTACACCTCGGCGATGAGCGGCTTCGCGGTACCACTGACCCCGCTCCAGCTGACGATCGTCCGCAACAGCCTGGGGGTGGAGTCGGTCGAGGAGGACGCCTCGGTCCAGTCCGTGCCGATGCCGACCTCGACGGGTTCGCTGCGGGCCCCGTCGAACTCCTGGGGCCAGGACCGGATCGACCAGAAGACACTGCCCCTGGACCAGAGCTTCACCACCGAGGGCAACGGCGCGGGGGTGACCGCGTACATCCTCGACACCGGCATCGATTACGACCACACCGAGTTCGGAGGCCGGGCCACCTTCGGCTACGACGCGATCGGTGACGGCCGCAACGGCAAGGACTGCCAGGGCCACGGCACGCACGTCGCGGGCACGGTCGGCGGCGCGACGTACGGCGTGGCGCGGAAGGCGAGCCTGGTCAGCGTCCGCGTGCTCGGCTGTGACGGCAAGGGCACGTGGTCGGGGATCATCGCGGGCATGGACTGGGTGGCGAAGAACGCCAAGCAGCCGGCCGTCATGAACGGCTCCCTGGGCGGGGACCGGTCGGCCGCGGTCAACAACGCGGCGACCGCCGTGTCAGACGCGGGTGTGCTGCCGGTCATCGCGGCGGGCAACTCCGCCGTCGACGCCTGCAACATCTCGCCCGCGTCGGCGGCCCGCGTGCTCACCGTCGCCGCAACCAACCAGTGGGACGAGGAGACCTCCTTCTCCAACTACGGCACCTGCGTCTCCCTCTACGCGCCGGGTGCGGCCATCGTCTCCGCGAAGCTCGGCGGCGGCAGCGTGGCCCTCGACGGCACGTCGATGGCCGCACCGCACGTCGCCGGAGTCGCCGTCCTCTACAAGCAGGCACACCCGAGCGCGGACCCGGCGGAGCTCAACGAGTGGCTGGACAGCGAGTCCACGAAGGACGTCCTGCACAGCATCAGCAAGGGCAGCCCGAACCAGCTGCTGTTCACCAACGGCATCTGACCCGTCAGAGGGAGGCGACGAAGGCGGCCCAGGCCCGTGCGTGGAACACCACGTGCGGGCCTTCGGGCTGCTTGGAGTCCCGGACGGGGACGAGGGTGGGGTGGCCGTCGCCGACTTCGAGGCAGCTGCCGCCGCTGGCGTCGCTGTGGGTGGACTTGCGCCAGGTGGCCACCTCCAGGCAGTCGCCGCCGCTGCCGCCGCTGTAGCTGGACTTGTGCCAGACAGCCGCCGAGAGGTCGTACTCAGTTGTGCTGATCATGTGCGTAATCCTCCGCCACGGACTCGATCAGAGCCAGGGATTGGCTGGGTGGCAGCGCGCTCGCCGTGAGGAGATCGTAGGTCAGGGTGTGTCGGGCAACCTCGGCCGGATCGTCCAACAGCCTTCCTGTCCCGTTGCCTTGGACGTAGGCGAGAGGGGGAGCATCGTCGAAGGACATCAGCTTGAGGGGGCCCTCCAGTGCGGCGTGGGCTCCCGCGCTGAATGGGACCACCTGCACGATGACCCTCCGTGCCCGGATCAGGGCCGCGATATGGCGCAGGGACTCGGCCATCACGGCCTTGCTGCCGACCACTCGCCGCAGCACCGCCTCGTCCAGCACGCACCACAACAGGGGCGTTGTGGGATCGGTGAGCAGCGAGGCGCGGGCCAGTCGGGCCTCGGTCAGTTGGTCGATGACCTCCTTCGGCGCGGTGGGCTGGTACGCGTGGAAGACCTCGCGGGCGTACGCCTCCGTCTGGAGCAGCCCCGGGATCAGCAGGGGCGCGTACTCGCGGATGGCCGTGGCCTCCGCCTCGGCCTCGGCGGCCTCCGCGAAGTGGTCGGGGTACTTCGACCGGGCGGACGCCGCGCAGTTGCGGACGAAGAAGCCCCCGGTGTTGAGCAGTTCGTCTATCGGGCGGGCGAGTTCGAGGGTGATGCGGCGGGTCCCGGCCTCCATTTGTCCGATGTACGAGCCGCTCACGAACAGCGGCTCGCCGAGATCGGCCTGGCTGAGGCCCGCGCGTTCGCGGGCTACGCGCAGTTCGGCGCCGAGCAGGGCGCGGGGTGAGGAGGAGGGGTCGAGGTCCTTGGGTGCGGGCATGGCAACTCCTGTTGCAACTTCACGTGTTGCTGCATCTGCCTGCTTGCAAGGCTAGCCACGGCGTCGCCACGCTGAGTGAAGAACGTGAACACTCAGAGTAGAAAGGTGACATGTCATGGTGCTCTCTCCGCAGGAGCGGATGACGGCGGCCGAGGAGGCCGTCCAGCAGCTGAAGGAGTCCCTGGCCGGGGTGGGGGTCGTCTTCCCCTCCCTCGACGTGGAACGGGTCTCCGCCGCCGGCTCGTACGGCCTCCCGCTGGTCGACCTCGGCCGCTGCAACCTCGACACCGCGCTCCGGCTGGCCGCCGTCCTGCACGAGCGGGCCCACCCGTGAGCGAGGCCGTGGAGTGGGGGTTCGAACTCGGCTGGAAGCTGCACGCCCTGGAGGCGGCCCTCGTCAGTGGCGGGTGGAAGCGCCGGGACACGGGGCTTTCCGTACGCACGCAACGCGACGAGGGCGCCGGTGCGTGGACGGCCACGGGGGACGACGGGGAGCGGAGGGAGGCGCGGACGGCCGGTACGGCGGACGAGGCGACGGCGCTCGTGCACGAGGCCTTCGGGCTGACCGCGTGGCGACCGCAGCCGCCCCCGCCGCCGGGGTGGCAGCGGTTCACGCTGATCCATTGCCCGGTGGGGGAGTGCCCGCAGTTCGAGGACGCCCGCTATGAGGGGGTCAAGGCGCGGCCGCCGCAGGGGTGTTCGGTCGAGGAGATCGGGGGCTATTTCGGGCTGCGCTGCGAGCGGCCGGGGGCGCGGCTGCTCGACGCGGTCGCCGGGACCTGCGCCGAGGTCCGGGAGGAGCACGGGCTGCTCATGAACGACCTGGGCATCGAGAAGCTGTGGGAGTGGTCGGCGGACGGGCCGGATGGGTGGGGCGCCGAGGTCGTCGGCCAGCTGCTGCTGATGGCGGCCGAACGGGGGCCGCGGCTCGGCTACGGCGTGGAGGACCTGGTGCGCTTCCTGCGGACCGCGGCGGTCGGCCGGGACTTCTCCGGAGGCCGCCCGTGAGGCGCGGCGGTCGGGCATCATGCGCTCATGACGAGCGGGGGAGAGGCGGCCGGGGGCCGGCTCATCGGGGACCGGTACTTCCTCACGGAACGGCTCGGATCCGGGGCCATGGGAACCGTGTGGGCGGGGCTCGACAGGCTCGTCGATCGTCAGGTCGCGGTGAAGGAGGCCTACGTCCGCACGGACCTGGACGACTCCACCCACCGTGCCCGCATCGAGCGGATCCTGCGTGAGGCGAAGGCCGCGGCACGTGCGGGGCACCAGTCGGTCGTCGCCGTCTACGACGTCGTCGTGGAGGACGGGCGGCCCTGGATCGTCATGGAGCGGGTGTACGGACGGACGCTGTCCGAGCTCCTCTCCGAGCGCGGGCCGCTCGACGAGGCGGAGGCCGCGGCGATGCTCGTCGGTGTGGCCGAGGCCCTGGTGGCCGCGCACGGGAAGGGCGTACTGCACCGGGACATCAAGCCGTCCAACATCATGCTCGGGGAGGACGGGCGGGTCCTGCTCACGGACTTCGGCGTCGCGTACATCCAGGGGGAACCGGACCTCACCCGCTCGGGCGAGGTGATGGGCTCGGTGGCGTACATGGCCCCCGAGCGGATGAGCGGCCGCCATCAGCCGGGCCCGGAAGCGGACCTGTGGTCCCTCGGAGTCGTGCTGTACGAGATGGTCGAGGGAACCTCTCCCTTCCGGCGGGACAGCATCGAGGGCACCGTGGCGGCGGTCCTCATGGACGCGCCGCCGAGGGCCGTTCGGGCTCCGGTACTGGGGACGCTGATCGCCGAGCTCCTGGCGAAGGAGCCGGGCGAGCGGACTCCGGGAGCGGAGGTGGTCGCCCGCCTCAGGTCCGCCACGGAGGCGCGCGCGGTGGCGGGAGCCGATGCGACGCCGGCTGGGCGGGACCGTCGCCGGATCCGGATGCTCGCGGGTCTGGGCGCGGCCGGTCTCGCGGTGGTCGCGCTGACCCTCACCCCGACGCTGATCGAGCAGTGGGGGAAGGGCGGGGGCGGTGGGCCCGGGGCGAAGCCTTCGACCTCGTCCTCGCCGTCGGCCTCGTCGAGTGTGCCCCCGTACGAGGTGATGAGCGGGAAGGGCTTCACCGTCGAAGTGCCTTGGGGGTGGGGGCGCCGACCGGAGAACGTCTACGGCCAGCACGTCTTCCACCAGGACGACTTCCAGCTGATCATCGTCGCCGGCCGGGACGAGGCCGCACCCGGCGCCGACCCCGTTGCCTACCAGAAGGAGGACGAGCGGGAACTTGAGCCGTACCGATCGTCCTCCTGGTCTTCGGCGACGAACATCCGCTCGACCAATGTCGGCCTCCTGCCGGCCGCACACGGGACCTACACCTGGACCGACCAGCTCGACCGGTCGATCTACGCCCGCAACACGGTCCTCGTCATGGAGGGCAGGTATCACGTGATCCTGGCCACCGGCCCCGAGACGGCGAAGGCACGGGTCGATGAGATCGCCACCCGCGCCGTCGCCAGTTACTGGAAGACCGGCTAGCCGATCGGCGGGAGCTGGTCGTACGTCTTGAACGTGTAGTGCGCGGACAAGGTGATCGAGTTGCCGGTCGCGGCCGGGAGGTCGAGGCGGGTGTTGAGGAGGCCGCCGAGGGGGCCGCAGTCGGTGGCGGCCGGGACGGTGAAGGTGTCGTCGTACGCGTCGAACTTGATGATCGGCGGGGTCTTGGAGATCCACTGGGAGCTGCCCGAGCGCTTGAGGCGGAACTCGATCGGGGTGTCGCCGCCGCCGATGACGCAGCCGTCCGGCAGGGCGGGGCTGACGGCGCGGAAGCGCAGGGTGAAGAGGCCCATGTTGTTCCCGACGGAGTAGAAGTCGGAGCGGCCGCCGTACTCGGGCTGGAGGGACAGCGCCATCCGCGGGTTGTGCGCGCCGGCGGGCCCGCCGAGGATCCCGCCGGGGACGGTGGTCGGCCCGCCGCGCAGGGCGCCCCAGACCTGGCCCTTCGAACCGTCGGGGAGGGGGCCCTCGGCGTGGGTGATGGTCATCGGGGCCAGTTCGGGGAGGGTGCGGTTGCCGAGGGTCAACGAGCCGGTGGCAGTGAGGACTTCGCACTTCCAGTGGGTCGCGTCGACCCCGGCGGGGATGGCGGGGCAGTCGCTGAAGTCGTACGCGGGCGCGGCGCTCGGGGCGGGTGCCTCGGCGGCCTCGGCGGTGCCGGTGGCGGTGAAGGCGGCGGCGCCGAGCACGGCGGCGAAGGCGATCCCGGCGGCGGTGCGGCGGAGGGTGGCCTGCGGGCGCTGCTCAGTGGTGATCTGCATGCCCTCAGCCTGCGGCCGGGCCCGTATCGCGGGCTATCGGGGCGACCCCTCGGCGTACCCCGAGCGGACCCTGACGTCGTATCAGGGTGCAACCCCTGAAGGCACTTGGGCTTACATTCGCAGCAGTGCCGCGCCCACCGGGGGGTAACCCGAAATCCAGGGTTGATTACGATGAGTACACGGGTAGCGCCTGTCCGTGACGACCTGCCGTGGAGTGCGGCGGGGGCACAGGAACGACAGGACTTTCCGCATGCGCATTCGACTCGCGGCCGCAGCCATGACGCTCGCCCTGGTGGGCGCGGTCGCTCCGGGGCTGGCATCGCCGGCCGGGGCAGCCGACTTCTTCGAGATCCACACCGACCTTGACGGCCGCTGCCTGACCAGCAACGGCGACAACGTGGAGGTTCGCAACTGCGCCGGAGGGGTGGGGAGCCAGCTCTGGTTCTGGGAGGGCCGCAAGCTGCGCAACCTCGCCGAGCGTCACTGTCTGGACGTCCGCAACGGGGAGCTGAACGCTGCTGCCCAGGTCGTGGGCGACTGTCACGGCCAGGCCAATCAGCGCTGGGACGTCGTGGGCCGCCAGCTGGCGACCCAGGTGAACAACCAGTGCCTCAGCATCCAGAACGCCGGGGACCCGAGTCAGGGGGCGGGCATCAACGTGCGCAACTGCACGGGCGCCGCCTGGCAGCGCTGGGACGTCCCCCTCCCCCCGGCCTAGCCGCCGCGACGCGCGGGGGGAGGGGGCGCGACCGGCCTCCCTCCCCGCGCCCGTCCTCCGGCCTCGTTACCGCTGCTGAGGGAGCCTCAGGCGGGTGGGTCCGTGCGGAGGCGGGCGTGGAGGTGTTCGTCGTGCCAGCCGTCCGCGTGGAGCAGGGCGCCGCGCATGGTGCCCTCCAGGGGGAAGCCGGCCTTGGTGGCGATGGCGCAGGAGGCCGGGTTGTGGACGGAGTGGGTGATGCGCAGGCGGTGCAGGCCGAGGTCCTCGAAGGCCCAGCGGGTGACGCGGGTGGTGGCGGCGAGCATGGCGCCGCTGCCGCGGCCGGCGGGGAGCAGCCAGTACAGGAACTCGCCCGTACCGCCCGCCAGATCGAGGTCGGCCAGGCCGATCAGCCCGACGGCCGGGCCGCCGCCGGCCGGGGCGAGTGCCCAGACCGCGGCCTCCTCGGCCTCCCAGAGGTCCCGCCACCGGGTGATGCGCTCCTCGGCCTCCGCCAGGGTGCGGTGGCCCGGGCGGTTCCAGTGCCGGATGTCCGGGTCCTCGTACGCGGCGACGAGCGCGGGGGTGTCGGACGGCTGCCAGGGCCGCAGCCGCAGGGGGCCGGGGAGGGCGAACTCCGGGTGCGGGAGGGCGCGCATGCGGCCGGCCGGGACTACGGGGGGTATCGCGTCGGGCATTCCCGCAGGATGTCAGACCTTCAGGGGGAGGAGCACGTACGGCAATCGGGCGGGCCGGTCAGTACGGGGACTCGGCGGAGGCGCGCAGGCGCGCGAGCAGGTCCTGGCCCTCGGGGCCGGCCGCGTCGAAGAACTGGCGCTCCAGGGCGGCCGGGCCGGCCGGGCCGGTCATGCGGATCTCGCGCCAGGGACGTGATCGACGCGATCAGGCGGCCGGGTCCTCGTCGGACGGCGACGGCATCGCGTGGGGGCGCAGGACCATGAGCGGACCTTCCGAGGTCGCCACCATGGCGAAGGGGAAGCGGTCGACCTCTAGGCAGAGGGCGACGTCATCGGGGTGGGCTCCTTGACGCACGCCCTGTGCCAGCTCGGCGGCGGCGCGCGATCCGGCGGCGCGGCGGACGAACTCGGCGGCATCCGTCCCGGCGGCCCCGGCGGCCTCGGTGGCCCGCAGGGCGATGTACTGGGCGCACGCCAGGTCTTCATCGGCCTGCCCGTCTTCGCCGGTGACGACGAACGTGACGCTGTCGCTCTGGCGCGTCCGCAAGAGCCGAGCCGTCGCCTCCGCCACCACGAAGCCGGCGCACAGCACCAGCGACGCCTCCTTGACCGCCAGGGCGCCGACCGTCCCTGCCGTGGTCTTCTGTACGACGGTCCGTCCGCCGAGGTCGACGGACCGCAGCAGGGCGGGAGAGTTGACGGCGTCGAACCCGGGCGCGGGCGGACCGTCCTTGAGCGCCACCCAGTCCGGGTGGCGCGTCTTGAGGGCCAGGGCTTTGTCCAGGGACTCGGCGAGAACGATCTTTTCCGCCCCCTGGGCAAAGGCCCAGGCGGCCACCGTGAAGGCGCGCATCACGTCGACCACGACCGCGACGGACGGGGCTTCGGTCAGCTCGGGGATGCCGAGGAAACGAGGGTCCATTCGGGTCATGATCGTGCATGCACCCGGCCGGGTCCACGTCCACGTCCGGGCGGTCCGCCGAGTTGATCAGCGGGTGAGTACGGCCGGATCCGGGGTCTTCGGGCCCGTTTGCCCGGTGGCCGTGCTCGGCTCTTGCGTAGCGGTCGTCTCCGTGTCCTCGTCGCCCTGGTTGAGGGAGGTGCGGAGAAGCTTCGTGAAGCCGAAGAAGTAGGTGGCGGCGAAGCCCACCAGGTAGCCGACGGCCAGGCCGCCCGCGTAGATGGCGATGGTGACGCCCATGCCCGACTTGCCGTCCAGGAGGGGGAAGAGGGCCCAGCCCGAGGGGCCGATGGCGGTGGAACCGAAGGCGACGCCGAGTTGGTTGAAGAGGCCCACGAAGGCTCCGCCGGCCGCGCCGCCCACGCAGGCGGTGATGAAGGGGCGGCCCAGGGGGAGGGAGACGCCGTAGATGAGCGGTTCGCCGATGCCCAGGAACCCGGCCGGGAGCGCGGACTTGATGGTGGCGCGGAGGGAGCCGTTGCGCGGGAGCCTGTAGTAGACGGCGATGGCCGCGCCGACCTGACCCGCGCCCGCCATGGCGAGGATGGGGAGGAGGACCGTGTAGCCGGACCCCTCGATGAGGGTGGTGTGGATGGGGATCAGGGCCTGGTGCAGGCCCAGCATGACCAGGGGGAGGAAGAGACCGCCGAGGACCAGGCCCGCGAAGGCGCCGCCGGTGGCGAGCAGCCAGTTGGCGAAGGTGCCGATGGCGGAGGAGGCCTCGCCGGCGAGGAACATCAGGCCGAAGAGGGTGACCAGGCCCGAGATCAGGACCGTGAGGGTGGGGGTGACCAGGACGTCCAGGGCCTCCGGGACCCAGCTCCGGCACCACTTCTCGACGTGGACCGCGAGGAGGGCGGCGGCCAGGGCGCCCAGTACGCCGCCCTGGCCGGGCTTGAGCTCCAGGCCGAAGGCGGTGATCTTCGCGACCCCGGGGAAGACGATGATGGCGGCGACCGCCCCACCCAGGATGGCCGTGCCGCCGAACTCCTTCGCGGTGTTGTAGCCGACGAACACGGCGATCAGCGACATGAACCCGGAGGCCATCGCGGCGAGGGCCGGGACGAGGGTCGGGAGCCAGCCGAGGTTGGTGAGGACGCCGTTCAGGCCCGCGATCACGCCGCAGCCGATCAGGGCCGGGATCAGCGGGACGAAGATGTTCGCGATGCGGCGCAGGAACAGCTTGACGGGGGTGGCGTTGCGGGCCTTCTGGGCCTGCTTCAACGCGGCTCCCTGAGCCTGGAGTTCGTCCGCGGTGACGGCATGGTGGCCGGTGCCGCCCGCCGCCGCGCGGCCCTCTTCGACCAGCGCCTCGAACTCCGGGGTCACCCGGGCGACGGTGCCCGGGCCGAGCACGATCTGGTACGTGTCGTCCTCGACCACGCCCAGCACCGCGGGGAGGGCCTTCAGCGCCTCGTCGTCGACGAGCGAGCGGTCGCGCAGGGCGATGCGCAGGCGGGTCATGCAGTGCGCGATCGAGGTGATGTTCTCCGGGCCGCCGACGAGGGGGAGGATCGCGGCGGCTGTGGCGCGGTTCTTGTCAGTGGGCATGTGGGGGTCGCCTTGCTGTGCGGGGGTGGTGGTGGGGGGTTGGGGGCGATGGGGTGGTGGGGCGGGGGTCAGTCGTTCCGGGGGGTGGCGGCCAGGGCCGCGCGGAGGTGGCCCCGGGAGGCGGCGAGGAGTTCGGCGGCCTCGTTGCCGCCGACCCCGCCGAGGATGACGAGGATGGCGTTCTTGACCTCGCCGTCGGTGGCGGTGAGCGCCGCCTCGATCTCCTCGTCGGGCGCGCCGGTGGCCAGCGCCACGATGCGGCGGGCGCGGGCGCGCAGTTTCTCGTTCGAGGAGCGCATGTCGACCATGAGGTTCCCGTAGGTCTTGCCCAGGCGGATCATGGTGATTGTCGAGATGAGGTTGAGGACGAGCTTCTGCGCGGTGCCCGCCTTCAAGCGGGTGGAGCCGGTGAGGAGTTCCGGTCCGACGACCACCTCGATGCCGTGTTCGGCGGCCGCGGCGAGCGCGGAGCCGGCGTTGCAGGAGAGCCCGACCGTGAGCGCGCCACGGGTACGGGCGAACTCGACGGCGCCGATCGCATACGGGGTGCGGCCGGAGGCGGAGATGCCGATGACGGTGTCGTCCGGGCCGATCGCGAGCGCGGTGAGGTCCTCGGCGGCCCGCTCCTTCGAATCCTCGGCACCCTCGACGGCCTTGACCATCGCGGAGGGCCCGCCCGCGATCAGGCCGACGACCTCCGCCGGGTCGGTGTTGAAGGTGGGCGGGCACTCGCTGGCGTCCAGCACGCCCATCCGGCCGGCGGTGCCGGCGCCCGCGTAGACGAGCCGGCCGCCGCGTGCCATGCGGGCGGCGATCGCGTCGATCGCGGCGGCGATCCGCGGCAGCTGCGCGGCGACGGCGGCCGGGACGGTGGCGTCCTCGGCGTTCATGGTGCGGGCGATGTCGAGGGTGGACAACCGGTCGATCTCGGCGAGTTCGGGGCGGAAGGCCTCGGTGGTCAGGGTGTCGAGCTGGGCGCGGAGTTCGGCGTACGCGGTCATGGGCCTTCCTAGCGGGCGGAGTGGCGGTGGGCGAGGGCCTCGTACGAGGCTGCGAGCGCGGGCGCGGCCCGCTCGTACGTCTGCTGAGCGACGGCCACGAACAGGCAGTCGACGACCAGGAGCTGGCTCGTCCGGCTGGACATGGCGGCCGGGCGCAGCTCGGTCTCGCGGGCGGCGGAGGTGGCCAGGACGTGGTCGGCGTAACGGGTGACGGGCGCTCCCCCAGCCTTCGGCCGGGAGGTGCCCCCAGGGCGGCCGGTGAGGGCGATGGTGGTGGCGCCGCGCTCGAAGGCGGTACGGAGCGGCTCGATCACGTCGCCCGTGGAGCCGGAGTGGGTGATGGCGACGGCCACGTCGCCGGGGCGGAGCTGGACGGCGTTGGTGACGGCGAGGTGGGGGTCGCTGTGGGCGTGCGCGATCAGCCCGATGCGGAGCAGCTTCTGCGCGAGGTCCTGGCCGACGAGGGCGGAGGCGCCGATGCCGTAGATGTCGATGCGGCGGGCGGCCGCGAGGGCGGCGACGGCGGCGGCGAGCTGGTTCAGGTCCAGGCCGGCGGCGGTGTCGGCGAGGGTCTGCGCCTCCTCCTGGGCCAGCTTGGCGACCACGTCCGCGAGGGGGTCGTCGACGGCTATGTCGACGGTGACGGCGGGGGCGGCGCCGGACTCCTGCTGCGCGGCGAGGGCGGCGAGCGCGAGGCGCAGGTCGCGGTAGCCGGGGTAACCGAGGAGGCGCGCGGTGCGGACGACGGTGGCCTCGCTGGTCCCGGTGCGCTCGGCGAGGGCGGTGACGGTGAGCTGCGCGCACCCGGCGGGATCCTGGACGACGGCTTCGGCGACGGAACGCATGGACCGCGTCAGGGAGGACCCGAGCCCACGCACGCGTGCGCGCAGGGCGTGGGCCGGCGGGGGCGGGGTGGTCGGCTCGGTGGCCGTGGCGGCTGAGCCTGCGCCGGCCCTGGCTTCGCGGGCGGGACCCTTGCGGGCCGATGCCTTGCCGGCGGCGGCTCCGTGGGGCGCTCCCGCGCCGCCCGGGCCGGGCTTGGCCTCCGGGGCCGGGTTCCGGCGGGCCGTGTCCCGGGCCGTATCCCCGGCCGGCGGGGCGGACGCGGGCGGGGACGGCGGGGTGAAGGTTTTCTTCGGCTTCTCGCTCACACGTGAAATCTATTTTCGGCGGAGGGGCGGGGCAAGGCGCCATGAGGTCCTCGAAAAGAGGACCTTCGCCACCGGCCCGTCGCGGGGCCACAATGGGCGCATGGACCACGCGACCCCCTTGGAACAGGCGCTGCACGTCGCCCGTGCACTTGTTCTCGCCGATCTCGCCGCCGGCGAGGTCGCCGACGCCGATGTCGTCTCCCTCGTCGAGGACTCGGTCACGCACCGCCGGTGGTGGGTGGAGCAGTGGCCGGAGGGGGTCGACTACCTTCCCGGACTCGTCGCCCAGGACGTGCAGGACGCGCTGCTGGAGAAGTACGGCCGCTGGCCGCTCTGCCCCGTCTGCGGGCACGGTGACCCGCACGCGCTGGACGTGGAGCCGGAGCTGGGACCCGACCCGCACTGGGTGTGTTCGGAGGCGGGCGTGAGGGTGGCGTCCGTCGGCGCCCTCGGGCCGGTCTTCCACCCGGGCCGGTGAGCCGCCGGTGACGGTGTACATCGACCCGCCCACCTGGCCGGGCCACGGCCGCATGTGGTCCCACCTGGTCAGCGACGTCTCGTACGAGGAACTGCACGCCTTCGCGGCGTCGGTGGGGTGCCCGCCGCGCGCTTTCGAACGGGACCACTACGACGTGCCCTCGCACCGCTACGCCGACGCCGTGGCGGCGGGCGCGGTGGAGATCGGCAGCAAGGAACTGGTCCGCCGCCTCACGGGCGCGGGCCTGCGCCGCCCGAAGGGGCGTCCGGCGTAGGCGCCGGGAGTGTCAGTGGGCGCCGTTGGCCTGCGGCAGTGACCGAGACCGAGACCGAGCTGAACGGCGACCCCCTCACCCCCGCGCCCGGCGGCGGCGCTGGTGGAGCGGGCCGCCCGTCCGGGGAAGAGGGGAGCCCCCGGCTCGCATCCTTTCGAGCCGGACGCCTGGGCCGTTTCCCTGCGGATCAGGCCGGCCCCTCACGCCGCCCCGCTCCGAGAGAAGCGGCCTAGACCCGCTCGGAGACCACGGCCGCGGTCGGGGCCGAGGCCGAGGAGGCCACCACGCGGCCCTGCGTACGCCGGCGGTCCAGGCGGAGGGCCGTGACGGCCAGGGCGATGGCCGTGACGGTCATTGCCGCGCCCGCCCAGGCCGTGGCGGAGAAGCCGAGGCCCGCGTCGATGACGGTGCCGCCGAGCCAGGGGCCGCCCGTGTTGCCGAGGTTGAACGCGGCCGTGGTGGTGGCGCCGGCCAGGGTGGGGGCCGCGCCGGCGACGTTGAACATGCGGGCGTTGAGGGCGGGGGCGGTGAAGAAGGCCGAGACGCCGAGGAGGAAGGACAGGGCGATCGCCGCGGCGGCCGTGGAGGCGAGGAGGGCGAGCGCCGTGAGGAAGACGGTGGAGGCGGTGATGCCCCAGATCATCACGCCGAACAGGTGCGCGTCCGCGACCCGGCCGCCGATGGTGGTGCCGATCAGCGCGCCGACGCCGAAGAGGCCGAGGATCCACGGGACCCACCCGGAGTCGAGCCCGGCCACGTCCGTGAGCAGCGGTGACAGGTAGCTGAAGGCGCAGAAGACGCCCCCGGCGGCGAGGGCCGTGACGCCGACGGACAGCCACACCTGGCGGTCGCGGTAGATGCGCAGCTCACGGGCGAGGGAGGGCTTCTCGGTGGGCAGCGGGATGCGCGGGATCAGCGCCAGGATGCCGACGAGGGCGACGGCGGAGGCCGCGCCGACCGACCAGAACGCGGAGCGCCAGCCCAGGTGCTCGCCGAGGAAGGCGCCCGCCGGGACGCCGAGGACGTTGGCGATGGACAGGCCGCCGATCATGACGGCCATCGCGCGGGCCCGCTGGTCCTTGTCGACCATGGCGATCGCGACGGCCGCGCCGACGGCCCAGAAGCCCGCGCACGCGAGGGCCGAGACCACGCGGGAGGCGAAGAGGAGCTCGTACGAGGGGGCCAGCGCGCCCGCCACCTGCCCGAGGCCGAAGAGGCTGATGAGGCTGACGAGGGTGGTGCGGCGGGGGAGGCGCAGGGTGGCCACGGCCAGCAGCGGAGCCCCGATGACCATGCCGATGGCGAAGGCGGATATGAGCAGGCCGGCCTGGGGGATGGTGACGCCCATGTCCTCGGCGATGGGTGGCAGCAGTCCGGAGAGCATGAACTCGCTGGTGCCGAGCGCGAAGACGGAGAGCCCGAGGACGTAGACGGCCACGGGCATGCGGCGACGTGCGGGCCGGCTGGGGCGTGCGGGATCCATGGGGCTTGCGGCATCGGCGGGCATGACTGTCACCAACCACCGTGAACGGGATCAAATTCCCGGCGCGGCCTGTGTTCCCTGGAGGTGGGAGAGCTCCGCCGCGAGGTTGGCGCGGGCCGGGGCCTCCCAGTGCGCGGCTCCGTACGGCGTGCGGAAGAGCCGCGGCAGGTCGAGCAGCTGGCGCAGGACGGCGGCGCGGCCGGTGCGGAAGGCCTCGTCGGGGACGAAGCCGTACTCCTCGCGGACGGCGGCCACGTACGCGGCGTAGGCGTCGGGGGCGCCGGCGAGGACGGCCAGGTCGGCGTCGCAGAGGGCCTCGCCGTTGGTGTCGCCGGGGGCGGGGTCGTGGGTGACGGTGAGCCGGACCAGCCGGGCCACCTCGGCGGTGCGGGCGGCGTCGATGCCGAGCTCGGGCAGGGCGCGCTCGGCCATGGCGGCGCTGCGCTCCTCGTTCTCGGAGCGGTCGGGCCGGTAGACGGCGTCGTGGAACCAGGCCGCGAGACGGACGGCCGCGGGGTCGGCGGCGTGCGGGGCCAGTACGTCGATCCGCGCGAGTACGTCGGCCAGGTGCGCGGTGGTGTGGTACCTGCGCTGGGGCTCCGCCCAGGCGGCGAGGAGGCGGTCGGCGTAGGGGGCGGCGTCGCGCCCGGAGGAGGCCCCGGCGGCGGCGACGGTGGCCTGCCAGCGCGTGCGGAGGGCGGGGGTGTCGTCGTGCGGGGTGCCTGTGTCCATGCGCACATTGTGCGGGTGGCGTGATTGTGCTGGTGGAGCGAGGTCGGAGACCCGTACCCTGATATTGGACTAGACCTATTTTCCATTACCGGACAAAGGACGGCATCGAATGAGCAACCGTGCGCTCCTGGAGGTGATCGCCCTCGACGCGGAGGACGCGATCGCGGCCCAGGCCGGTGGGGCGGACCGACTCGAACTGGTCACCGACATTGCCGCCGACGGGCTCACCCCGCCGCGCGAGACCTTCGCGGCGATCAGAGCGGCGGTCGACATCCCGCTGCGCGTGATGCTCCGCAGGACGGACGGGTTCGCGGCGGGTGACGTCTCCGTGCTGGTCGAGACGGCGCGGCAGATGCGGGCGGAGGGCGCGGAGGAGTTCGTTCTCGGCTTCCTGACCCCGGACGGCAGCCCCGACCTGGCCGCCGTCGAGGCGGTGGTGGCCGAGCTGGACGGCTGCCGGTGGACCTTCCACCGGGCGATCGACCGCGCGGCGGACCGGGACGGCCTGCGCAAGGCGGTGGCCGAGCTGCCGGGGCTGGACACGTACCTGACGGCCGGCGCGGCGGGCGGGGTCGACGACGGCCTGCCGGTACTGCTCGCGGAGGCGGCGCGGCGGGGGGAGCCGGGGTACGGGGCGCGGATCCTGGTCGGCGGCGGGCTGACGCTGGCGCACCTGCCGGTGCTGCGCGGGGCGGGCATCGACGCCTTCCACATCGGCGGGGCCGCGCGTCCCGACGGGTGGGGGCAGCCCGTCTCGGCGGCGGCCGTCGCGGAGTGGCGCACCGCCCTGGCCTGACCCTGCGGGCCGCCCTCCTGGGGCTCCGCCCCAGACCCCGCGCCTCAAACGCCGGCGGGGCTGGATGTGGCTGCTGCCGCCCCGCCTGTGCGGCTCAAAGACCCGGGGCTCCGCCCCGTACCCCGCTCCTCAAACGCCGGAGGGGCTGGATACACCCCCAGCCCCTCCGGCGTTTGAGGAGCGGGCGCGGAGCGCCGTGTTTTGAGCCGCGCCGGCGTTTGAGGCGGGAACGGTGGAAGGGCGGGGCGGGGAGGGGCTCCGCGCAGCGGCACCCCCCCCGCCCCGCATGGGTCAGGCCAGGGCCGTCGGTAGTGCCGCGGCGTGGAGGACCGTCAGGCCCGAGACGGCTCGGGTGAGGCAGACGTACAGCCGGCGCAAGCCCGTCCGCTCGTCCGGCTCGCCGTCCACGATCGCCGCCGGCTCGTCCAGGACCACGTAGTCGTACTCCAGACCCTTGGCGAGGGAAGCGGGCACGAGCGTCAGCCGGGACTCCGCCGTCGTCTCCTCGCCGGGCGCGAGGTAGGGAAGGTCCGCCGCCCGCAGGGCCTCCGCCAGCGCCGGGATACGGGCGTCCGCCGCGATCAGGCCGATCGAGCCCTCGTGGGAGAGGGAGGCCCGGCAGGCCTCGATCACGGCGGCCGTCAGGTCGGCCGTCGCCGTGACGGCCAGCGAGCCCGGCGTCTCGCGGACCGAGGAGACCGGCGCCAGCCCCGGGGAGATCAACGGCAGCAGCCGCGACGCGTACGCGATCACCTCGCGCGGCACGCGGAAGCCCGCCGTCAGCTCCTCGACCACGGCCTGCGGCTTGCCCAGGTGCGCCAGGGCCTCGTCCCAGCTGCGCGTGGCCCACGGGGTGGTGCCCTGCGCGAGGTCGCCCAGTACCGTCGCCGAGCCCGTCGTGCAGCGCCGCCCCACCGCCCGGTACTGCATCGGGGACAGGTCCTGCGCCTCGTCGACGACCACGTGGCCCAGCGAATGCGTCCGCTCCACCAGATCGGCCGCCTCGTCGATCAGCACCAGGTCGGCCGCCGACCACTTCGCCGCCTTCACGCTGCGGAAGGGTTTCGGCCACGCCAGCAGCAGCTTCTGCTCGTCGTCCGTGAGGACGTCCGCCGCGTGCAGCGCCAGGAAGTCGGGGTCGGAGAGCAGGCGCAGCACCAGCTTCGCCGGGTCGACCGGCGGCCAGATCTCCTTCACCGCCGCCTTCACCGCCGCGTTGCGCGCCACCGCGTCCTGGACCCGGTCGTCCGGAGCCTCGCCCGCCTGTTCCATCCGTACGAGCACCGCGTGCGCGATCCGCTGGGGGAGCGCCTCGCGGGCCGCCCCGTAGCGGATGTCGCGGTTCTGGAGCTCCTCGACCATCTCCTCCAGCTCGTACGCCGGCACGCGCCAGCGGCGTGAGCCGCGGACCACCATCAGCGGTTCCGTGGGGCGGCTGACGTGCGCGCGGACCGCGCGGCGCAGCACCTCCGCCATCCGGGCGTCGCCCTTGACCACGGCGGTTTCGGCGGCGTCCGTGCCGCGCACCTCCAGGCCCTCGCGGGCCACCAGGTCGTCGACGGTGGCCTGCTTGACCTCCAGCTCGCCCAGCGCCGGCAGGACCTGCTCGATGTAGTGCAGGAAGGAACGGTTCGGCCCGATGACGAGCGTGCCGGTGCGGGCGAGGCGGTCGCGGTGCGCGTAGAGCAGGTACGCGACCCGGTGCAGGCCGACCGCCGTCTTCCCGGTGCCGGGGCCGCCCTGCACGCAGACCGAGCCGGACAGGCCCGAGCGGACGATCTCGTCCTGCTCGGGCTGGATCGTCGCGACGATGTCCCGCATGGGGCCGACGCGCGGGCGCTCGATCTCCTGCTGGAGCAGCTTGCTGACGGCGGGCCCCCCGGCGGAGCCGGATAGTGTCACAGCGGAGGGGTCGGAGAGGTGCTCGTCCTCGTAGGCGGTGAGCTCCCCGCCGGTGTAGCCGAAGCGGCGGCGCAGCGAGACGTCCTGGGGGTCCTTCTTGGAGGCCCGGTAGAACGGCTGGGAGACCGGCGCGCGCCAGTCGATGACCATCGGGTCGCCGCCGGCGTCGTGGACGTGCCGGCGGCCGATGTAGAACTGCTCGCCCTCCCCGCCCTCGGCGAGCTCCGCGCCGGGCGCGTGCAGGTAGTTCAGGCGGCCGAAGAAGAGGGGGGTGTGGGAGAGGTCCGCGAGGGCCTTGATGCGGTCGTCGATCTGGGCCTGCAGGACGATGGCGTTGACCCAGTTCGCGGTGACGTCGCGGATGTCGAGGGCCTCCACGTCCTCGCGCATGGCGCGGAGCGCGGCGCGGGAGGCGGCGAGGTGGGCGCGTTCGCGGCCGAGCGGATCGGTGTCGGAAGCGGCGTCGGGTGCGGCGTCGAAACCGGTGTCGGGCGCGGTGTCGGGGGCGTGCGCGGGCACGGGACTGCCTCCAGCTGCTGGTACGGAACAGTTGGCCCGCCGGTTTCGGCCGGAGGGCGGCTCTCCCCGATGGGGCGGTGGGAGGCGGCAAGAGCGGAGATTCTAGTCAGCGGGGCGCGCGGGCGCGAACGGTTTTGGGGGTCGGAAGTCCCTCGCGGTCGGGACCTCCGTCCGGGTGGTGGCCCCCGGGGTTGTCACCCATTGGGTAGACCCACTAGGGGGTCGCATGCGCCCCGAGGAGGACCCCCCGGGCCTTGAGGTTCCGTCCCCAGGGCGATGCGGCGGGCAGGCCGAAAACGCACCATGGATACATGAGCACCGCAACCTTCACCCCGATCCAGGGCGGCCGCCCGAGCGGCGCCACCGCCACCTCCGAATCCCGCCCCCGCCACCTCGTCGGCAATGCGCTGCGCGCGGCCAAGGTCTTCGCGGCGGCTGCCCTGAGCGTCGTCGTCCTGGGCGAATACGCCGAGGACGCGGGCGTCATCCGCCGCTGACCTCCCGGTCGGGGGCGGGTCGGGTCGGCGCCGCGTGCACTGCTGTCCGTGCGCGGGCGCGGCTCCGCTGCCGGGGCTCCGCCCCGGACCCTCCCCCAGCTACCGCTGGGGGTACCCCCAACGCCTCAAACGCCGGCGGGGCTGGAAATGCCCCCGGGCCCCGGGCCCCCGGACTCCGCGCCTCAAACGCCGGCGAGGCTGGAAATGCCCGGGTCCGTCAGTCCGCTGCCAGCAGCTCGTCCGCGTCCATGATCCGGTACGCGTAGCCCTGTTCGGCCAGGAAGCGCTGGCGGTGGGCCGCGAAGTCCTGGTCGATCGTGTCGCGCGCGACGACCGAGTAGAACTTCGCCTCGTGGCCGTCCGCCTTCGGGCGCAGGACGCGGCCCAGGCGCTGGGCCTCCTCCTGGCGGGAGCCGAAGGTGCCCGACACCTGGATGGCGACCGTCGCCTCCGGCAGGTCGATGGAGAAGTTCGCGACCTTCGAGACGACCAGGACGCTGATCTCACCTTCCCGGAAGGCGTTGAAGAGCTTCTCGCGCTGCGCGTTCGACGTCTCGCCCTTGATGACGGGCGCGTTCAGGTGCTCGCCGAGCTCGTCGAGCTGGTCGATGTACTGGCCGATGACGAGGGTCTGCTCGCCCTTGTGCTTGGCGACCAGCGCCTCCGTCACCTTCCGCTTCGTCGCGGTCGTCGCGCAGAAGCGGTACTTCTCCTCCGTCTCGGCGGTCGCGTACGCGAGCCGCTCCGACTCCGTCAGGTTGACCCGGACCTCGACGCAGTCCGCCGGGGCGATGTAGCCCTGCGCCTCGATCTCCTTCCACGGCGCGTCGAAACGCTTCGGCCCGATGAGGGAGAAGACGTCCGACTCGCGCCCGTCCTCACGGACCAGCGTGGCCGTCAGGCCGAGCCGCCGGCGGGCCTGGAGGTCGGCGGTGAACTTGAAGACCGGCGCGGGCAGCAGGTGCACCTCGTCGTAGACGATCAGGCCCCAGTCCCGGGAGTCGAAGAGCTCCAGGTGCGGGTAGACGCCCTTCCGCTTCGTCGTGAGGACCTGGTACGTGGCGATGGTGACGGGGCGGATCTCCTTGCGGGTGCCGGAGTACTCGCCGATCTCCTCCTCTGTCAGCGAGGTCCGCTTCACCAGCTCGTGCTTCCACTGGCGGGCCGAGACGGTGTTCGTGACGAGGATCAGCGTGGTCGCCTTGGCCATCGCCATGGCACCGGCGCCGACCAGCGTCTTTCCGGCGCCGCAGGGCAGTACGACCACCCCGGATCCGCCGTGCCAGAAGCCCTCGACGGCCTGCTGCTGGTACGGGCGCAGCGCCCAGCCGTCCTCGGCCAGGTCGATGGCGTGGGCCTCGCCGTCCACGTACCCGGCGAGGTCCTCGGCCGGCCAGCCCAGCTTGAGCAGGGTCTGCTTGATCTGCCCGCGCTCGGAGGGGTGCACGGCCACGGTGTCGGCGTCGAGGCGCGCCCCGACGAGCGGGGTGATCCGCTTGGACCGCAGGATCTCCTCCAGCACCGGCCGGTCCGTGCTGGTCAGGACGAGTCCGTGCACGGGGTGCTTGGAGAGGGTGAGGCGGCCGTAGCGGGCCATGGTCTCGGCGACGTCGACGAGGAGCGCGTGCGGGACGGGGTAGCGGGAGAACTCGACGAGCGCGTCGACGACCTGCTCGGCGTCGTGCCCGGCGGCCCGGGCGTTCCACAGGCCGAGCGGGGTGATCCGGTAGGTGTGGATGTGCTCGGGAGCCCGCTCCAGCTCGGCGAAGGGCGCGATGGCGCGGCGCGCGGCTCCGGCGAGCTCGTGGTCGACCTCGAGGAGGAGTGTCTTGTCGCTCTGGACGATGAGAGGCCCGTTCACGCAGGTCCCTTTCCGGCATGGGTGGTCCGCCCGGGCGCGGGCGGCCAAACCTCCAGTCTGCCGTATCGCCGGGCGGCCCGGGTGGTTCTGCGCGGCGGGAACGTTGACGGGAGGGCGCGGGGGCGGTTTGGGTGGGTGGATGTCTGATCTTCGTATCGAGCCTGTCGGTGATGACGTCACGCTCGGGGACTGGCGCTACGTCCACAACCTGATCATCCCGACGGACCCGCTCTCGGCCGACGAGGTGCGGGAGCGGGCGGGCCGGCACCGGCTGGACGTCGCGTACCTCGGGGACGTCCTGGTGGGCTGCATGACCGTGCGGCCGCCCGAGGGCGAGCCGGCCCCGGCCACGGTGATCGCGCGGGTGCTGCCCGAGTACCGGGGCCGTGGCTTCGGCACCCGGCTGTACGAGCACGGGCTGGAGCGCGCGCGGGAGCTCGGGGCCGCCGGGATCCTGACCGTGGTGCTGGAGTCGAACCCGGAGGGGCTGCGGTTCGCGCTCGCGCGGGGCTTCGTCGAGGTGGAGCGCTATGTGCTGCCGGGGGACACCGTGCCGTTCATCGACCTCGAACTACGCGAACCCGCCTGATCCCAGGCCGCGCAGCAGCAGGGCGAGGCCGCCGTGGAACTCCCGGTCCGGCGTGAGGGCCGGGGCGCTGCGCGCGGCCTCGGCCAGGTACGGGAACCGCTCCGGCGGGAGCGTGGCGATGGCGGCCGTGCCCGCGCCGGAGAGGGCGCCGAGGTGTTCCTGCTGGACCGCGCCGATCACGTAGGCGAGCAGGGCCCGTAGGGCGATGATCCGCTCCTCGGGCCCGACGCCGGCCTCGGTGAGCACCCCGAGCAGCGTCTCGGCCCAGCGCATCACGCTCGGGGAGCGGTGGCGGTGGGTGAGGGTCAGCGGGAGGACGGCCGGGTGGGCGCCGACCGCGTCGCGCAGCCGGGCGACGAGCTCGGTGACCCGGTCCTGCCAGGGGCGGCCGGGGGCGGGCGGGGTGAAGTCGACCGTGCTGAGGGCCAGTTCCACGACGAGGGCTTCGAGTTCCTCGCGGTCCTGGACGTAGCGGTAGAGGGCCATCGGGCTGATGCCGAGTTCGACGGCGACGGCGCGCATGGACAGCCCGGTGAGCCCGTCGCGGTCGATGACGGCGAGGGCCGCGGCGGCCAGTCGGTCCGGGGTGAGGGAGCGGGGACGGGGCATGGTGGTTGACAGTTTACGGCGTACGCCTACGCTGGTAGGTGTACGGCATACGCCTAAACAGGGGGTCCCGTTCCGATGAAGCTCTCCGCAGGTTCCGTAGTCCCCGCACGCGTGCTCACCGCTGTCGCGGACGGCGCACCCGTCGCCGTCCCGGATTCCGACTCGCTGGTCCACCTCCAGTTCCGCCGCTTCGCCGGCTGCCCCGTGTGCCACCTGCACCTGCGCTCCGTGGTGCGCCGGCACGCCGAGATCGAGGCGGCCGGGATCCGGGAGGTGGTCGTCTTCCACTCCGCCGCCGAGGAACTGCGCGAGCACGTCGCCGACTTCCCTTTCGCGGTCGTCGCGGACCCTGACAAGCGGCTGTACGCGGACTTCGGCGTCGAGTCGTCCTACCGGTCCCTGCTCAGCCCGCGCGCCTGGTGGCCGATCCTGCGTGCGGTGGGCAGCGGCGCGGTCGAGGTGGTGCGGGGCAGGGGGAAACTGCCCTCGCGCACCCAGGAGAACGGGCGGCTGGGGCTGCCGGCGGACTTCCTGATCGGGCCGGACGGGACCGTCCTCGCCCGGTCGTACGGGGAGCACGTCGACGACCAGTGGCCGGTGGAAAAGCTGCTGACGCTGGCGGAGGAGGTGCATAGGGTCCGGGCATGAGTGATGAGCAGCAGGCCTTCGTACCCGCGGATTTCGAGGTGCCGAGCGCCCTGGCCGGCGACGGATTCCGCCTGGAGCCGCTCGGGCCGCAGCACAACGAGCGGGACCTGGCCGCCTGGAGCGGGAGCATCGCGCACGTACGGGCGACCCCTGGTTTCGGGCGGAGCTGGCCGCCGCCGGAGGGCATGTCCGCCGAGCGGAACCTGGCCGACCTGGAGCGGCACGCACGGGACTTCGCCGAGCGCCGGGGATTCACGTACAGCGTCCTCGAAGGGGCCGACGGATCCGAAGAGGTCATCGGCTGCCTCTACGTCTACCCGGCCAAGGAGCAGCCCGGGCAGCCCGGGCAGCCCGGGCGGGTGCACGTCAGCTCCTGGGTGCGCGCTGACCGGGCGCACCTCGACGTGCCGGTGTACGAGGCCGTCAGCCGCTGGCTCACCGAGGCGTGGCCCTTCGAGGGCGAGCGGATCGACTACGCGTCGAGGTGAGGCAACGGGTCCGTGGTGTAGGGGAGTTCGGTAGGGAGTAGGGCTCGCGCGGCCTCGTCCTCGCCGGACCGGACCAGGCCGTGGATCTCCCGGGCCAGTGGGGTGACGTCGCGGATGGAGACCGTCCACTCGTCGGCGTACGCCCGGGAGAGCGGGCCCGACAGGCCCAACTGGAGCGAGCGGTGCGGGAGCGGGGCGAGGTGCAGGTCGCGCTCCGGGTCCCACTGCACCCGGGCCGAGGTGGTGCGCACGGACTCCTGCCAGGCCGCGCGGTCCGCGTGCACGGTGGGTGCGTAGTGGGACAGGCAGGCCTCGCGGAGCGCGCGGTCGAAGCCGGCGCGGGTGATCTCGATCGCCAGCACCGTCTCCTGATCGGCCTTGGTGGCCCAGCCGCAGCGGTACATCATCCACAGGAAGGACGGCTTGATCCACGTCATCCGCTCCCGCTTCCAGGCTGGTGGGAACCGGCCGTCGCGGGCGGCGGGGCCGCCGAGGTGCGGGGCGTAGGCCTGGTAGACGGTGACGGTGGTGTCCGTGTGCGCGGCGCGGATCTGGCGGGTGGGTATGTCTTGCATGCCGTTCAGGGTGCCGGGCGCTGGTGCGGGCTGCCAGGTGTTTTCGGTGCGGGTGCCGGTGGCGGTGCGGGCGGTGTGTCGGTTCGGTGCGGCGCCGTTGCCGGGGGCGCTGCCCTCGGGCCCCGCGCCTCAAACGCCGGCGGGGCTGGAGGGGAGGGGTTGGAGGGGAGCCTCGAACGCCGGCGGGGCTGGGATTGCCCTGCCGGGCAGGCCAGCCGCCCGGCAGGGGCGCGGGCCCGGTGCGGCGCCGCTGCCGGGGCTCCGCCCCAGACCCCGCGCCTCAAACGCCGGCGGGGCTGGGATGGCCCTGCGGGCGAAGCAGCCGCCGGGCGGGGTGGTGCGGCCGGGCCGGGCAGGGTGGTGCCGCGTAGGGGAGGGCCGGGGTGGTGCGGCGCCGCCTAGAGGTGTTCCTCCGCCAGTTCGGCCACGCCCGTGATGCGGTGCAGGGCGTACGTGCGCACCTCGTCCGCCGTGTGGTCGTAGCCCGTGACGAAGCCGCCCTCGACGCGGACCGGGGCGATCACCCGCTGGCTCGCCGCGCCCTCCGCGTTGACGTAGCCGATCCACACCGCCGAGCCCGTCAGGGCCGCCGCCTGGACCGTTGCCAGGGTCTCCGCCGCGCTCGTGCGCGGGAGTTCGCCCGGGACCACCGCCGCCGCCGTGGGCTCCTTGCGGACTGCCGTCGCCGCCGCGTCGCCCGCGCGGATCGCCCGTACGGCCGCGCCGAGCAACGTCTCGTCCGGGACCGGCGGGCCGTCCGGGACCGGGACGGGGGCCTGGCGGGCGGGGGTGCGGTGGGCGTCGGCTCGGGCCACCAGGACGTCGCCGGTACGGGATTCCGCCGCCGGGGCGTAGCCCATCGCCCGCAACCCGTCGAGCAGGGCGGTGGGTTCGGCCTGGGCGGCCAGCACGGTGGGGGCGAGGCGGCGCAGCCCGAGGGAGGCGGAGCGCTTGTCGGCCAGGATCTCGTTCAGCATGCCGTCGTCGTCGCAGCGCACGTACGAGGACGCGGCCCCGACGCGCAGGTGTCCGTGGCGCCGGGCCACGTCGTCGATGAGGTAGGCGAGGGGCTGCGGGACCGGGGTGATGCTGTGCTCGGCGAGGAAGGCGTGCAGGTCGGTGGCGGTCCGTCCGGCGTCCAGGGCCCGGCGGACCGACCCGGGGGTGAAGCGGTAGACGGTGGCCCCGCCCTTGGACTCGACCTCCGCGAGGACGGCCAGCACCTCGGCGAGCGGGCGCCGCAGCGGGCCCGGGGCCACCGCCGTCAGGTCGGCCTGGAGGAGGACGTGGTCCACCGGCTCGGGGAGCAGCGGGGCCAGGAGCGGCGCCGGGTCGCGGTGCGCGAGCAGGGCGCGGCCCGGCCCGGACAGCGCGCCCCGGCCGGTGACGCCGAGGACCTCCGCCTCGGCCAGCACCCACCGCGCGAGGCGGGCGCGCAGTTCGCTCGTACCGCGCACGGGACGTTCCCACGCGAGCCGGGCGAGGATCGCGTCCGGGTCGGCGGCGGAGCCCTCGGCGAGGTCCGCGAGGAGTTCGAGGACGTGCCGGCGCACCTCGGGGGCGCCGGAGCGGTCGAGTTCGGGGCCCAGCACCGAGAGGGTGCGGCCCTTGGCGTCCTGTTCGCCGACCAGGCCGGGCGTGCGGGTGGCCGGCAGCCAGGCCGCCGCGAGGACCGACCACCGCTCGGCGGGCGGCAGTTCGCACCAGTCGTCGAAGGCGGGGGTGGGGGCGTAGCGCTCGTCGGCCTCGCCGTCACTGGCCAGCAGGCCCGCCGCGTAGGCGAGCTCGACCCAGAACGCCGCCTGCGGCTCGGCCACGTCGAGGGTGACCGCGGTCCGCTTGAGGTCCCGTACGGACAGCCCGCCCGCGCGCAGCACCGGCGGACCGGCGTGCTCCCAGGACTTGACCAGGTCCTCGACGGTGGACAGCGCCGCCAGTGCCTGCCCGGCGGCGTTCGCGTCCACAAGCTGTGGACGGTGCTCACGGTGCGCCGGCACCACCGGGGCCAGCGGCTCCACGGAGCGGTGCGCGCGCCCGCCGCGCAGGTGCAGGGCCACCTCGCGGGGCAGCACCACCGTCCGCGCCGACGAGGGCAGCAGCAGCCCCCGGTCGCGCAGCCAGCGCACCGGCGTCGTCGGATTCGGCGTCACCTCCCCGTACGGAGGCCCCCACACGAGCCGCCCCAGCACCTGGTGCGCCTCCGCCGGGGCCTGGTCCAGCAGCGCCGACATCCGCCGCTCGTCGGTGAACAGGGCGGTCAGCGCGCTCACCGCCGACACCGGGTCATGGG
The DNA here is from genome assembly GCF_036237315.1 of Streptomyces sp. NBC_01351. Taxonomy (GTDB): domain Bacteria; phylum Actinomycetota; class Actinomycetes; order Streptomycetales; family Streptomycetaceae; genus Streptomyces. Next base: position 3,729,229 of record NZ_CP108356.1, on the reverse strand, counting down.
TGCCCGGCAGCCCGGCCGCCGCCACGATCTCCTGGATCCGGGTCGGCGACATCCCCGCCGTGGCCTCGGCGACGGTCGGCCCGAGACCGGTGGGGGAGGGCCGCTGCGCGGAGGGCGCGAGCAGCTCCCGGGCGGTGCGGACCAGCCGCAGCCGCTCCTCGTCGCCCCATACGAGGGCCTGGTCGCGCAAGGTGCCGAGGGCGCGGGGGAGGGCTTCGCGCGCCTCCTCGTCCTCGCCGCCGGTCAGCAGACCCTCCAGTACCGGGTACGGGCACGGGTCGGGGGCCACCGCGAGGGCCTCGGCCGTCTGCAGGGCGAAGCGGTCGAGGCGGTCCAGGGCCCGCACCACCGAGGCCCGGGTCCCGGCGCGGGTGGCCAGCTGGGTCACGTCGCCGGGCACCGGGCTGAGCAGGTCGGGGCGGGCGTGCAGCAGGGCGCCGAGCGCCGCGTCGTCGCGGGCGCGGAGCGCCTCGGCGAGGGAGCGCGGCAGGGCAGTGGTGGCGGCGGCGCCGGTGGTGCTGCCGGCGCTGCCGGTTGCCTCGGTGCTGCCGGTTGGGCTGCTGCCGCCGGGTGCGCCGGTTCCGCCGGGTGCCCCGCTTCCGCCGGTTCCGCCGGATGCCCCCGCAGTGCTTGCCTCGGGCACAGTCGCCTCCTGGTCGCGTCGGCCGTTCCGTCGGCCAGTGCGTCGGTCGGTCCCCATCCGGTCAACGGTATCCGCTGTGCCCACGGCCGCTCCACGGGCGCACGCGCTACCTTTCGAGCAGCGGGTTTGGGAGGAGCCGGGGCATGGGGATCGAAAGCGACCATCTGGTCTACGAATATCTGAGCCGCGTCGGGGACTTGGCGCAGCGGCGGCAGCTGTCCTCCGGCGACCGGATGCGGCTGGTGGCCGGGCTCCGGGACGAGATCGACCGTCGGCGCGCCAAGCATGAACCGGAGACCCCGGCGGCCGTACGCCGCATCCTGGAGCGCATCGGCACCCCGGAGGAGGTCCTGGACACGCTGGGCGAACTGTCCGGCTCGGGCGCCGCGCCGGCCCCCGTGACGCAGCCCGACCCCGGCCCGTCGGTGCCCGCCCAGCGGTCCCCCGGCCTCCTCGGCCGCAAGCGCGTACCCCCTCCCCAGCCTGCGGCGGAACCGCGGAACGTCCCCCCGCACCTGGCCGGTCTCGACGAACTCGGCCCCACCGGCGGAGCCGAGCCCGACTGGTGGCGCGTGGCGCCGGGTACGTACGGGGCCGGTCCGCAGGTCGAGGGGTTCGCGGGCGGCATCGAGATCCCGGACCTCTTCAAGGAGGGGCCGGAGGACGACGAGGACGCGGGAGTCGGCGGGGGAGTCGGCGCGGGCACCAAGTCGAAGCCCTCGCCTGCAGCCGAGGGGGAGGGCCGCGCCCGGACCCTCGTACGGTTCCTGCGCGATCGGCGGCGCGCCAAGCGGGAGGCGGCGGCAGCGGCTGCCGCCCCGGAACCGGAGGCCGCCGCCGCCCCCGCCCGCCCCCGCCCGAACGCCTTCCTCCTGCTGGCCTCGGCCGTACTGCTCGCCGGCGTGGTGAGCGGCTACTGGCTGCTGCTGGCCGTCGGCTGGCTACTGCCGTACGCCTCGCGGGCCCTGGGCCCGGCCGAACGCAAGTGGACCGTCTTCGGCCCGCCGGGCCTGGTGCTCACGGGCGCGGTGGTGTGGGTGTGGGGCCGCATGAACGGCCGCTGGGGCGATGCACTCCCGGACGACCAACTGAGCGGCGCCCTCCAGGACATGTGGCCCTGGCTGCTGAGAGCCGCGGGGGTGGCTTCGGCGGCGTACCTGGTGTGGCGGGCGCGGAGGCGGTAGTCGGGGCCCGGCTGTCGGGGTCCGGCTGCCGGGGTCCGAACTGACCGGTATCAGGGAGGGCTTGGGGGTTTCCCGTCAGTCTCATCGTCCTTCCGTGTCGTGACGGCCTGTCAAGGGCGCTCCTCCTTCGTCGTCGCGTCGCTTCGCGATGGCCTTCGGCCACCCTTGACAGGCCGTCCCGCCCCGGAAAAACGAAGACTGCCGGGAAACCCCCAAAAGAACGGGCCGGGGGACAAAGGGCAGGGGCGGGGCGGTCGGGATGTCCGACCCCGCTTCGGGAGGGGGCGGGCCCGAGCCCGGGCCCGCCGGCTCGGGGTCCGGGGCCGGGGAGGCGGCCGGCCATCGCCAAATAGCGACCACCAACACCTCAGCCCCCGACAGGCGCCACACATCGCTACGCGCTCCTCCATGACGGCGTCTGCGACGGTCTTGGGCTGGACGCAGGCCGCCACGGATCGCTACGCGCTTCTCGACGACGGCGAGTGACCCTTTGATCGAACTCAATGGTTGCGGCGGTGGAGCTGCAGGGTGGTGACGACCGCCACGCCGAGGGTGATGTGCATGAGGGACAGGGCGGCGATGGTGCCGCCGTCGGCGCCGGACGACAGGGGGCCGGCGACCGACAACAGGGCCAGCCCACCGCCCACGTACTGCGCGATCCGCAGGAAGACCGGCTTCCACAGGGCCATCAGGAAGGCGGCGCCGGTACCGAGGAGCAGCGGGAGGACGGAAGCGCCGATGACGCCTCCGACGGTGATCGGGTGGTCCACGCCGCCGTCGACTACGACGAGGGAGGCACCAGTCAGTTTGGCGACGGCGAGAACGATCAGATTGACCACGACCGCGCCGACCGCGCCGACGGCCAGGGCCTTCCACCAGGTGAGGCCGGAACGGCGGGCCGAGGGTGCGACGGGGCCGGAAGTTGGAACGGCAGTGCTCGACATGGGATTTCCTCCAACGTGTGACTGCGCTGCCCTACGGCGAGCGGCATACGAGGAAGCCTCCAACCTGAAGTTCGGTTGAGGTCAAGCCCCCGATCCCCAGCCGCGCTCGACCGACTGGCGGCAGCGGTCGGGGTCGTCTCCCGCGCTGGTGAACAGGGCGGTCAGCATGGGCACGCCGTGGGCGAGGGTTTGGTGCGGCAGAGGGCCCGTGGCGACGAGTGAGGCGAGGCCGTGGCCGATGGTCCAGCTCTGGGTCGCCAGGTCCAGCGGATCGACCTCGTCGCGGAAGCGGCCGTTGGTCTTGGCCCGGTCGATGGCGTGGACGAGGCGGTGCAGGGTGTCGTCCGCGGCGGTGGTGTCTTCGAGGTCGAAACCGGCGTCGAACATGACGCGGTAGAGGTCGGGGTTCTCCAGCGCGTTGGCCAGGTAGGCGGCCCCCAGCGCGGCGAGGTCGCGGACCGGGTCCGCGGAGGGTTCGACGGCCGCGAGTTTGTCGGCCAGGCGCGTGAAGCCCTCCTGTCGCAAGGCCTTCCACAGGCCGTCCATGCCGCCGAAGTAGGTGTAGACGGCCATCGTCGACACGCCCGTTCCGTCGACCAGGGCGCGGAGCGTGACCGGTTGCCGCATGCGCAGCATCTGTGCGGCCCGGTCGAGCAGCAGGGTGCGGATCGCCGGGTCTTTCGTCCTCGCCATGGCCTCCACAATACATAGCATCGCTATGCTTTGGTTCTGACGCCAAGAGGAAGGGGCCGTCCGTGTCCGTGACGCTGTTCAATCCCGAGGGGCTGCCGAAGCCCGACGTCTACCGGCAGGTGTCGGTGGCCACCGGATCGAAGCTGGTGTTCCTCGCGGGGCAGGTTGCCCGTGATGCCGACGGTCGGCCCGTGGGCGGGGGTGACCTGGCCGCTCAGGTCGAGCAGTGCTATCTCAACGTCGCCACCGCGCTGGCCGGGGTCGGCGGTTCCTTCGACGACGTGGCGAAGCTGACCATCTACGTCGTCGACTGGAGTGACGAGAAGATGCCGCTGCTGGGTGAGGGCGTGGGCCGGGCGGCGGCGAAGCTGGGCGTCGATCCGGTCAAGCCGATCACCCTGCTGGGCGTTGCGGCGCTGGGTGAAGCGGACCTCCTGGTCGAGGTCGAGGCCACCGCGGTCATCGAATAGAGGGCTGGGCTAGCGCTTGGATTTGGTGCTGACCCCGACCCCGAGCACCAGGACCGCCACGACGAGGCAGCCGACCACCATCAGGGCCGGAATCACGATCACCACGAATGCGGCCAGTAGGAGGAGAGCGATCCCGCCCGTGATCCCGGCCCCGATCCGGTCCCGGTTCAGCCAGCGCTCCGGGGTGTAGCCCTCTTCGAACTCGTCGTCGGTCGACGGCCCGGCGTGACCGCTGTTTGATGATGGCTGGCCGTCTGCCCGGCCCCGGAGACCGAGGGGGCGGGCCCGAGGCCGGGCCCGCCCCCCTACCGGAGCAGAGCCGCACATCCCCGACCCCCCGCTCCTGCCCCTCCTCCCCCAAGCCCTCCCTGATGCCGGTCAGCCGGCACCCCGCCACCCGTCACCCCAGCGGGACGCTCTTCTGCTCCTTCTCCACCGGGTCGGCGTCGGCGGACTTGACCAGGTCGAGGAAGGGGGTGGCCTTGGCGAGTTCCAGGAGCTGGTCGTTGGTGACCGGTGCCGAGGTGTTCGACTCGTCGTGCGGGCTGATGGACAGGTAGACGTCGCTCTGGCCGTAGCGGAAGGAGAGCCGGGTCTCGGTGACGTTGCCGTTGTTGATCGGCGCGGTCGCCGCGTGGGCCTCGATGCCGCCGGGCAGGGTGGTCTTCTTGCAGACCTCGCCCTTGCCCTCCAGGCAGCGCTTGGCGGTGGTGCCCGGACCCGACGGGCGGACCGAGAAGCTGATGGTGAAGGTCTTGCCGTCCTTCGTGCCCTGGTACAGGCGCACGCTGATGTCGGTGCGCTGCACCGTGCCGACCGTCGCCGGCAGCAGGCTCTGGAGCACGGGCACGGCCTGGTTCTGGAAGTTCTCCTGCTTGGCCCGCTCGGCCGGAGGCAGGTCGGCCATCGACGATCCGCCCGGGGTCGGTTCGATGTGCACCGGCGGCAGCGGCGTGGCGCTGCCGCTGCTCGACGGCGGCGCGGCCACGTTGACCGTCCCGGCGACCTGCCGGCCGCTGGTGTCGGCCGGCAGGGCCACGGACACGGTCACGCCGAGCGCGGCCACCGCCAGCACCCCGCCGCCGATCGCGAACCGGGCGCGGGCCCTGCGGCGCCGGCCCTGGGTGCGGGCCGGGCCCACGAGGTCCGGAATCGGGGGCAGGTCCGTGGTCGTACGGTCCATCGCGTCCCGGACCAGCATCACGGCCCTGTCGTCGGGGACTTCGTAGAGGCCGTCGTTGGTACCCATGTCGTCTCCTCAGTTCTCGGTGGCGTAGAGGTGGGCCTCGCCGAGCTGCGTGCGCAGCTTCGCCAGGGCGCGCGAGCACTGGCTCTTGACCGTTCCCTCGCTGCACCGCAGCAGTTCGGCGACGGTGCCGACACTGAGGTCCTCCCAGTAGCGCAGGACGACCATGGCGCGGGCGCGCGGCGGCAGCTCGGCGAGTGCGGCGAGCAGGGTGACGCGCAGCTCGGCGTACTCGGGCACGGGTGCCCGGTCGGCGTGCCGGTGGGCCAGGAGGTCCCGCAGCCGCCGTCGCCGTTCGGCGAGGAAGGTGCGGGTCAGTACGGTTCTGGCGTACGCGTCGGGACTCTCGGCGGCGGCTACCTTCCGCCAGTGCTGGAACAGCTTCGCGAGGGTCGTCTGGGTCAGATCGCGTGCGGCGTCGGCGTTCCCGCACAGCAGGTACGCGGTGCGGTACAGCTTGCGCTGGCTGGCCCGGGCAAAGGCCTCGAAGTCGTACTCGGTGCCTGGTGGCATCCGCCCTCCCCTTCACGTCGTGTCTCTCACCCCTGTCCTGAGTGCCGTCGCACGGAAAAGGTTGAGCACGAGTTTGAGGGGTGGGGGCGGGGCGCGTGGTCGGCTGCCGCCCGGCTTCCTGGGGCTCCGCCCCAGACCCTCTCCCCCAGCTACCGCTGGGAGGTGCCCCCACCAGACTCCGTCCGGGGGGACCCCCACTCCTCAAACGCCGGCGGGGCTGGGTGAACGGCGCAACGTCGGGTTTCCCCGCCGTAGGCCCGCCGGCAGCCTGCCGTCCGTCCGCCTCGGCACAATGGACGGTATGAACCTCACAGTCGGCTTCGACCTCGACATGACCCTGATCGACTCGCGCCCGGGAATCAAGGCCGCCTACCAGGCCCTTTCGGCCGAGACGGGTACGTACATCGACGCCGACGAGGCCGTCACGAGGCTCGGTCCGCCGCTCGACGAGGAGCTCGCGTACTGGTTCCCGGAGGCCGAGATCCCGGCCATGGCGGACCGCTACCGCGAGATCTACCCCACGTACGCCATCGAGCCGACCCCGGCGATGCCGGGCGCCCGCGAGGCGATCGAGGCCGTCCAGGCCCTCGGCGGCCGCGCGATCGTGGTCACCGCGAAGCACGAGCCGAACGCCCGCCTGCACCTGGCGCACCTCGGCATCGAGGCGGACGCGGTCATCGGCTGGCTCTGGGCGGAGGCCAAGGCGGGTGCGCTGCGCGAGTACGGGGCGCAGGTCTACGTCGGCGACCACGTGGGAGACGTGCGCGGGGCGCGTACGGCCGGCGCGCTGTCGGTGGCGGTCCCGACCGGGCCGTGCCCGGAGCCGGAACTGCGCGCGGCGGGCGCCGACGTGGTGCTGCCGGACCTCACGGCGCTGCCGCAGTGGCTGGCGGCGTACGTGGCGGCGCAGCCGGTCTGAACCCTTCCGAGGCCTCCGCGGCCTCCGAGCCCTCCGCAGCCTCCGTGGCCTGAGCCCCCGCTGCCGCCGCCCCCCGCCCCCGCGCCCTCAGACAGCCTGTGAGGCGCGGGCGGCCCGGCGCTGGGCCGCCGCCGAGCGCAGTACGCCGGCCGCCGAGATGGCGAAGCCGACGCCCATGAGCATGCACACGGCCCACGCGTACGACGGGAACGGGTCGATGTCGAGGAACAGCGGGGCCATCGTCGCCAGCGTGGCGACGGCTCCGGCGATGAAGACGATGCCGCCGGCCTTGACCAGTGCGTCGCCGGGCCGGGCTTCGTCGGCGCGAGAAGTGTCAGTCACGGCACCAGGCTACTGGGCCACTTCGCTACTTCGGGTCGGGCCGGTCGGAGGCCGTGCGCATGGCGGTGAGGGACTTGTTCAGGTGCCGCTTCATCAGGCCGCTGACCGGACGTTCCACGAGCCGGTGGATCAGCCAGGCCGTGACGAGCGCCACGACCAGGGCGATGGCGAGGGCCGCGCCCGTCCCGGTGCCCAGGGTGCGCAGCCAGTGGATCAGGGTCCAGCCGGCTTCCTGGTGGATGAGGTAGAGCGGGTAGGTCAGCGCTCCGGCGACCGTCAGCCACTTCCACTGGATCCGGTCGAAGAAGCCGAGGGCCACCGCGATGATCAGCACGTAGCAGAGGGTGATGATGACGGCGATGACCGCCCAGGAGAGCGGCCGCTGCACGGCGTCGTCGTAGATCCCCTTCATCGTGTGGATGCGGCTGATCGCGACGAGCCAGGTGAATCCGACGATCCCCCACAGCATCAGGTTCGGCCCGAAGCGGTACATCAGGAACATCGCCACGCCCGCGATGAAGTACGGGGCCTCCTGCGGCATCGCGAACGTCTGCAGGAGCGGGATGTTCGTCTCCGGCGCCAGGATCGAGGCGGTGGCCCAGATCCCGCAGAACGCGACGACCCGGCGGTAGGTCAGGCCCATCGTCACGACGATCGCGAAGAGCAGGTAGAACTGCAGCTCCGCCCAGAGCGTCCAGTAGACGCCGTCCATCCGCCGGAAACCCAGCTGGGTCTCGAACATCGTGAGGTTCGCCAGCACCATCTTGATGTCCACGCCCTCCCGGGCGCCGGGCCGGCCCAGATGGGGCACCAGCACGAGCACGGCCGTCGTCAGGAGGACGGCCGCCCAGTAGCCGGGGTAGATGCGGATGACCCGCGAGACGAAGAAGTCGCCGGGCTTGCGCCCCCAGCAGCTCATGCAGATCACGAAGCCGCTGATGATGAAGAACAGCTGCACGCCGAGCCAGCCGAACGACGTGACCGACGAGATGCCCGGCATGAACTGGGACGGGGCCTTGCCGTACGCGTCCGCGGCGTCCGCGGAAGCGGTCCAGTGGAACGCGAGGACGCCGAGGGCCGCGATCAGGCGCAGCCCGTCGAGGACGTACAGCCGGGGTGCCGACCTGCGGGCGCCGGGGGCCGGAGCGGACGACGCCCGCGGCCGCGGGTCCTGCGCCGGGTCCTGAGCGGGCTGCACGAACGGTATGTGGTCGTCTGCTGGCTTCACGGAGGAGGGCGGCATAGTCGTTCTCGTTCGGTCGGAGGGTCTTTCCGCGGCGACCCACCGCGTGGGCTACGACAGAAGTGCAACGGGGAGACGATACCCGCGCGACGGCCGCCGGCGGGTTGTGACCCCCATGGACGAGATCCGGGCAGAGGGCCTTCGGCCATGCTTGACGGGGTGGTTGTGAGGGGAGACTCTTCACAGCGAAAAGCAGGCAGTAACGGCCCTGGGACATGGATACCCTGACCTGCTCAGACATGTTGGTTCGGTTTCGGGTATGTGAGACGGGGTGCGTGCTTTGCCCACCGGCAAGGTCAAGTGGTTCAACAGTGAGAAGGGCTTCGGCTTCCTCTCCCGCGACGACGGCGGCGACGTCTTCGTCCACTCGTCGGTGCTCCCCGCCGGGGTCGAGTCCCTCAAGCCCGGGCAGCGCGTCGAGTTCGGCGTGGTCGCCGGCCAGCGCGGTGACCAGGCCCTTTCCGTGACGGTGCTGGATCCGGCGCCGTCCGTCGCGGCCGCGCAGCGGCGCAAGCCCGACGAGCTCGCCTCGATCGTGCAGGACCTCACGACGCTCCTGGAGAACATCACGCCGATGCTGGAGCGGGGCCGCTACCCCGACAAGACGCACGGCGGGAAGATCGCCGGACTGCTGCGCGCGGTGGCGGACCAGCTCGACGTCTGACCCGAGCGCACCCACGCACGCTCGTACGTACGCCTGTGCCCCGCCACTCGGAAGAGCGGCGGGGCACAGCCGTTTCCGGACTGCCGGACCCACGGGCTGCCCGACTGGCGGCCTACCGGACTCCGGACCTACGGGAAGTCGAGCGCGCCGGGGGCGATGGCCGGTACCAGACCCTCGGCCGCGGCCCGGGTCAGCAGCCCGCGCACCGCCGCGTACCCGTCCTCGCCGAGCCCGGCCGTGAACTCGTTGACGTACAGGCCGATGTGCTGGTCGGCGACGGCCGGGTCCAGCTCCTGCGCGTGGGCGCGTACGTACGGGCGGGAGGCCTCCGGGTCGTCCCAGGCCATCCGGACCGACGTACGGGCGGATTCGGCCAGCGCCCGCAGGGTGTCCGTGCCCAGCGAACGCTTGGCGATGATCGCGCCGAGCGGGATCGGCAGGCCGGTCGTGGACTCCCAGTGCTCGCCCATGTCGGCCAGGCAGTGCAGTCCGTAGCCCTGATAGGTGAACCGGGCCTCGTGGATGACCAGCCCGGCGTCCACCCGGCCGTCGCGGACCGCGGGCATGATCTCGTTGAACGGCAGGACGACGACCTTGCCGACCCCGTCGGGCAGCACGTCCGCCGCCCAGAGCCGGAACAGCAGGTAGGCGGTGGAGCGCTCGCTGGGCACGGCGACCGTCTTGCCGGTGAGGTCGAGGCCCGGTTCCCTCGTGAGCACGAGCGGCCCGCACCCGCGCCCCAGGGCCCCGCCGCAGGGGAGCAGCGCGTACTCCTCCAGCACCCACGGGAGGACGGCGTACGAGACCTTCAGCACGTCGAGCTCGCCGCGCTCGGCCATGCCGTTGGTGATGTCGATGTCGGCGAAGGTGACGTCGAGGGCGGGCGCCCCCGGGATCCGGCCGTGCGCCCACGCGTCGAAGACGAAGGTGTCGTTCGGGCAGGGCGAGTAGGCGATCCTCAGAGCCTCACCGGTGCTCATGGCGGTGCTCATGGCCTTGCTCATGGCGTTCTCCCCAGTTCGCGAGTACGGGGCCCAGCGCGCGGAAGCCGTCGGCGAGCGCGCCGAGCGCGTCCCCGATCCGCCAGGCGGCGCGGTCACGCGGGCCCACGGCGTTGGACACGGCGCGGATCTCCAGTACGGGCAGCCCGTGCGCGGCGGCCGCCTCCGCGACCCCGAAGCCCTCCATGGCCTCGGCGCCGGCCATCGGGTGCCGGGCGGCGAGCGCGGCGGCCCGGTCGGCGGTGCCGGTGACGGTGGAGACGGTCAGCACGGGCGCGAGCAGCGCCCCCGTCGCCTCGGCGGCGCGGGCGGCGAGCTCTGCGGGAGGCAGGTGCACGCTGTGCCCGAAGCCGAGGGCGGTGACGTCGAGGAAGCCGTCGGGGGTCTCGGCCCCCAGGTCGGCGGCGACGATCGCGTCGGCGACCACGAGGGAGCCGACGGGGGCGGCGGGAGCGAACCCGCCGCCGATGCCCGCGCAGACCACGAGGGTGTAGTCGGCGAGGGCCAGGGCGGTGGCGGTGCCGGCGGCGGCCGCGGCCGGCCCGACGCCCCCGACGAGCACGTCGAGGGCGATGCCGGGGAGGTCCCGCCGGGTCGTGCGGTAGCCACCGGGGAGGGTGCGCGGCTCAGCGCCGGGGGTGTCCGGATGAGGGGTCAGACCGGTCACGACGGAGTCTGCCTCCGCCGCCACCGCGGTCACGACGAGCGCGCGCACCGGTGGCCGCCGGTTACTTGAGCTTGAGGTTGAAGGACCAGACGGCGAGCGGCTTGCCGTCCTCGGCGATCTGCAGGATGGCCAGCTTCTTGGAGGTCGGGGCCTCGCCCTGGCCGCCGGTCGCGAACACGTCCGCGCCGGGGAAGCTGCGGTAGGTGTTCGACGACGGCTCGGTGATCGGCTGGCCGTCGAGGATCGCCGACCAGCGCTTGCCGTCCTCGACGACATCCGGCTCGACGCCGAGGCGCAGGGTGTCGCCGCGGCCGTACTCGATGGTCTTGGCGTCCTTGAGGTCGGTGACGCACTCCTGGACCCTCTCGATGGAGAGCGGTTCCTTGGCGGAGTGGCATTCGGATTCGGCGGACACCGACGAGGTGCCGACCGTCACGGTCGCCAGCGGTGTCGGCTTGTCGCAGGCCGAGAGGAGGAGGAGGCCGGCGGACACGGCTCCGAGGGCCGCGACGCTGCGGCGGGCCCTACCCGAGAAAAGCGGTGCGGTCATGAGCCGAAGGCTATCGGGCCGCTGGGCTGCGCCGCTGCACGGGGTCCCTCGCTGCGGCGCGCCGTCGTGTCGACCGGGCCCCGCTCCCGGGACTCCGCCCCGGCCCCCGGCCTTCAATCGCCGGCGAGCCTGAAAGCGCCGCTCCGCGGCCCCCTGGGCTCCGCCCAGACCCGCTCCTCAAACGCCGGAGGGGCTGGAGGTGCCGCTCCGCGGCCCCCCGGGGCTCCGCCCCAGGAGGAGGTGCTGCGCCAGGCGGTTAGGCGACTCGGGGGCGGGGGGTCCCCGGGTGGTGGCGGGGGGCCGAGGCCAGGCCGCGGAGGGCCATCGTCGTGCCCAGGGCGACCACAGTGGCGGCCACGGACATGCCCAGCACCCCGTTCAGCGGCAGGGCGATGCCGATCGCACCGCCCAGCACCCACGCCACCTGCAGCAGCGTCTCCGAGCGGGCGAACGCGGAGGTGCGTACGGCCTCCGGGACGTCCCGCTGGATCATCGCGTCCAGCGAGAGCTTCGCGAGCGCCTGGCAGAAGCCCGCCGTCGCGGCCAGTACGGCCATGAACAGCCCGCTGAAGAAGACCGCCGCCAGCACCGCCACCCCGAGGGTGAAGCTCAGGACGGCCGCGATGATCGCCTCCGGCGCCCGCGCCCGGAGCCACGCGCCCACCGCCGTCCCGCACGCGTTGCCGACGCCCGCCGAGACGGCCACGATGCCCAGCGACACCGCCGCGCTCTGCCCGCCCAGCGGGTGCTCGCGCAGCAGGAACGCCAGGAAGAAGATCAGGAACCCGGACAGCCCGCGCATGGCGGCGTTCGCGAGGAGCCCGCACAGCACCGAACGGCTCACCGTCCGCAGCCCCGGCCGCTTCGAGTGCGCCTCGTGCGTCGACAGCCGCGCCCGGCGCTCGCCCTTCGCCTCGTCCACCTTGTGCGGCAGCGTGAAGGCCGCGAAGGTCCCCCAGATGAAGACGGCGCTGGCCCCGTACAACGGCCACTGAGGCCCGATCAGCTGGAGTCCGGCGCCCACCGGCGCCGCCACCCCCGTGGCGAGCAGACCGGCCAGCGTGACGCGGGAGTTCGCCTTGACGAGTGAGAACTTGGGCGGGAGCAGGCGCGGGACCACCGCGCTGCGCACGACCCCGTACGACTTGGACGCGACGAGGACACCGAGCGCCGCCGGATACAGCTCCAGCCCGCCCGTGGCCACCGCGCCCGACATCAACACCGCCAGCAGCGCGCGGGCCAGCATCGCGGCCGCCATGGAGGCCCGGCGTCCGTGCGGCAGACGGTCCAGCAGCGGGCCGATCACCGGGGCCAGCAGGATGAAGGGGGCCATCGTGATGCCCAGGTACAGGGCCACCCGGCCGCGGGCCTCGTCCGTGGGGACGGAGAAGAAAACCGTCGACGCCAGCGCCACCGTGATCATCATGTCGCCGGCGCCGTTGATGGCGTGCAGTTCGATCAGCTTGCCGAGGCCCGATTCACCGGCCCCGTGCGCGTGCGTGGCCCGCCGGATCCCGCGTGCCGTACCGGTGATCGGCAGGTGCAGGGCACGCCCCAGGGCCCGGCCGGCCCGCTTGGCCGGTCCCGAGCCGTCGGCGGACGACCGTACGGGTGCCACGTGGCCATAGTGCCCCACCCTGCCCTCCGGGAGCCCTCCCGGCGCGTGCTCGCCCGGGCCCGTCCCGCCTCCACGTCCGCTCCGTGTCCGCTCCATGTCCGCGAATCGGACCTTGCATGTGGGCCGAAGGCTTCGGAGGAGGTAGCGTGCGTAGCGCGCCACCGGCGGTTGCTCCTGGCCGCGCGCCTCTTCGCGATCCCGCAGAATGGATCGCATAAAGGTGCGCCCGGAGTCCGATCGGGTGCGGACGTCGACGCGGCCCTCTGGTCCGCTCCGCCCGCGCCACGTACGGACAGCACCGACGGGTCGTTGTGGACGACAGTACGGACGGCGCACACGTGAGACGGCGTAGGAGAGAACGAGACCAGTGAGTGCTGCGACGACGCGAAGCCGTACCCCGCGTACCCCGCGTATCCCCGCCCCCGACCGCCTGTGTGTCGAGGCGGTAGAACTCGCCCGAGCGTCGGCCGAGGAGGCCGCCTTCCCCGGAGTGGTGGGAGAGCACGTCTCCGCCGTCGCGGAGGGCGACCGGGTCGTCACCCACTTCTTCGAGTGCAAGGAACCGGGCTACCGGGGCTGGCGCTGGGCCGTCACCGTGACCCGCGCCTCCCGCGCGAAGAACGTCACCCTCGACGAAACGGTGCTGCTGCCCGGCGACGACGCGCTCCTCGCCCCGGAGTGGGTGCCGTGGAGCGAGCGGCTGCGCCCCGGCGACATGGGTCCGGGCGACCTGCTGCCCACCGACGCCGAGGACCTGCGGCTGGAGCAGGGCTGGTCGGGCGAGGACGCCCCGCCGCCGAACTCGGTGGTTTCCACCGAGATGGCCGAACTGGTCGAGGCGGAGGACGCCGACGTCACCGACCGTACGGTGGTCCCGGTCCGCGGCTCCATCACCTCGGTCGCCGAGGAACTGGGCATGCGCCGGGCGCGCGTCCTGTCCCGGTACGGGCTGCACAGCGCGGCCGACCGCTGGGACGAGTCCTTCGGCGCGAAGACCCCGATGGCGCAGGCGGCGCCCGCCTCGTGCGTGTCGTGCGGGTTCCTCGTCGCGATCGGCGGCTCCCTCGGCCAGGCCTTCGGCGTCTGCGCGAACGAGTTCAGCCCGGCCGACGGCCGTCTGGTGTCGCTGTCCTACGGCTGCGGAGGCCACTCGGAGGCCGCGGTCATGCCGGCGCCGCCGAGGCCCGCGCCGCCGGTGCTCGACTCGATGGCCGCGGACGAATTCCAGCTGCACCCCGCCGCTCCGGCCGCGGACACGGGATCGGTGCCCCCTGCGGACCTCCGCTCCGAGGACCTGGGCCACTCCTGACGGCCCGGCCGGGCCCGGATACCGGGTCCGGCCTCGGGGTCCGGCCTCAGGGGCGGGTTCAGCCTCAGGCTCGGGCGTTGGCCGCGTCGGCGTGCTGCCACAGCTCGGCGACGGCGTCGCGCAGGCTGCGGACCGGCTTCCAGCCCAGCGCCTTCTCGGTGGCGCTGATGTCGAGCTGGTGCCACTCGGTCTCCGGGCCGGTGCCGGCCGGTGCGGGCACCTCCGTGACGCGCGTCGGCACGCCGCTCTCCTCGATCAGCAGCTCGACCAGCTCCCGGGCCGAAGTCGCCCGGCCGAGGCCCAGGTTGAGGACGGGCGGGCACGGGCCGGCCGGGGCGAGGGCGGCGACCATCGCGTCGATCCCGTCCTGCAGGTGGAGGAACTCGCGCTGCGCGGTGAGCGGCATCAGCGACAGCTCCGCGCCGCCGGCGGCCTGGCCCTCGACGAGCTTGCCGGCCATGACGCCGAGCAGGCTGTGCGAGGGCTGGCCCGCGCCGATGACGTTGCCCAGGCGCAGGACGACGGCGTCGAGGCCCTTGGTGCGGATGGTGTCGGCGATCAGCTCGGTGGCTTCGAGCTTCAGCTGCCCGTAGGCCGTCTCGGGACGCGCGGGGGAGTCCTCGGTGTACGTCACGCCGATGGGGAAGGTGCCGTACTCGTGGACGGTGCCGATCTGCACCAGCCGCGGCGGCTGCGGCATGAGTTCCAGCGTCTCCAGCAGGCGGGAGACCATGCCGAGGTTGGCGGGGATCATCTGCTCGTCCGTCAGGCCCCACATGCCACCGGCCGCGTTGACGACGACGTCGATCCGGTGCTCCGTCAGGAGGTCGGCCAGCACGGCCGGCGGGTCGACGGTGAGGTCGAATGCGGCGAACGCGCCGGGCAGCGGGGAGGACGGCGTCTTGCGGGCGATGGCGAGCAGCCCGTGGCCGCGCTCGTCGAGCGTGGCGCACAGCGCCCGGCCTATGAAGCCGGTCGCTCCGAGGACGGCCACGCGGGGCAGGGGAGAGCTGGTGACAGACATGGGGATCGGCTCCGGGCAGGTCGGAAGGTGGGGGGTAGGGGGGATACCCCCTAGCGGATGTCGGCGCCGGCTACGTGCCGCAGGAGGGTGCGGGCGCCGTCGGCCTGCCGGTTCTTCAGCGCGCCGGGCAGCATCGTCGCGGCGTGGATCCGGGAGGACAGGTGCAGCCGGGAGGCCTTGGCGGCCTTCGTCCAGCCCTGCGCGTCCAGCCGGTCCGCGACCTCCACGAAGAAGCGGTTGGCCTCCTGGAAGCGGCGGCCGGTGAAGGCCTGCTGGGAGGAGATGCTGACCGCGTGCCGGCGGTACTGGAAGCACAGGGTCTCGGAGATCAGCATCTGCTCGCCGGCCTGGATCAGGTCGATCTCCAGGGCGAGGTCCTGGGTGACCTCCAGGCCGTCCCGGAAGCCCGCCTTGCGGACGGCTTCGGTGCGCCAGCAGATGGAGGGGAAGTACACCCAGCACCCGCGCAGCAGGCTGGTCGCGAGCGGTTCGCCGCCCATCAGCAGCTCGCCGTTGACGCGGGGCGCGTACACCCGCTTCTTGGCCTGGTCGACCAGGCCCTCGGCGGGCTTGCCCGCGCCGTCGATGACCTGGACGCCGGGCTGCACCATGCCTATCCCCGGGTGCTTGGCTATCGCGGCCCGCACCGTGGCCACGTACTCGGGCAGCATGATGTCGTCGGTGCCCATCATCACGAAGTGCTCTTCGCGGACCAGGCCCAGGCACTTGCGGTAGTTGCCGGTGACGCCCAGGTTCTGCTCGTTGCGCTGGTACGAGACGCGCGGGTCGTCGAGCTCCGCGAACCAGCCGGGGACGGAGGGCTCCTGGCCGTCGTCCACCACCGTCAGCCGCCAGTTCGGGTCGCTCTGGGCCAGGATGCTGCGCACCGCGGCCTGCATCAGGGCCACGTCGCCGTAGTAGGGCAGCATGATGTCGAGAGTGGTCATGTGTGACGCACCGAAGCTTTCGGGAGGCGGGACGGGGCAGGAGTCGGAGGGCTCAGCCGCCGTCGCGCAGCGACCGGCGGTAGCTCAGGCACTCCTCGTAGTCCGGCAGCAGGCCGGACTCGATCGCCTCGGCGAGCGAGGGCGCGGCCGCGTCCCGCGCCGACAGCTGGGCGGCGGCGCCGGCCGGCCAGTCGATCGCGAGGTCGGGGTCGAGCGGGTGGACCGAGTGCTCCGCGGTGGGGTTGAACGTCTCCGAGCAGATGTAGGAGAGCGTCGCGTCGTCCGTCAGCGCGCAGAAGCCGTGGCCCAGGCCCTCCGAGATGTAGACCGCGCGGCGGTCCACGTCGTCGAGGCGGACGAACTCGTACCGGCCGAACGTGGGCGATCCCACACGCAGGTCCACGATCACGTCGAGGACGGCCCCGCGCACACAGGTGACGTACTTGGCCTGGCCGGGCGGGACGTCGGCGAAGTGGATGCCGCGCACGACGTCCTTCGCCGACACGGAGAGGTTGCCCTGGGCGAGGCGCAGCGGGTGGCCGACGGCCTCGGCGAGGTGGTCGAAGCGGTACCACTCCATGAACAGCCCGCGCGGGTCGCCGTGCTGTACCGGGGTGATCTCCCAGGCGCCCTCGATGGAGAGCTCGCGGATCTTCATCGGCCGGTCTCCTCGTCGAGCAGGTCCACCAGGTAGTCGCCGTAGCCGCTCTTGCGCAGCGGCTCGGCCAGCTCGCGCAGCTGCTCGTCGGAGACGAAGCCGGCCCGCCAGGCCGCCTCCTCGATGCAGCCGATCTTGAAGCCCTGGCGTTCCTCGATGACGCGCACGAACTCGGAGGCCTGGACCATGGAGACGAAGGTGCCGGTGTCCAGCCAGGCCGTACCGCGGTCGAGGACGGTGACCTCCAGGTCACCGCTCTGCAGGTAGGCGTCGTTGACGGCGGTTATCTCCAGCTCGCCGCGGGCGCTCGGGGTGATCGTGCGGGCGATCTCCACGACGCGGTTGTCGTAGAAGTACAGGCCGGGCACCGCGTAGCGGGACTTCGGCTTCTCGGGCTTCTCCTCGATGGAGATGACCTTGCCGTCCGCGTCGAACTCGACCACGCCGTACGCGGTCGCGTCCGCGACGGGGTAGGCGAAGACGATGCCGCCCTTGGGGTCGGTGCGCTCGGCCAGGCGCGTGCCGAGGCCGCTGCCGTGGAAGATGTTGTCGCCGAGGATCAGCGCGACCGGCTCGTCCCCGATGAAGTCCGCGCCGAGCACGAAGGCCTGCGCGATGCCCTCGGGGCGCTCCTGGACCGTGTACTGCAGGTCGAGGCCGAACTGTGATCCGTCGCCGAGGAGCCGCTGGAACTGCTCCTGGTCCTGGGGGGTCGTGATGATCAGGATCTCGCGAATCCCCGCCATGACCAGCGTGGAAAGCGGGTAATAGATCATCGGCTTGTCGAAAACGGGCAGGAGCTGCTTCGACACGGCTCGTGTCAGGGGCCAGAGCCGGGAGCCGGTACCGCCCGCCAGGAGAATTCCACGCATGCGTGCCACCATACGTTGCGCCCCTTCGGCGCCGTTAACCCACGGGGTTAACCCACGGGGTACGCAGGCGCAACACCGGGGTCCCCTCGCGGCGCCCCCGGGGGCGCTGGATACTGCTCACCCACATGGCCCAGCTAAAGTGAAACCACTATGCGCATTCTCGTGACCGGTGGCGCCGGTTTCATCGGCTCGCAGTTCGTCCGCTCTCTCCTGTCCGCGGACCCTGCCGCCAAGATCACGGTATTCGACAAGCTGACCTACTCGGGCGTCGAGGAGAACCTCGCCCCCGTCGCAGGTCACTCCGGCTACAGCTTCGTCCGCGGGGACATCTGCGACGTCGACGCCGTCGACCAGGTGATGCCCGGCCACGACGCGGTGGTGCACTTCGCCGCCGAGTCCCACGTGGACCGCTCCATCGCCGGCGCGGGCCCCTTCGTCATGACCAACGTGGTCGGCACGCAGGTGCTGCTGGACGCCGCCCGCAAGCACGGCGTCGGCCGCTTCGTGCACGTCTCCACCGACGAGGTGTACGGCTCGATCACCGAGGGCTCCTGGACCGAGGAGTGGCCGCTCGCGCCGAACTCCCCGTACTCCGCCTCGAAGGCCTCCTCCGACCTGCTGGCGCTGGCCTACCACCGCACGCACGGCATGGACGTCGTGGTGACGCGCTGCTCGAACAACTACGGGCCGTACCAGTTCCCCGAGAAGGTCATCCCGCTGTTCGTCTCCAACCTGATGGACGGCAAGCACGTCCCGCTCTACGGCGACGGCGGCAACGTCCGTGACTGGCTGCACGTCTCCGACCACTGCCGCGGCATCGAGCTGGCGCTGCTCAAGGGCCGCGCCGGCGAGGTCTACAACATCGGCGGCGGCACCGAGCTCACCAACAAGGAACTCACCGGCGTCCTGCTGGAAGCCGCGGGCGTCGGCTGGGAGATGGTCGACCGGGTCGAGGACCGCAAGGGCCACGACCTGCGCTACTCCATCGACATCAGCAAGATCAGCGAAGAGCTCGGTTACGCGCCGCAGGTCACCTTCGAGGACGGCATCAAGTCCACGATCGCCTGGTACCGCGAGAACCGCGCATGGTGGGAGCCGCTCAAGGTGAAGGCCGCCCAGCAGTCGTGAACACACCGGACGCCACGGCGACCGCGACCGTGAAGCGGTCGCCGCTGGCGAGGATCGCGAGCACCCTGCCGCCCGGCACCATGCTGGTGATCAGCGGCACGGTCGTGCTCGGGGCCGCCTCGTACGTCCACCTGATGGCGGCCGGCCACAGCCTCGACACCGAGGGCATGGCCGCCCTCTCGGTGCTGTGGACGATCCTCATGTCCGTCGGCATCGGCCTGTTCTTCCCCGTCGAACAAGAACTCACCCGGATCGTCGCCGCGCACCGCGTCGCCGGCACGGGCGTCTCCGGCGTCGTGCGCCGGCTCGCCGGGCTCACCCTCGGCGTGGTCGTCCTGCTCTCCGCCGGGGTGTGGTGGGCGACCCCGCTGCTCGCCGACACCTTCTTCTACGGCCACACCGAAATGGTCGGCACGCTCGTCCTGGCCTTCGCCGCCATGGCGTTGAGCAACATCTGCCGCGGCATCCTGGCCGGCCTCGGCCGCTTCGCCCCCTTCGGCTGGCAGCTGGCCATCGACGGCCTCCTGCGCATCGGCCTCGCCGGGGCCTTCGCCCTCGCCGGGATCCGCTCCCCGCTGGCCTTCGCGCTGATCCTCGTGGTGGCCCCGCTCGTCGCCGCCCTCGTTACCTCCGGCCCGGTCCTGCGCGGGCTCGGTACGGGTCCCGCGCCCCGCTGGCAGGTGCTCCTCGGCGGGCTCGGCCCGCTCATCGTCTCGACCCTGCTCTCCCAGGTCGTCGTCAACGCCGCCGTGGTCAGCACGAAGCTGCTGGCACCCACGGAGGGCGCGCTCGTCGCCGGTCTGCTGAACGCGATCGTGCTGGCCCGCGTACCCCTCTTCGTCTTCGGCTCGCTCCAGGCCTCGCTGCTCTCCGGCCTGTCCTCCACCGCCGCCGCCGGGGACCGGGACGGCTTCTCCAAGCTGCTCGGCCGGACCTCCCTGGTGGTCACCGCGCTCGGCCTGGCCGGGGGCGTCCCCGCCACCCTGCTCGGCCCGTGGCTCATCCAGGTGCTCTTCAAGGCCGAGGAGGGGCTCGGGTACGCCGCGTTCTTCTGGATCTCCGCCGGCACCCTCTTCTACATGCTGGCCATGGTCCTCGGACAGGCCCTGCTGGTCCTGCACAAGCACCGGCTGCAACTGCTCGGCTGGACCGTCGCCACCGTGGTCCTGATCGTGGTCACCCTGATCCCCGGCGACGTCGCCACCCGCGTCTGCCTCGCCTACACCCTCTCCTCGCTCACGGCGGTCATCGGCATGGCGGTGCCCCTGTGGCTGTCCTTCCTGCGCCGCCCGAATCCAGCCGCGCCGAAATCCAGCCCCGCCGGCGTTTGAGGCGCGGGGTCTGGGGCGGAGCCCCAGGGGCCCGGGGGTCAGTCCCCTGCACGGCGCCGGAAGAGGCGCTTCGCAGCGAAGACCAGGACGAGGGCCGCTGCCAGGACGAGCGCGCCCTTCGTGAAGCCGCCCTGCGGCGCCGGCGGCTCCTCCGCGGCGGAGCCAGGGGCGGCCGGGGCCGCGGACGCGGACCCGGAGGGGGCCGGGGTCGCCGACGCCACCGGGACCGCGACCACGCGGCTGGACGCGCCTTCC
The DNA here is from genome assembly GCF_036237315.1 of Streptomyces sp. NBC_01351. Lineage (GTDB taxonomy): Bacteria > Actinomycetota > Actinomycetes > Streptomycetales > Streptomycetaceae > Streptomyces. The sequence continues at coordinate 3,709,008 of NZ_CP108356.1, read as the reverse complement.
GAGCCGAACATCAGCGTCCCTCCGTCCGCGGTGTACGTCACCGACTCAGCCTGCCCCTGCCACGGCGCGTCGACCCGCTCGCCCTCACCCTCCGGCCGCCCGTCCTTCCACGGGTAGCTGCGGGCCGTGAAGTACCCCCGCAGGGTCAGCCGCCCCCCGTCGGGGGAGAACGCCCCGTCCGTCACCCACGGCACGTCCGCGACCCGCCGGAACACGTTCGTCCCGCTGCCCGACAGCGCCGCGGGGCCCTCGTACAGCCCGCCCTTGTTCTCGTCCTTGCTCGCGATGTACACCCGCCCCGACACCGGATGCACCATCAGCGCCTCCGCGTTGCGCGGCCCGTCGGCGTACCGCACCGTGAACTGGGCCGCCTTGACGGTGATGTTGCCGTCGCCCAGTTCCTTCGGCTCCTGGAAGCGGTAGATCCACACGTGGTCCCAGGTCCCGCCCAGGTTGTCGCCGATGTCGCCGACGTACAACTGCCCGTCCGGCCCCAGCGAGATCGCCTCGACGTCACGCGGTTTCCCGATGCCCGTGAGCGTGACCCGGGCCACCGTCTTGCCCGTGGCCGAGTCCACGGCGTACACGTACGGGCCGTCGTCGCTGTCGTTGTGAGTCCAGTACACGCCCGGGTGGATCCGGCTGGCCGCGAGCCCGCTCGACTCCTTGATCCGGGGGTCGGCGATGGTGAACGAGGACGCCCCGGGGGCCTGTGCCGCGAAGGCCGCAGAGGCTGCGGAGGGCAGGGAGAACAGGGCCACGGCGACGGCGGCGGAAGACACGGGCAGCATGCGCATCCCCCCAGCGTGCCAGCCCGACCCGCGTGTCCGGCATCACAGCTGCTCACGGCGGGGGATCCGCGATGATGACCGGATGCGTTTCATGTTCGTCGGCGACTCCATGACCATCGGACGCGCCGGCGACTACACCTGGCGCTACCGGATGTGGCAGCACCTCGACGCCACCTTCGACGGCCCCTACGAGATAGTCGGGCCGCGCCACGAGCTGTACGAGGGCTCCACCGACTACGCCGACCCGGCCTTCCCCGCGCACGCCCGCCGGCACCTGGCCGGCTGGGGCGAGGGCTGGCAGCACATGGCGCCCCTCATCGGGCCCGCCGTGCGGGACGGCGCCGCCGACGTCCTGCTCGTCTCCCTCGGCCTGATCGACCTCGGCTTCTACACGAAGGCCGACGAGACCGCCGCCAACGCCCGACGGTTCATCGCCGAGGCACGCGCGGCTCGTCCGGCGATACGGATGGTTCTCCTCCCGGTGATACCGAACGTCCGGGCCGAGGAGGACGCGCCGTTCGCGGCCGAGGTGGACCGCTTCAACGAGCTGCTGGCGAAGGCGGTCGCCGACCTGAGCAGCGCCGCCTCGCCCGTCCTGCTGGCCGCGCGCCCGGCCTCGTACGACATCCACAGCGACACCTACGACGGCACCCACCCCAACGCCTCCGGCGAGCACCGGCTGGCGGGGGAGTTCGCGGCGGCACTGCACCAGGCCTGGGGCATCGGCGGGCTCTACCGGCCGCAGGTCTGACACCCGTAGCCCTCGCAGGAGTTGGCGCCCCGGATTAGGCCCTTGCCTTGAGTGGACTCCAAGCAGTTGGCTTGTGCCCCATGAAGTACACGCAGCTCGGACGCACCGGACTCAAGGTCAGCCGACTCGTCCTCGGCACGATGAACTTCGGTCCGCAGACCGACGAACCGACCAGCCACTCGATCATGGATTCCGCGCTCGACGCGGGTCTGAACTTCTTCGACACCGCCAATGTGTACGGGTGGGGTGAGAGCAAGGGCCGTACCGAGGAGATCATCGGCACCTGGTTCGCCCAGGGCGGCGGCCGGCGCGAGAAGACGGTCCTGGCCACCAAGGTCTACGGCTCGATGTCCCGCGAGGCAGACACCTGGCCCAACGAGGACCGGTTGTCGGCGCTCAACATCCGCCGGGCCGTCGAGGCCAGCCTCAAGCGGCTCCAGACCGACCACATCGACCTGTATCAATTCCACCACATCGACCGCCGGACCCCTTTCGAGGAGATCTGGCAGGCCGTCGACGTGCTCATCCAGCAGGGGAAGATCCTCTACGCCGGCTCCTCCAACTTCCCCGGCTACAAGATCGCTCAGGCCAACGAGACGGCCGCCCGCCGCGGGATGGTCGGCCTGGTCAGCGAGCAGTGCCTCTACAACCTCGCCGAGCGGCGGGCCGAGATGGAGGTCCTCCCGGCGGCCCAGGAGTACGGCCTCGGGGTCATCCCCTGGTCCCCGCTGCACGGCGGGCTGCTGGGCGGGGTCATCAAGAAGGAGGTCGAGGGCGGCCGCCGGGCATCCGGCCGGTCCGCGGACGCGCTGGCCAACAGCACGGTACGGGCGCAGGTGCAGGCGTACGAGGACCTGCTCGACAAGCACGGCCTGGAGCCCGGCGAGACGGCGCTGGCCTGGCTGCTCACCCGGCCGGGCGTGACGGGCCCCATCGTCGGCCCGCGCACGGCGGAGCAGCTCGACAGTGCGCTGCGCGCGCTGGAGCTGGAGCTGAGCGAGGAGGTGCTGGCCGGGCTGGACGAGGTCTTCCCCGGGCCGGGGCCGTCTCCGGAGGCCTTCGCCTGGTGACCGGCGTCGAGCCGTAGCGGACGCCGCCGGGCGCTACTGGCCCACGGCGGCCGCTACGGCCACGACGAGGAACATCAGCACGAGCACGCCGGCCATCACACGGTTTCTGGTCTTGGGATCCACCCGTCGAGCCTAACGCGACAGCCCCCGCACCGTGGACGCAGGGGGCCGAGCCGGGCACGCGGAGGGGCCCCCGCCCTCAGCCCTCCAGGGGCCAGGCGGCCACGGTCTCGTAGCGGGGCTGCTCGCCGGGGACGCCGCTGGTGGGCAGGTTGCTGCGGACCAGGCTCAGTTCGGTGACCGGCCAGGCGGTTCCCTCGTAGGGGGCGAGCGCCTCCAGGTAGGGCCGCAGGCCGTCGCCCCCGCCCTGTTCGGGGTGGTCGCGCTTGATGTCGCGGCTGCGGCCGAGGGTGAGGTGCGGGGTGTACCGGTGGTGCTGCCCCATCGGTACCCCGGCCCGCCGCGCGGCGGCGTCGGCCCGCTCGGAGAGCATCCGCAGCGCGTCGAGGTCCCCGGCGGCCCCGATCCACAGCGCGCGGTCCCCGAAGTGCCCGGCGCCGTGCAGCCGCAGGGTGAAGGGGGCCGTGCGGTGGGCGGCGCGGGCGAGCCGGGTGTGCAGTTCGGGGAGCACCTCGTCCCGTACCTCACCGAGGAAGGCCAGCGTGAAGTGCCAGCCCGCCTGGGCGGTCCAGCGCAGCCGGTCGTCGCGCAGCCCCTCCAGGGCCTGCGCGAGCTCCTCGACGACCGCGGGGGGCGGCAGCACGGCGACGAACAGTCTCATGCCGCCGAGCGTATAGGGGCCGTCGGTGCGGATGCTGCCGGATCGGGCGTGCCGTTCGTCTGCGGCGCCGCTGCGGGGGCTCCGCCCCCGAACCCCCGCGCCTCAAACGCCGGCGGGGCTGGATTTTGGCCGACGTCAGCTGACAAGTGCGCGCCCGGGCGGGCTGGATTGCCCGGAGGGCAATCCAGCCTCGCCGGCGTTTGAGGCGTGGGGGTCCCCCCGGACGGAGTCTGGGGGAGGGTCTGGGGCGGAGCCCCGGGAGGGCGGGCCGCAGGCGGGATCAGGCGGCCGTAACCAGTTGGCGGGCCGCCGGGACGAAGGCCACGCCGTGGCGGTTCACGCGGAGGCGGAGGTTGCCGACACGAGCGAGAACCACCGCGATGGCGGCAGAGGCGGCCAGCGAGATCAGACCACCCGCCACCATCCCGATCCGCGCACCGTACGCGTCCGTGATCCAGCCCATGAGCGGCGCACCGACCGGCGTGCCGCCCGTGAACACCATCATGAACAGGGCCATGACCCGCCCCCGCATCTCGGGGTCGGTGGCCATCTGCACGGTGGAGTTGGCCGTGACGTTGACCGTCAGCCCGAACAGCCCGATCGGCACGAGCAGCGCCGCGAACAGCCAGAAGCCCGGCGCGAAGGCCGTCACGACCAGCAGCACGGAGAACAGCGCGGCGGCCGCCGTCAGCAGCCGGAGCCGGGAGATCCCCCGCCGGGCCGCGAGCAGCGCGCCGGCCAGGGAGCCGGCCGCGATCAGCGTGTTGAAGAGGCCGTAGGTGCCCGCGTCGCCGTGGAAGACGTCGCTGACGAACGCGGAGAGCCAGATCGGGAAGTTGAACCCGAAGGTCCCGATGAAGCCGACCAGCACGATCGGCCAGACCAGCTCCGGCTTTCCGGCGACGTAGCGCAGGCCCTCGCGCAGCTGCCCCTTCGCGCGGGGCTGCGGTTCGACCGGGCGCAGTTCGCTCGTGCGCATCAGGAGCAGGCCGATGACGGGCGCGGCGAAGGACAGTCCGTTCAGCAGGAAGGCCCAGCCGGAGCCGACGGCGGTGATCAGCACACCGGCGATCGCCGGGCCGACCAGCCGCGCGGACTGGAAGTTCGCCGAGTTCAGGCTGACGGCGTTGGCCAGCTGGTCCTTGCCGACCATCTCGGGGACGAACGTCTGCCGGGCCGGGTTGTCCACGACGGTGACGAGGCCGAGCAGGAAGGCGGCGAGGTAGACGTGCCAGACCTGGACGTGTCCGGCGAGGGTGAGCACGGCGAGTGCGACCCCGGTGAGGCCCATGGCGCTCTGGGTGGTGATCAGCAGCGGCCGCTTGGGCAGCCGGTCCGCGAGGACGCCTCCGTAGAGGCCGAACAGCAGCATCGGCAGGAACTGCAGGGCGATGGTGATGCCGACGGCGGAGGCGGAGCCGGTCAGGGAGAGGACCAGCCAGTCCTGGGCGATGCGCTGCATCCAGGTGCCCGTGTTCGACACGGCCTGGCCGGTCGCGTAGAGCCGGTAGTTCCGGATCTTCAGCGAGCTGAACATCGAGTTCTTGCCCGAGTTCCTGCCCGAGCTCTTGCCCGGGTTCTTGCCCGCGTGTGCATCAGTAGTGGGGGTGGATATGTGGTCGGGTGCGGAGTCTGCTCCGTTTCCCGTACTCAAAAGCGTTCGCCTCCTGGCGTCGTCCCTATAGGTGCGCGAGCTTCTCCAGGACGGGTGCGGCCTCGCGCAGCTTGGCCCACTCCTCCTCGGTCAGCTCGGCCGCGAGCCCGGCCAGGAAGGCGTTGCGCTTGCGGCGGCTCTCTTCGAGCATCGCTTCGGCTTCCTCGGTCTGGCGGACCACCTTCTGGCGGCGGTCGTCGGGGTGCGGCTCCAGCGTGACCAGTCCCTTGGCCTCCAGCAGGGCGACGATGCGGGTCATCGACGGCGGCTGCACGTGCTCGCGCCGGGCCAGCTCACCGGGGGTGGCCTGGCCGCAGCGGGCGAGGGTGCCGAGGACCGACATCTCGGTCGGGCTCAGCGACTCGTCGACGCGCTGGTGCTTGAGGCGTCGGCCCAGCCGCATGACGGCGGAGCGGAGGTCGTTCACGGCGGCTGCGTCGTCGCCATGGGAAAGGTCACGCATGTCCTTAGAGTAACTCATTACTCTAGCTAAAGAACACCGGGTTTCCCCTGGCCCCCTCCGTCACGCCTCCGTCATGGCTTCATCACTCGTAAGGGTGAGTGGGGCGCGGAAAGTGACACGCGTACACGCCCTCAGCCCCGACTCTTTCGGCATGGGGACACATGTGCTGAGCATGCGCATAGACGGGGAGCTCCTCGACAGGCTCCGGACTCATGCCGCCAAACGCGGAATGAGCGTCCAGGACTACGTGGTCCGGACGCTCATTCGCGACGACTTCGACGAGCGCTTCAAGGCGGCCGTCGACGAGACGGAGAAGTTCTACGGGCTGACGTGAGCCCGGGCACCAGCCTTACGTGAGGCCGAGGGCGGGCATCGCGTAGTAGAAGACGAACACCGCCGACACGACGTACATGGCCACCGGGACCTCACGGCCCCGGCCGGTCGCGAGCCGCAGCGCGCAGAAGCTCACGAAGCCGATGCCGATGCCGTTGGTGATCGAGTACGTGAAGGGCATCATCACCATGGCCAGGAAGGCCGGGACGGCGATGGTGAAGTCGCTCCAGTCGATGTCCTTGACCGAGCCCGCCAGGATCAGGAAGCCGACCGCCACCAGGGCGGGGGTCGCGGCCTGGGACGGGACCATGGTGGCGAGCGGGGTGAGGAACAGCGCCACGGCGAAGAGACCGCCCGTCACGACGTTCGCCAGACCCGTGCGGGCGCCCTCGCCGACACCGGCCGTGGACTCCACGAAGCAGGTGGTCGCGGAGGAGGAGGTCGCGCCGCCCGAGGCGACGGCCAGGCCGTCGACCAGCAGGACCCGGTTGATCCCGGGGAACTCGCCGGTCTTCTTGTCGATCAGCTTCGCCTCGTCGCCGACGCCGAGGATCGTGCCCATGGCGTCGAAGAAGCAGGACAGCAGCACGGTGAAGACGAACAGGACGCCCGTCAGCACCCCGACCTTCCCGAAGCCGCCGAAGAGGCTGACCTGGCCGACCAGGCCGAAGTCGGGCGCGGCCACCGGATTGCCCGGCCACTCCGGGACGGTCAGGCCCCACCCGGTGTCGGGGAGCTTGACGACCAGCTGGACGGCGACCGCGACGACGGTCATCGCCACGATGGAGATCAGGATGGCACCGGGCGTCTTGCGGATCAGCAGCGCGAGCGTGAGCAGCACGCCGACCGCGAAGATCAGGACGGGCCAGCCGTGCAGGTGGCCGCCCGTGCCGAGCTGGAGCGGGACCGTGGTGTGCGCGGCGTCCGGGATGCGGGTGACGAAGCCGGAGTCGACCAGGCCGATCAGCATGATGAACAGGCCGATGCCGATCGCGATGCCCTTGCGCAGGCCCGTCGGGACGGCGTTCATGACCCGCTCGCGCAGGCCGGTCGCGACCAGCAGCATCACGACGAAGCCGGCCAGGACCACCATGCCCATGGCGTCGGGCCAGCTCATGCGCGGCGCGAGCTGAAGGGCGACGACCGTGTTGACCCCGAGTCCGGCGGCCAGCGCGATCGGGACGTTGCCGATGACACCCATGAGGAGGGTGGTGAAGGCCGCGGTCAGGACGGTCGCCGTGACGAGCTGGCCGCCGTCGAGCTGGTTCCCGTACATGTCCTTCGCGCTGCCGAGGATGATCGGGTTCAGCACGATGATGTAGGCCATCGCGAAGAAGGTGGCGAAGCCGCCGCGGACCTCGCGGGCGATGGTCGAGCCGCGCTCGGAGATCTTGAAGTAGCGGTCGAGCCCGCCGGAGGGTCCCTGGGGGGAAGGCTCCGGACGGATGGCTTCGGGGGCGGGAGCCGACGTGCTCATACGGTCCTCAAATGGGGGTTCATACGAAGAAAATGGGCCTCGCCCAAACCGTTTCAGTATGAACACATGAACGAAGGGGCGTCCATCTCCGCGCGTAGACCCCGAGCGCGGCCGCCTAGACTTGCGGCATGGCGAAATGGATTGCGAAGCACGAGGCGCCCGAGCCCTTGGAGGGCCCGGTCGTCGCCACCGTCACCGGTGGCACGATCCTCTGGTTCGCCCTGTTCCTCGTCCAGCTGCCCTTCTACGGCTGGTTCGCCGACCGGGACCTGCTGTGGTGGGTCTGGACCTGTGCGGCCGGCGGCTTCCTCGGCCTGATCGGCATCTGGTACGTCCGCGGCCGGGACGCTGCGCTCAAGCGTCACGCGGCCGAGGCTGCCGAGCGGGCCGAGCAGCCGTAGCCGTACCCGTACCCGTACCCAGTCCCGCCCCCGGCTGACGGCCAACGGCTACCAGCGGACGATTCGGGTCATCCCGAAGTCGGATCTTCGGCCCGCTCGGCAGGTGCGGTGTTCGAACCGCCCTTACCGTCGGAACCATGACGCAGCGGGCAGACATCGACGACGGGCCGGAGCCGAGCGGCGCCGCGGGCGGCCGGGCAGGCGGCACCGCGGCCATCGACGCGGGCGCAGAGCTCGATCCGGTGCACCCCGTGCAGCCACCGGCACCCCGGTTCAAGCCCGCCGGGCTGACCACCGCCGAGGTCGCCGAGCGCGTCGCGCGCGGCGACGTCAACGACGTCCCCGTCCGCAGCAGCCGCTCCACCGCCGACATCATCCGTGCGAACGTCTTCACCCGCTTCAACGCCATCATCGGCGTCCTCTGGGTGATCATGTTCTTCGTCGCGCCGATCCAGGACAGCCTCTTCGGCTTCGTGATCATCGCGAACACCGGCATCGGCATCATCCAGGAACTGCGCGCCAAGAAGACCCTCGACGGCCTGGCCGTCATCGGCGAGGCCAAACCCAGCGTCCGCCGCGACGGCCGAACCGCCGAGATCTCCACCTCCGAGATCGTCCTCGGTGACGTCATCGAACTCGGACCCGGCGACAAGGTCGTCGTCGACGGATCCGTCGGCGAGGCCGAGAGTCTGGAGATCGACGAGTCCCTGCTCACCGGCGAGGCCGACCCCGTCCTGAAGAAGCCCGGCGACCTGGTCATGTCCGGGTCCTTCGTGGTCGCCGGCGGTGGCGCCTTCACCGCCACCAAGGTCGGCCGCGAGGCCTACGCCGCTCAGCTCGCCGAAGAGGCCTCCCGCTTCACGCTCGTCCACTCCGAGCTGCGCTCCGGCATCTCCACCATCCTCAAGTACGTCACCTGGATGATGGTGCCGACCTCGATCGGCCTGATCATCAGCCAGCTCGTCGTCAAGGACAACAACCTCAAGGACTCCATCGCCCGCACCGTCGGCGGCATCGTCCCGATGATCCCCGAGGGGCTCGTCCTCCTCACCTCCGTCGCCTTCGCGATCGGCGTCATCCGCCTGGGCCGCAAGCAGTGCCTGGTCCAGGAACTGCCCGCCATCGAGGGCCTCGCCCGCGTCGACGTGGTCTGCCTCGACAAGACCGGCACCCTCACCGAGGGCGGTATGGACGTCACCGAACTCCGCCCCCTCGGCGGCGCGGACCCGGCGTACGTCAAGAAGGTGCTCGGCGCCCTCGGCGAGTCCGACCCGCGCCCCAACGCCAGCCTCCAGGCGATCATCGACGCCTACCCCGTGAGCGCGGAGTGGCGCTGCACCGAGTCCCTGCCCTTCTCCTCCGCCCGCAAGTACAGCGGCGCCAGCTTCAGCGAGGGCGACGGCGAGAACAACACCTGGCTCCTCGGCGCCCCCGACGTCCTCCTCCCCGCCGGGGACCCGGCCCTCGACGAGATCAACGACCTCAACGAACAGGGCCTGCGCGTCCTCCTCCTCGCCCGCTCCGCCCGCGAACTCGACGACGCGGCCGTCGCCACCGGCGTCCGCCCGACCGCCCTCGTCGTCCTGGAACAGAGGCTGCGCCCCGACGCCGCCGACACCCTGCGCTACTTCGAGGACCAGGACGTCAAGGCCAAGGTCATCTCCGGGGACAACGCGGTCTCCGTCGGCGCGGTGGCCGGAAAGCTGGGGCTGCCGGGCGCGGAGAACACCGTGGACGCCCGCAAGCTCCCCACCGAACAGGCCGGCATGGCCGACGCCCTGGACGCGAACGCGGTCTTCGGCCGCGTCACCCCGCAGCAGAAGCGCGACATGGTCGGCGCCCTCCAGTCCCGGGGCCACACGGTCGCGATGACGGGCGACGGCGTCAACGACGTACTCGCCCTCAAGGACGCCGACATCGGCGTCTCCATGGGCTCGGGCTCCGAGGCCACCCGCGCCGTCGCCCAGATCGTGCTCCTGAACAACAGCTTCTCCACGCTCCCCTCGGTGGTCGCCGAGGGCCGCCGGGTCATCGGCAACATCACCCGGGTCGCCACCCTCTTCCTCACGAAGACGGTCTACTCCGTCCTCCTGGCGATCCTGGTGGTCTGCTCGCAGGTCGAATACCCCTTCCTGCCCCGCCACCTGACCCTGCTGTCCACCCTCACCATCGGCATCCCGGCCTTCTTCCTGGCCCTGGCCCCCAACAAGGAGCGCGCCAAGCCGCACTTCGTGAAGCGCGTCATGCGCTACGCGATCCCCGGCGGCATCGTCGCGGCGACCGCCACCTTCGTGACGTACGTCGTCGCCCGCTCCTACTACACCGGCCCCGACGCCCTGAAGTCCGAGACCAGCGCGGCCACCCTGACCCTCTTCCTCACCTCGATGTGGGTCCTGGCGATCATCGCCCGCCCGTACACCTGGTGGCGGGTCGGCCTCGTCGGCGCGATGGGCGGAGCGTTCCTGATCGTCCTCGTGGTGCCCTGGCTCCAGGACTTCTTCCAGCTGAAGCTGGAGGGCACCACGATGCCGTGGATCGCGGTGGGCATCGCGGCGGCGGCGGCGACCCTGATCGAGTTCACCTTCCGCTGGGTGGACCGGAAGTTCCCGGCCTGACCTGTGCGGTACCCGCCGCGCCCGACCGTGCCGCCCGGGTCCTGACCCCTGTACAGGGCCCGGGCGGTACGGGGTCCGGGAGCCCTACGCGGCCAGCGCGTGGGCGTCGCGGGCCTCGACGCGGGTGCGCAGGGCCAACGTGGCCGCCGCCGTGACGAGGCCCGCGACCAGGGCGGTCCACCACAGGGTCGCCGCACCCAGGCCGGTGTAGACGCTCACGCCCACCGTCAGCGCGGTGAAGCGGGCCACGCCCCAGGTCCAGCTGAAGGCGCCCTGGTAGCGGCCGCGGGCGTGGGCCGGGGCCAGTCCCGCGACCACCGAGGCCGCGATCCCGGCGACGACCACCTCGCCCAGCGACCAGAGCACCACCGACAGCGCGTACCCGGCGAAGCTGTCGGCCAGGCCCGTCACCGCCACCCCGAGGGCGATCAGCGCACTGCCCGCGGCCTGGACCCGCAGCTGCGGCAGCTTCGCGAGGCGGGCCGTCACGAACGGCTGGAGGGCCACCACCAGCACCGCGTTGACCGCGGCCAGTGCCCCGTACACGGCCGGGGAGAGCCCGCTGTCGCGGACGGCCAGCGGCAGCGCGACCTCGGTCAGCGAGTACACGAACAGCTGGATGCCGAAGACCGGGAGCAGCAGGAGCATCAGCCGGTCGCGCACGACGACCCCGTAGCCCACGCCCGCGTCCTCGCCCGCCGCCGGGGCCCGCTGCGGCTCGCGCAGCCGGGCCGCGACCACGGCGGCGTAGACCAGCAGGGTGCCGGCGTCGACCGCGAAGAGCAGCCAGTAGCCGTGCGCGGCCAGGAAACCGCCGAGGACGCCCGCGACGGCCGTGCCGATGTTGACGCCCCAGCCGAACAGCGCGTACGCCCGCTGGCGCCGCTGCGCGTCCACCGCGTCGGCCATCAGCGCGTACGCGGCCGGGCCGACCGTCGCCGAGGCGGCGCTGAGCAGCAGCGCCGCCGCCGCCATCGTCCACACCCCGGGTGCGAGGAACAGCGCGCCCTGCGCCGCCGCGGCGCCGATCAGCCCGATCAGGATCGTCGGGCGGCGCCCCATCCGGTCGGCGAGCGCCCCGCCGAGCACCGGGCCCAGCAGGTTGCCCGCCCCCAGGGCGCCCAGGACGTACGAGGTCTCGGCGCCGGTGATGCCGCGGTCCGCCAGCAGGAACACCAGGAACGGGGTGACGAGGTGGCCGAGGCGGTTGACGATCGTTCCGGCGAAGAGGGTCCATACGGTGGGCGGGAGTCCGCGGAAGGTGGAGGGCATACGAGGAGCCTGCGCCCTGCACCCCCGGACCCGAACTGATTAAGCTCAGACCGAATCCAACGGATCCTCGGGGGCGTTCTTCATGGAATCAGGACTGAGTTTCTCGGCGGCGGACCTGGCGCAGACCAGGTTCGCGGTCTCCCCGATGTGGGAGGTCGTCACCAGTTTCCGGCTGCTCAGGGAGGACGCCGACCCCCCGCTGCACCGCCGTTGGGCCGCGCAGGTCAGGCCCCGGCTGCTGCGGGCGGGCCTGGACCGGGGCTGGCTGGCCGCGCTGATCCCCGGCAACGGCTACCTCGCGGACTTCCTCAACCCCGCCCCGGCCGGGCCCTTCCCCCAGCTCGCCGCCGAACTCGACGCGATCCGCCGCAACAGCCCCGAACAGGTCCGCGCGGACCTCGCCACGCTGAGCCGCAAGTCCGACGGCCCGGCGGCCCGGCTCCGGCTGCTCCACGAAGAGCCCGCCGCCGCGCTGGAGAAGGTCGCGGAGGAGATCGAGACGTACTGGGAGCTCGCGCTCGCCCCGTACTGGCCCCGCATCCGCCGGCTGCTGGAGGCCGACCTCTTCCACCGCGCCCGGCAGGTCGCCGAGCACGGCTCCGCCTACGTCCTGAACGAGCTGCACTCCACGGTCAGCTGGGACGACGGCACCCTGCACCTGGTCCGCAGGCAGTGCGGGCTGACCCGGGACCAGACGGGCTCCGGCATGCTCCTGGTGCCCTCCGCCTTCGCCTGGCCCCGCGTACTGACCCGCTCGGTGGCGCCCGACCCGCCGCAACTCGCCTACCCCGCCCGGGGCATCGGCGACCTGTGGGAGCCCCGTACGACCGGGGCCGCCGCCGAGGCCGTCGCCGCCGTCCTCGGCCGCTCCCGCGCCCAGCTGCTCGCCGAACTCGACACCCCGGCCTCGACCACGCAGCTCGCCCGCAGCTGCGGCCTGTCCGCCCCCGGGGTGTCCCAGCACCTGACGGCCCTGCGGAACGCGGGCCTGGTCACCGCGCACCGCAACGGCCGCTCGGTGCTCTACGCCCGCACGGCCGTCGCCGACGCCCTGCTCACGCCGGTGGCGGCGCCCTAGTCGAACCAGCGGTCGCGGGCCAGTTCGCCGGTCCGGGACGGGTCCTCCAGCAGGGCTGCCACCTCGAAGCGGCGGGGCCATTGGGACGCCGACCAGGCGAGGCCGGCCGCCACGCCTTCCAGGGTGGCCGCGTGGAGCGTGCCGTCGGGGGTGCGGCGCCAGTCGAGTTCGATGCCGCCCGCGATCAGTTCCTCGTGTTCGAGGTAGGTGCGGGGGGTGGAGGGGCCGAGGAGGATGCGGACGGATTCGGGTACGTCGTGCTCCTCGCCCGGTGTCGTGACCTCCGCCGGGACCGTCTCCGAGAGGCGGCGGACCTGGAGGAGTTCCGCCAGGTCCGCCGCCCGGGACGGGGCGACGGGGAGGAGGGGGAGGCCGGTGGTGAGGGGGAGGAGGTCGGGGGCGTCGGCCACGAGGGCGTCGGCGGCGTCGACCACGACCACCTCGCCGTCCACCACCGCGCGCAGCTCGTCGGGGAGGGTGACCTGCTCGGGGTCCAGGTCGGCCAGGGCCCCGTACAGGCCGTGCAGCTGGCGGCCGGTGACCTCGCGGTCCGGGTCGGCGAGGCGGCCCAGGAGCTCGGCCGCGCCGCCGGGCTCGTCCAGGAGGGCGGCGACGGAGGTGCGTACGCCGAGGGCGCGCAGGACCTGTTCGTCCTCGAAGCCGGTGGCGTCCGCCGAGGTGTAGAGGCCCTCCAGGAGCGGGTCGCCGCCCGCCGCGCGCAGCCCGGCCGGGCGGCGGCCGTCGAGCACCGGGTGGTCGCGCAGCCACCATGCGGTGTACGAGCGCACGGACTGCGTGGTGCCGTCCGGGAGGAGGATGCGCACCGGCTGGGTGAGGGCGTCGCGGAGCGGGGGCTGGGCGAGCATCGCGAGGGCCTGGGGCCAGCAGTCGTCGTCGACGAGGTCGAGGTCGCGGACGGCGATCAGTTCCGTGGCGACCGGCGGGACCGGGGTGTCCGGGAACTGGTCGAGGAGGTCCTCGCACCAGACGTCGACGGCGTCGAGCAGGCCCGCGTCGTCGGGCTCGGCGAAGTCGCCCTCGCGCGGCTCCAGTTCGTCCGGATCGAGGACCACGTCCGTGGCGCGGACCAGCTGGAAGGTGGCCAGCACTCCGCAGGCGGTGAGGGTGTCGGCGTCCCAGCGGGCGGCCAGCTCGGCGTCCACGTACGGGACCTCGTCCTCGCGGATGACCGAGGCCAAGGGGCTGCCGGGGAGGAGGAGTTCACCCGCGGGGGTCAGTTCGCCGTCCTCGTCGGGCAGGGCGAGGGCTCCGAGCCAGGGCTCGTCGCCGGGGGAGAGGTCCGCGTCGCGGACCAGGGTCAGGACGATCTCGGCCAGTTCGTCGGCGTCCGGGGTGTCCGCGTCCTCGTCCCAGATCTCGCCCGCGTCCAGGGAGGCCGCGACGGCCGCCCGCACCTGCGGGGTCGTCAGGACGGCCCGCGCCGTGGCCGGGAGGGCGCCGAGCTTCTCCAGCAGCGGGTGCGTCGCGTCCGGGTGGGCCACCTTGAGCCCGAGGCGGGCGAGGTCGGCCGGGGTGTCCGCGGAGGGGAGGAGGATGTGGCGGGGGCCGATGGCGGTGCGGCCGTCGGCGAGCGGCACCGGGAGCCCGGACAGGCGGTCCGGGTCCACCCCGGCGAGGCTGTCGTAGAGCCGGTGCCACCAGTCGGGGGTCCGCTCGATGCCCGCGATCCGCTCGATGGCGTCCCCAAGCGGGAGCCGGCCCACGCCCAGCGTGCGCAGCTCGGGGCGGCGTTCCAGGCCGGCCGGGAGCAGCGTCGGCAGTACCTCCGCGAGCACGCGGACGGTGTCGGCGCCCGCGCCCTCGACCACCTCGGCCTCGAAGGGGCGCAGCGCGGTCAGCTCCTCGGAGGGGGCCGCCGGGGCGAGGAAGGCGGTGCGGGGCAGACGCTTCAGCACGGCCGCGCGCAGGGCCCCGTCGAGCTCGCCCTTGCCGAGCGGGCCCGGTACGAGGTCCACGAGCGCGGTGCTCACCGGCTCCCAGTCGCCGAGCAGTTCGGCGTACGCGTCGGCCGCGCGCTCCACGAGGAAGTCGGTCAGCGGCCCCGGCGCGGGGTGCCGGCGGGTGGTGTCCAGCGGCAGGGTCGCGATGAGCAGCGCGGGAATGCCCAGCGGCTCGTCGGTCGGGGTCGGCGCGTGCACCACCGGTGCGGTGGCGGGGCGTACCGGGGCGCCCTCGTCGTCGACGGGTACCGCCCAGGACACCGCCCAGGAGGGCCGCAGCCGCTCCTCCACGGGCCGGTCGGCGAGCAGCGCCCGCTCGATGGGGCCGCCGTGGCGGACGGTGCGCCAGCGGCTCGTACCGTTCTGGGAGTCCTCGATGACGGTGTACGGGCCCTCGTCGCGGCGGTGGAGGGTGCGGCTGCCTCCGGCCGGGGTCTCCACGACCACTTCGCGCAGCCCGGGCAGGGTCAGCAGCAGGGCGTCGTCGATCCCGGCGAGCAGCCGCTCCACCAGGCCCTCGGCGGCCGCGTCGCGCAGCGGGAGGACGACCACCGTGTCGTAGCCGTCGGGCGCGGTGCCCTCGGCGGGCAGCGGGAGCCGCAGCAGCGGCACGTGGCCGTCGCGGCGGCGCAGCTCGTCGCCGAGGCCGGGGCTGCCGACGGCGGCGCCCCGGGCCAGCTCGCGGGCCTCGACCAGGGACCAGCGCACCCCGCCGTGCCGGCCCAGCACCGCGGGTTCGTCGGAGACGGCCAGCACGGCGGCGAAGCCGACGCCGAAGCGGCCGACGCTGTCGCCCGCGGACTCCCGCTTGGCGGATGCCCGCAGCGTGGACAGCGACTCCACGCCCGTCGCGTCCAGCGGGGCACCGGTGTTGGCCACGGCCAGTACCGCGTGCCCGTGGTCGCCCTCGCCGGGGGCGGGGTGCAGGGTCAGCCGCAGTCGGCCCGGCACCTGGGCCCGGGCGGCGGCGTCGGCCGCGTTCTGCGCCAGCTCGACGACGAGCCGGTCGCGGTAGCCGCCGAGCGCGAGGTCCTCCTCGGCGTTGGCGTCCTCCCGGAACCGGGCCGGGCCCGCTCCCCACGCGTCGAGCACCCCGCGCCGGAGCCGGGCCGTGCCGAAGGGGTCCACGCCGCTCTGGGCCGCCGTCACTCGCACGCTCACGCCGCTGCCTCCAAGTCGCTCCCCGGAGTCCTGACAGTCCTGGCCCCGGAGCCCTGAAGGTATCGCGTGCAGAGCTACGCCTTGCCCGTGAGGTGCGCGAACACGACGACGTCGGCGTCCCAATTGACCTCTTCGCCCCCGTGAATGAGGGTGATTCCCCCCTGCCCTCCGCGGTGAACGGTCGGGCTTGAGGTGCCGGAGCTCTCAGAACGCCGGAGCCCCCGGCGACCAGGGGTCGCCGGGGGCTCCGGGTGCTTCGCGTAAGCCGGTCAGGCCGGTCAGGCCGGTCAGGTCAGAGCTGCTCGATGACGTAGTCGATGCACGCCGTCAGCGCCTGCACGTCCGCCGGGTCGATCGCCGGGAACATCGCGATGCGCAGCTGGTTGCGGCCGAGCTTGCGGTACGGCTCGGTGTCCACGATCCCGTTGGCGCGCAGCACCTTGGCGACGGCCGCCGCGTCGATGTCGTCGGAGAAGTCGATCGTGCCGATGACGGCGGAGCGCTTGTCGGCGTCCACGACGAACGGGCTCGCGTACTTCGAGGCCTCCGCCCAGCCGTACAGGTTGCGCGCGCTGGCGGCCGTACGGCCGGTGGTGAACTCCAGGCCGCCCTGGCTGTTCATCCACTCCAGCTGCTCGTTCAGCAGGAAGAGGGTGGACAGCGCCGGGGTGTTGTACGTCTGGTTCTTCAGCGAGTTGTCGATCGCCGTCGGCAGCGAGAAGAACTCCGGGATGTGCCGGCCCGACGCGTGCACGCGGGCGGCGCGCTCCAGGGCGGCCGGGGAGAACGCGGCCAGCCACAGGCCGCCGTCCGAGGCGAAGGACTTCTGCGGGGCGAAGTAGTAGACGTCCGTCTCGGTGATGTCCACCGGCAGACCGCCGGCGCCCGAGGTGGCGTCCACCAGGACGAGCGAACCGGCGTCCGCGCCCGCGACGCGCTTGATCGGCGCCGCGACACCCGTCGAGGTCTCGTTGTGCGTGTACGCGTACACGTCCACGCCCGCCTCGGCGACCGGCTCGGGGTGCGTGCCCGGCTCGGAGGAGATCACGGAGGGCTCGTCCAGCCACGGCGCGAGCTTCGCGGCCTTGGCGAACTTGGAGGAGAACTCGCCGAAGGTGAGGTGCTGGGACTTCTGCTCGATGAGCCCGGCGGTCGCGATGTCCCAGAAGGCGGTGGAGCCGCCGTTGCCCAGGATCACCTCGTAGCCCTCGGGGAGGGAGAAGAGGTCGCGGAGACCCTGGCGCACCGATCCGACCAGGTTCTTGACCGGGGCCTGACGGTGGGAGGTTCCGAGCAGGGAGGTTCCGGTGGCGGAGAGGGCGTCCAGCGCCTCGGTCCGCACCTTGGAGGGGCCCGCGCCGAAGCGTCCGTCGGCGGGCTTGATGTCAGCGGGAATCTGGATCTCGGCCACGGGCGGAGCGTATCGGGTCGGGCAGGCGCTCACTGAGGCGCGTCCACCCGATGAGACGAGTCCGTCTCACATGTAAGGCAAGACACGCAGCGACACTCCTTACGACCGCCTAATCTGGATAAATGACCGCGCCCTCGTCACCCTCACCGATCCCCACGGCCGTCCCTTCGCCCGCCCCGACCTCGGAGGCCACCCCTCGGGGACGCGGCACGACGCACCTCGGCCCGGTCGCACTGGTGATCGCGGCGGGCGTCTCGGTGCAGTTCGGCGCGGCGCTCGCGGTCACGATCATGCCCAGGGTCGGCGCGGCCGGCGTGGTCACCCTGCGGCTGGCGGCCGCCGCGATCGTGCTGCTGATCCTGTGCCGGCCCAAGCTGCGCGGCTACTCGCGCTCCGACTGGCGCACCGTGATCACCTTCGGCATCGCCATGGCCGGCATGAACGGGCTCTTCTACCAGGCCGTCGACCGGATCCCGCTCGGCCCGGCGGTCACCCTGGAGGTACTGGGCCCGCTCGCCCTCTCCGTCATCGTCTCCCGCCGCCTGGTCAACCTGCTCTGGGCGGGCCTGGCCCTCGCGGGCGTCGTCCTCCTCTCCAGTCACGGCGGGGCGGGCTTCGGCGGCCTCGACCCCCTGGGGGCCGCCTTCGCCCTCGGGGCGGGGGTGATGTGGGCGGCGTACATCGTCTTCAGCGCCCGCACCGGGCGGCGCTTCCCCCAGGCGGACGGCCTGGCCCTGGCGATGGCGGTGGCGGCGGTGATCTCCCTCCCGCTGGGCGTCTACGAGGCGGGCTCGACCCTGCTGCTGCCCAGCACCCTCGCCCTGGGCGTGGGGGTGGCCGTGCTGTCCTCCGTCCTGCCGTACACCCTGGAACTCCTGGCCCTGCGCAAGCTGCCGGCCCCGACCTTCGCGATCCTGATGAGCCTGGAACCGGCCATCGCGGCCACGGCGGGCTTCCTCGTCCTGAACCAGGCCCTGTCCGCCCTCGACGCCCTGGCCATCGCCCTGGTCATCGCGGCGAGCATGGGCGCGGTGCGGTCGCAGATCGGCAGGCGCGGGAAGTAGGGGCGGGAAGTAGGCGCCGGGAGCGGGCGCGCGGCGGGGCCGCCCGCGGACGGCGCGGGCACTCACCGTCCGACGGGCCCGCTCGCCGCCGGCGGACGGTGGCCGCTCGCCCCGGGAGCCGGTGCGTCCGCCGCCCCCGCCTCGCCGCCCGGACCGGCCCGCCGGGCGCTCCGGGCGTGCCACAGGTGCACCGCCAGGACCAGCAGTGCGGCCAGCGCCGTGGCCGCCCCGCCGGCCAGCAGACCGGCCCTGGCCCCGTGGCGCTCGCTGAGCCAGCCGATCAGCAGCGCGCCGAACGGCGTGGTGCCCTGGAACACCAGCGTGTACAGGGCCATCACCCGGCCCCGGTAGGCGACGTCGGTGCCCAGCTGGATCCGGTGGTTGGCCGCCTGGGCGAAGGAGATCGAGGCGAACCCGGTGAGGAACAGCAGCCCGGCCGCCACCGCGTACGAGGGAGCCAGCCCGGCCAGCAGCTCCAGTACGCCGAACGCCAGCGCCGAGACGATGACCAGCCGCAGCGGCGGCCGACCGCGCCGCCGCGTCGTCGCGAACGCGGCGGCCAGCGAGCCGGCTGCCATCGCCGTGGTCAGCAGCCCGAACGCGGCTGCGTCGGCGTGCAGCACGGTCTTCGCGAACAGCGGCAGCGTCAGCTGGAAGTTGAAGCCCAGCATGCCGACCACCGCGACCAGCGCCATCGGCAGCAACAGGCCCGGCCGGGCCGCCATGTACCGGATGCCGTCCGCGGCCCGCGCCCGCTTCGGCCGGCCCGCGCCCCCGGCGGGGCGGTGCAGCTCCTCGGAGCGGATCAGCCGCAGCCCGGCCACCGTCGCCAGGTAGCTCACCGCGTTGACCGCCATCACGGTCCCCGTGCCCAGCCAGCCGATCAGCAGGCCGGCCAGTGCCGGACCCACCACCCGAGCCGAGTTGAAGTACGCGGCGCTCAGCGCGGAGGCGTTGGGCAGCAGTTCCGGCCCCACCAGCTCGGTCACGAAGGACATCCGGGTGGGCACCTCGACCGCGTTGACGATGCCCAGGGCGAGCGCGAACACGCACACGTGCCACACCCGCACCACACCGGCCAGCACCAGCACCGCCAGCAGCAGCGCCAGCACCCCCGAGGCCGCGTTCGCGCCGATCAGCAGCCGCCGCTTGTCGTAGCGGTCGGCGAGGCCGCCCGCGTACAGGGTGAGCAGCAGCAGCGGCGCGAACTGCAGCGCCGTGACCACGCCCAGTGCGGTCCCCGAGTCACCGGTCAGCGACAGCACCAGCCAGTCCTGGGCGACGACCATCATCCACGTGCCGGTGACGGAGGCCAGCTGGCCGCCCGCGAACAGCCTGAAGTTGCGTATCGTCAGGGACTGGAAGCTGTGGGCGAGCGCGCGTTTCATCAGGTCCTTGTCGGTCGGTGCCGGCCTTCACGGCGCATGACCGGCCGGGCTCCGGCGGGTGCGGCGTCCAGGGCCAGCAGTTGCTCCTCCAGGAACCCGAGCGCCCGCAGGTGGTACGCGCGGGCCGACCAGCCGAGGCTGATGTTGTGACCCGCGTCCGGCAGGCTCTCGACCCGCACCGTCGGGGCCGACAGCGGCCGGGTCAGTGCGGCGACGGCTTCCTCGTCGAAGCGCCACCACTGCTCCTGTTCGGCGAACGTGAACCGGACCGGCACGTGCACGCGGGCGGCTATGTCCGGGTACAGCTCGGGCCACAGCGGAGCCTCCCGGGCCTCACCGGCCGGCACCGGGGACACCAGGCCTCGACCCAGCCTGAAGGCATCCGGTGGATACAGCCTCAAGGCTCCCCAGTGCCGGCGCCAGTCGCCGTGGCCGTCCTGGCCCGGCAGCTGGTGCGGGGCCACCGCGAGCCGGTTGCCCAGCCCCGAGATGTCCAGGCCCAGCAGCCGGTCGCCGGTCTCCCCGGCGGCCGCGGTGGCCAGCGCCAGCTTTCCGCCGTTGGAGTGAGCGACCACGAAGAAGCCCCACCCCGTGGCGTACCGGTCGGCGAAGTCGGCGAGCGCTGAGTGCAGGGTCGCCGCCTGGTCCGCCAGCGCCTGTCCCTCGGGCAGGGAGGCGGCCGACAGCCCGTACCCGGGCCGGTCCACGGAGAGCACGCTGTAGCCGAGCTCGGCGCCCAGGGAGAGCAGCGAGAGTCCCGGGCGGGCCCGGCTGTCGAAGTAGCCGGCGCTCATCCCGCAGCCGTGTATGGCCACCACGGCGGCGCGCGGCGGCGCCGAGACCGGCTCGGCGAGCAGCGCCGAGATCGGGATGCCGCCGGCGTCGAGGGTGATGGCACGGATCTCTGCGGTCATCTCGCGGCCCCGCCGCCGCGCCAGCCGTGCCCGGTTCCGGGGATGACGTGGCGCTCCCGGCGTCGCCAGCGTACGGGCGGGCGCCCGGCGGGCCGGTGCTCGTGGGGGGCCTCGGTGGCTTCGGCGGCCTCGGCGCGTGCCGAGGCGAGGGCCAGCACCACCGCGGTGAGCGCGGCCAGTTCGTCCGGGTCGGGGGAGCCCTTCTCGATACGGATGAGCTGGTTCATGGTTCTCCAAACGGAATCGGGAGGAGGAGAGAGGGAGTTCAGCACCCCGCGTGGTCCGTCAGTGGCGGGCCGGCGCGTCCGTCACTGCGGCGGGTTGCCGTGCTTGCGCGACGGCAGGTCCGCCTGCTTCGTGCGGAGCATCTCCAGCGAGCGGATCAGCACCGACCGGGTCTCGCGCGGGTCGATGACGTCGTCGATCAGCCCCCGCTCGGCCGCGTAGTACGGGTGCATCAGCTCGTCCTTGTACTCGGTGATCCGCTGCTGACGTACGGCCTCGGGGTCCTCGGCCGCGTTGATCTCCCGCCGGAAGACCACGTTCGCCG
Source organism: Streptomyces sp. NBC_01351 (assembly GCF_036237315.1). Taxonomy (GTDB): domain Bacteria; phylum Actinomycetota; class Actinomycetes; order Streptomycetales; family Streptomycetaceae; genus Streptomyces. The sequence continues at coordinate 3,687,873 of NZ_CP108356.1, read as the reverse complement.
CGCCCTCCGCGCCCATCACCGCGATCTCGTTGGTCGGCCAGGCGAGTGCGAGGTCGGCGCCTATGGAGCGCGAGTCCATGACGATGTACGCACCGCCGTACGCCTTGCGCAGCACCAGCGAGATCCGCGGCACCGTCGCGTTGCAGTAGGCGTACAGCAGCTTGGCGCCGCGCCGGATGATGCCGTTGTGCTCCTGGTCCACGCCCGGCAGGAAGCCCGGCACGTCGACCAGCGTGACGAGCGGGATGTTGAAGGCGTCGCAGAACTGCACGAACCGCGCGGCCTTCTCCGAGGCCTCGATGTCCAGCACACCGGCCATCGAGGCCGGCTGGTTGGCGACGATGCCGACCACGTGCCCGTCGAGCCGGGTCAGCGCGCACACGATGTTGGTGGCCCAGGCCGGGTGGACCTCGAAGTACTCGCCGTCGTCGACGATCTCCTCGATCACCTTGCGGATGTCGTACGCCTGCCCGGGCTCGGCCGGGACGAGGTCCAGCAGCGCGTTGGTGAGCCGGTCCGCGGGGTCGCCGGAGCGCTCCACCGGGGACAGCTCCCGGTTGTTGGCCGGCAGCAGCGACAGCAGGTAGCGGACGTCCTCGATGCAGTGCTCCTCGTTGTCGTACGCGAAGTGCGAGACGCCGGAGACCGTGGAGTGCACGTCGGCGCCGCCGAGGCCGTTCTGGCTGATCTCCTCGCCGGTGACCGCCTTGACGACGTCCGGGCCGGTGATGAACATCTGCGAGGTCTCGCGGACCATGAAGACGAAGTCGGTGAGGGCGGGGGAGTAGGCCGCGCCGCCCGCGCAGGGGCCGAGCATCACGCTGATCTGCGGGATGACGCCGGAGGCGCGGGTGTTGCGCTGGAAGATCCCGCCGTAGCCGGCGAGGGCGCTGACGCCCTCCTGGATGCGGGCGCCCGCACCGTCGTTGAGCGAGACCAGCGGTGCGCCCGCCGCCTCCGCCAGGTCCATGATCTTGTGGATCTTCTGGGCGTGCGCCTCGCCGAGCGCGCCGCCGAAGACCCGGAAGTCGTGGGCGTAGGCGAACACCGTGCGGCCGTGGACCTTGCCCCAGCCGGTGACGACGCCGTCGCCGTGCGGCTTCTTGTCCTCCAGCCCGAAGCCGCTCGCGCGGTGCCGGCGCAGCGGCTCCACCTCGTTGAACGACCCCTTGTCCAGGAGCAGCGCGATCCGCTCGTGCGCGGTCAGCTTGCCCTTGGCGTGCTGGCGCTCGGTGGCGGCCGGGTCCGTGCCGAGCCGCGCCGTTTCCTTGATCTCGGTGAGCTCGTCGATCCGGCTCACGATCGTGTTGTCCGCTGTGGGCATCGTCTTCCTCAACTCTCGTACGTCGGTCGGTCGGTCGCGTGGTCGGGTGGTCAGGCGGCGACGACGGCGTCGTGCTGCGGGGCCAGCGCGGCCACGGTCAGGCCGAACTGGCGGGTGGTGCCGGTGGCCAGCGACCGGGTGCGGGGCGCGATGCGCCGGCCCAGCCCGGTCAGCACCAGGCCGGGCCCGACCTCCACGAAGTGGGTGGTGCCGCGGCCGGCCAGCAGCCGCACCGTCTCCGTCCACCGCACCTGGCTGGTGAGTTGCGCGCGCAGCGCCACCACGGCCTCGGTCGCGGTGGTCACCTCGGTGCCGGTGACGCTGGAGACCATCGGGATCACCGGGTTGGCGAAGTGGGTGCCGATGAGCGCCTCGGTGAACTCGGCCTCGATGTCGCGCAGCAGGCTGGTGTGGAACGGCCCGCCGGTCTCGATCTTCCTGACCCGCAGGGCGCCCGCCGCGCGGGCCAGGCTCATCAGCCGGTCCACCGCGGCGCTCTCGCCGGACACCGCGGTCTGCCCCGGATCGTTGTCGCCGGTGACCTCGACGACCCGGCCGGTGCTCCGGGCGGCCTCGCCGCACAGCCACCGCACCTCGGCGCGGCTGAGCCCGAGGACGGCGGCCGTGGCGCTGGGCACCCGGTCGTTGGTGGTGGCCACCAGCTCGCCGCGCAGCCGCACCAGCTCCAGCGCGTCGGTCCAGTGCAGGACGCCCGCGGCGGTCAGCGCGGTGTACTCGCCCAGGCTCTGGCCCGCGACCGCGTCCGGCCCGATGCCGTGGTCGCGCAGGATCTCGTACGCGACCAGGCTGGTCAGGAACACGGCCGGCTGCGCGATCGCCGGGTCGGCCAGCTCGGAGGCGGACCCGTACAGGCACAGCCGCGAGAGCGGGATGCCGAGCAGGTCGTCGGCGGTCCGGAAGTAGCGCTCGGCGATCTCGGGGCGCAGCGCGCACAGGTCCCTGCCCATGCCCACGCGCTGTGAGCCCTGGCTCGGAAAGACGAAGGCCGTGCGGGTCATATGGTCGTGCCCTTCTCGGTCGTGGTGCGTCATCGGTCGGTCCGCCGTCGCGGCGTGTGGTTCAGGCGTCGAGCAGGGCGGGCGCGGTGGGTGCGCGCAGCCACTCCCCGGCCAGCCGGCGTACGTGCACCGTTCGCGGCGGCCCGCCGCGTACGGCGGCGGCCGCCACGTGCGTGGGTGCGCACGGCACGTCCAGCACGGTCCATCCGGCCGGATGCCCGGCCGCGTCGGTGCCCAGGTAGTCCTGGGCGGGGGGCCGCCGCAGCCCGGTCCCCAGGCCCTTCAGGTACGCCTCCTTGCGGGTCCAGATCCGGCCGAACAGCCCGGTCCGGTCCGTCCCGGACGCGGCGCCCAGCTCAGCGCGCTCGCGCGGGTGCAGCGACGGCGTGCAGAACTCGACCGTCGCCGGGTGGGGCAGCCGCTCCACGTCCACTCCGACCGGTACCGCCGCGATGCCCACCACCGCGATCCCGGCGCTGTGCGACAGCGAGAAGTGCAACGGGGGCGACGGCGAGTCGACGGCCGGGCGGCCGTGCTCCCCGCCGCACTCCACGCACCGCTCCCGCACGAAGCGCACGAGGCCCGGCGCGGTGTCGGTGTACCGGCCGAGCAGCCGGCGCAGGGCGACGTGGGAGGCCGCGTACAGCAGTGCGTCGGCCGGTCTGACGAAGGCGGCGGCCCGGCGCCGCTCGGCGTCGTCGAGGTCGGAGCGGTCCAGCCCCTCGGCTTCGGCGCCCTGCGGGCTGTGCACCAGCCACAGATCGAGCCGGTGCGGCTCCACCGTGAATCGGGGTGCTGTCATGTCCTTCCCCCCTGTGTCGGTTTCGGCAGTGAGGGTCAGTGGGCGGTGTCGGACACCGCCCGCCGCGGCCGCACACCGCGGAGCGCGAGGAGGAAGCCGGCCAGGCCGACGGCCGTGACCAGCACCAGGGCCGGGGCGGACCCGGCCGGGTGGAGCGCGGCCACCGTCGCCGTCACCAGGGCCGCGCCCAGTTGGACGGCGGTCTGGTACAGCCCGCCGGCCGCCGCCTGCCGGTCGGTGGGCACCGCCGCGGTGGCCTGCAGGTGGAAGGCGGTGAAGGCGAGCACGAACGCCGCCCCGACCAGCAGCATCGTGGGCAGCACGTCGACCGCGTACGAAACGTCCGCACGGTCGTCGCGCGGGTAGAGGGCGTACCCGAGCGGGGCCGCGGCGGCGCCCGCCGCGATCAGCCGCGCCGGCCCGAACCGGTTGACGATCCGGCCCGAGTACAGCGCGGTCAGCGCGAGCGGTGCGCTGGCCGGCAGGAAGGCGAGCCCGGTCTCCAGCGGGCTCCACCCGGCCCGCTGCTGCAGGTGCAGGGTGCACACCAGCAGCAGTCCCAGGTACGAGCCGTTGAGCGCGCCGGCGCCGAGCGCGGAGCGCACCAGCGGCTTGCGGGCAAGGAGTTCGAGCCGTACCAGGGGCTCGCGTGCGGTCAGTTCGACCCGTACGAACACCACGGCGAGCAGCACCGCCAGCGCGAACGCGCCGACCGTACGCGCGCCGTGCCGGTCCGCGCCGGGCACCGACGTGATCGCGTACACCAGTGCCAGTACCGCACCGGTCAGGCTCAGCGCGCTCACCGCCCCGTACCCGCCCGCCGGGCGGGGTCCGGGCTCGTCGCGCGGGATCAGCTTCAGCCCGGCGGCGAACAACAGCAGCGCCACCGGCGCGGGGAACGCGAACGCCCAGCGCCAGCTGACCTCGCTGAGCGCCCCGGACAGCAGCAGTCCGGCGGAGAAGCCGCCCGCCCCGAAGAGCGAGTAGACGGCCACCGCCCGGCTGCGCGCCGGCCCCTCGGGGAAGACGGCAGCGATGATGGCCAGTCCGGTCGGCGCGGTCAGCGCCGCACAGAAGCCCTTCACGAAGCGGCTCGCGACCAGCAGCTCGGCGCTGTCCGCCAGCGCCCCGGCGAGCGAGGCGACGGCGAAGACGGCGAGCGCCGCGAGGTAGACGGGCCGGCGGCCGAGCAGGGCGACCAGCCGGCCGCCGAAGAGCAGCAGCCCGCCGAACCCTGCCGCGAAACCACTGACCACCCACTGCAGTTGAGGGGTGTCCAGTCCCAGATCGGTGCTGATGGACGGCAGCGCCACGAGCGCGACGGACACCTCCAGGGCATCGAGGAGCATGTTGCCCGCGAGGACGAACAGCAGGCCCCACAAGGCGGCCGGCGGGGCGCCCTTGGTGGTCGAGGTCATGGAAAGCGTCATGGTCGTGGTCCCGTCCGTTCCTTTCGGTGGGCCGCTCAGCCGAGCAGCGTGCCGCCCGTGGCGTCGACGAAGGAGCCGGTGATCCAGCGGGCGTCGTCGGTGGCGAGGAAGGCCACCACGTCGGCGACGTCCTCGGGCTCGCCGACCCGGTTGAAGGCGGACAGCCCCGCCATGAACTCGACGGCCTCGGGGATGTCGAACACCGGGTTGCCGTTGCGGGTGATGCCGGGCGCCACGCTGTTGATGGTGATCTTGCGCGGGCCCAGCAGCTTCGCGAAGTGCAGCGCGAGCTGCTCGACGGCGCCCTTGGTCATCGCGTAGGCGATCTCGTCCGGGTTGGCGACGTGGGTGAGCCCGGAGGAGATGTTGATGATGCGGCCGCCGTCGGGCATGTTCTTCAGCGCCCGCTGGATGAGGAAGAACGGCGCCTTCGCGTTGACCGCGAAGAGCCGGTCGAAGGCCTCGGGGGTGGTGTCCTCGGCCTTGACGCCGCCCATCACGCCGGCGTTGTTGACGAGGATGTCCAGGTCGGTGCCGCCGGTGCGCTCCCGCAGGCCGTTCTCCAGGCCGAGGAACAGCTCGTGGACGTCGCCGGCCACACCCAGCTCGGCCTTGACGGTGAAGGCCCGCCCGCCGTCCTTCTCGATGGAGGAGACGACCTGCTCGGCCGCCGACTCGTTGGAGGTGTAGTGGACGGCGACGAGCGCGCCCTCCGCGGCCAGCCGGATGGCGGTCGCCCGGCCCATGCCCCGGCTCGAACCCGTGACCAGCGCGGTCTTGCCGTTGAGCTTGCCTGCCATGCCAGTTCTCCTTGTGTTCGACGTATTGGTCGTCTTGGTCGTCACTGCGCCTGATGTCTGCGGCGTGCCGAACCACCGGGTCAGCGCCGTGGTGAGGCCGGCGGCGGAGCCGGCGGTGTCGTCGCCGGCCGCCCAGACGACGTGCCCGTCCGGCCGGACCAGTACGGCGCAGGGGCCCGGGGCCGCCGCGCTCGCGCGAACCGTCCGTACGAGCGGCGCCCAGGGCTCGGCCGCCGCGGCGAACGCCTCCGGCTCGTCCCCGCCGGGCAGCAGCAGGACGCCGCCCCCGGCGCGCAGCAGCGAGGTGCTGGTGGCCTCGCCGTCGCCGGTGGCCGGCCGCCAGTGCGGCAGCCGGCGCCCCAGCAGCGGGTGGCTGCCCGGTCCGACGTCGTAGCGGATGTCCAGGCCGGCGATCATTCCCGCCAGGTGGGCCCGTACGTCGGCGTGACCCACCAGCTCGGCCATGACCTGCCGGGCCGCGTCCACCTCGCCGGCGCCGAGCAGCAGCAGGGCCTGCGCCCGGATGTTGCTCAGCACCCGCAGGCCGACCTCATGGCGTTCGGCGTGGTAGCTGTCCAGGAGCCCCTCGGGGCCGCGCTCCTGTACCTGCGCGGCCAGCTTCCAGCCGAGGTTGACGGCGTCCTGCAGCCCGAGGTTGAGGGCCTGGCCGCCGATCGGCATCTGCTGGTGGGCGGCGTCGCCCGCCAGGAAGAGCCGGGAGTCGCGGTAGGCGGTGGCCTGCCGGGAGGCGTCACCGAAGGAGTTCACCCACAGCGGGGTCCCGCCGCTGATGTCCTCGCCCGTGACGCGCTTCCAGGTGTCGGCGATGTCCGCGAAGGACGGGGCGGAGCCCTGCGGGGCCGCACCGAACTCGTGCACCATCACCCGGGTCACTCCGTCGGGGCGCCGGGCGGCGATGGCGAGTCCGCCCTCCAGCCGCTGGAAGCGGCGGTTCGGTACGTCGATGCCGGCCACGTCGGCGCGCAGCAGTTCGCGGCTCGCGTCGACGCCGGGGAAGGCGAAGCCGCCGAGTCGGCGCACCGCGCTGTTCTCGCCGTCGCAGCCCACCAGGTACGAGCCCCGGAAGGAGGCGGTCGTCCCGTCCGGGCGCCGCGTCTCGGCATCGACGTGCTCCCCGGTCACGGTCAGTGCGGTGAGCTCGTGGCCGCGCCGGACGTCCGCGCCGAGGTCCTGCGCCCACTGACCCAGCAGCTCCTCCATACGGGTCTGCGGGACCTTCCACTGCCCCGGGTAGGGGCCGGGCAGCGTGAGGTCGAGCGGGATCCCCCCGAAGTGCCCCATGACGTCCTGGGGCACCTCGCCGAGCTGCGCGAGCAGGCCGCGGCCGTCGAGGATCTCCATGGTGCGGGCGTGGAGGGTGGACGCCCGCGATTCCGTGGTCGGCTCGGTCAGCTTCTCGAGGACCACCACGTCCGCACCCGCGAGGCGCAGCTCGCCCGCGAGCATCAGCCCCACCGGTCCGGCGCCGACCACGATCACCTGGGTGCGTGTGATGTCCCCGGCCACGGTCAGACCGCCTTGGCTTCCGCGTACGCCTTGGCGTGGCCGAGCGTGGCGCGGCTGTTGGTGCTGAGCGCGGTGCGCACGTACTCCTTGGCGCAGCCGACTTCCGCCTCCGGGCCCAGGATGCGGGCGATGTTCGCGGTGTTGATGGTCACCGTGTGCTGGGAGGACGCGGCGACGCCGTTGTCGTTCTCCGCGAAGGTCCAGTAGCCGGTGTGCAGGGTCATCAGCGCCGGCAGGGTGACCTGCTTGTAGGCGATCTTCTGGTGCGGGAAGGTCACCCGGTACGACTTGGTGGTGTGCACCGAGCCGTCCTTGGCGCGGGTGTCCATCTCCAGGGTCTGCAGACCCGGGACGTCCTCGTCCAGGCGGACCTTGGCGACGTGCGGGAGGCGCTCCTCCCACCGGTCGGCCTCGTTGATGAAGTCGTACACGTCCTTGGCGGAGCCGTTGATCTGCACCGTGTCCTCGAAGGAGAAGGTCAGGTCCTCGGCGGCGTACGCCAGTTCGACGTTCTGCTTCAGTGCGGCCAGTTCGGAGCGCGAGTTGCGGTCGACGGCCTCCTCGATCCACGCCAGGCCCTCGGGGTCGTCGTCGATCGCCCGGTAGTCGTGCAGCAGTCGGACCCGGGAGACCTCCGGGTCGACGGTCTCGACGATCCAGGTGCCGCCCATGGAGGCGATCGGGGGCGTGGAGACCTCCTGGCGGAAGGTGATCGTCAGGTTCTCCGGGTCGAGGGTGCGCCGCGAGGTCCAGTTCTTCGGCTCACCGTTGGCGGTGGCCCAGATGCGGATGCGCTCGGTGCCCTCGCCCCGCTCCACGTGGTCGACGTAGACCGTCGGCGGGAAGATCTGCGGCCAGTTCTGCACCTCTGCGATCAGCCGGTAGACGGTGGCGGGGGGCGCCGAGATCGTGATCTCGTGCTCCACCTCGCGCAGGCCGGGCTGCGACATGCTCATGCTCCTTGGGATTCGGGTTCGTTACGGCGGTCGGCGGGCCGGCTCTAGAAGTTGCCGAGGCCGCCGCAGACGTTGAGTGCCTGCGAGGTGATGGAGGCGGCGGTGTCCGACGCCAGGTAGCCGACCAGGCCGGCGACCTCCTCCGGGGTGGAGTAGCGGCCCAGCGGGATCTTGGACTGGAACTTCTCCAGAATCGTTTCCTCGGAGGCGTTGTACGCGGCCGCGTAGCCCTGCCGCACGCGCTGCGCCATCGGCGTCTCGACGTAGCCGGGGCAGACCGCGTTCACGGTGATGCCGGTGGGCGCCAGCTCGTTGCCCAGCGCCTTGGTGAAGCCGACCACGCCGTGCTTGGAGGCCGAGTACGGGGCGCCGAGGACGACACCCTGCTTGCCCGCGGTCGAGGCGATGCTGATGATGCGGCCGCGGTCCTTGTGCCGCATGCCACCGGTGTTGAGCACCGCGTGGGTCATCCGGAAGACGCTGTTCAGGTTGGTGTCGATGACGTCGTGCCAGAGGCTCTCCTCGATGTCGGCGGTGACGCCGCCGCCACTGCGCCCGGCGTTGTTCACGAGCACGTCCACCGGGCCGAACCGGTCGACCGCGGCCTGGACGAACGCGATGGCCTCGTCCGTGGAGCGGACGTCGAGGGTGGTGCCGTCGACGTCCAGGCCCTCGGTCTGCAGCTCCTTGACGGTCTCGGCGACGTTGTCGGCGTTGCGCGCGCCGATGAACACCTGGTGGCCCGTGCCGGCCAGAAGGCGGGCCACGGCCAGCCCGATCCCACTGGTACCGCCCGTGACGAGGGCGACCCGCTTGTCCTGCTGCGACATGTCTCAGTACTCCAAGATCCGGAAGAAGAAGGGGGGAGGGGGGTGCCCCTATGAGTTTGGTCAAGCTGATGGGGCGGGTTGGGGTTCGTAGAAGGTGCCGTCTCGGAGCATGGCGAAGAGGACGTCGGCTCGTCGTCTTGCGAGGCAGAGGAGGGCTTGGGTGTGGTGTTTGCCCTGGTTGATCTTCTTGTCGTAGTAGGCCCGGGAGACCGGGTCGGCGAGAGCGGCGAACGCGGAGAGGAAGAAAGCCCGTTTGAGCTGCTTGTTTCCGCGTCGGGACGGTTGCTCGCCCCGGATCGACGAACCGGAACTGCGGGTCGTCGGGGCGAGACCGGCGTAGGCGGCGAGGTGGGCCGCGGACGGGAACGAACTGCCGTCACCGACGTCGATGAGAATGCGGGCTCCGGTCCTGACGCCGATTCCCGGCATGGACGTCAGGACCTTGGAAAGAGGGTGGTTCTCCAGCACTTCCTCGATCCGGGCGGCGAGGAGTTTTCGCTGGTCAAGCACCGCCTGGAGAGAGTTGGCGAGGCTGGGAACGATCAATGCGGCCGCGTCCGTGCCCGGGACGACGACGGTCTGCTCGTCCAGCGCGGTGAAGATGTCCTCGACGAGCCGCTCGGCCATCCGCGGCGCCTTGGGACGTATCAAGGTCACGAGCCGACGGCGTCCGGCCTTGCGGATCTGGGCCGGAGAACCGAACTGGTCGAGGAGCTTGAGCACGGCCGGGTGCTGCACTCGCGGGCCCAGGACCCGTTCCAGCGACGGATGGATCTGCGTGAGAAGGCCGCGGAGGCGGTTACTGATCCGGGTTGCTTCGCCGGCGAGGTCGTCGTCGAAGCCGACGATCATCTCCAACTCGGCGATGGTCTCTTCCTCGAGATCGACCGAGCGGAGCGTGTGGGGCATGACGCGGGCCGCGTCCGCGATCACGAACGCGTCGCGGGCATCGGTCTTGGCCTCGCCTGGATAGAGATCGGCGATCCGCCTCATCGTCAGCCCCGGCAGATAGGCCACCGGGCAGCCCAAGTCACGGGCCACCGCCAGTGGCAGAGCGCCGATCGAGGCCGGCTGGTCGACCACGACCAGCACGGTCCCGTGCTTGGCCTGGAGTTTTCCGAAGACCTCGCGGAGCTTGGGCTCGCTGTTGGGCAGCCGCTTGTCGAAGGCCTTCTTCCCGGCCGGGGTGACGGCGGTGGCGTGGTGTTCGCCCTTGCCGACGTCCAGGCCGAGGAAGGCGCCGATGCCGCTGATGTCGATCACGTGCGTCCTCCGGTCGTCCTCTTCGCCCGGCCGTCCCACGGCACCGATCGCCACATCCACATTACGAAGAGCCTCCCGACCTGCGGAAAGGCCGGTGGTCATGCCCCTAATCAGCGGTCTGTCGATGCCTCCGGAGCCGGTGACACCACCCCCCAAGACATGCGATCGACAGGGGGGAGAAAGTCATGCCAACTCCAGAGGCCGGGCGCCCCGTTGCGGGGCAACCAAAACGGTAATGGGGGAGGGGCGGCTCAGGCGGCGACGAGCTCGTCGAGGTAGACGTTGATCGCCGCGACCAGCGCCCGCGGGGTGCGGTTGTCCGCGAAGATGTCGTCGTCCAGCGAGATGCCGTACTCGCGCTCGATGCGGCCGCCGGTCTCCAGCAGCGCCAGCGACTCGTAGCCCAGCTCCTCGAAATCGGCGTCGAGGATGTCGCCGTTCAGGTCGACGCCCTCACCGGCGCCGGCGCCCTCGAGGAGGATGCGCTTGAGGTCCTCGGCGGTGAACTCCTGCTTGGACATGTGTGGTTCCTCGTCTCTCGTTGATGTGCTCAGTGCTCAGTGCTCAGTGCTCGGTGCTCGGTGCTCTGCTCGGTGCTCGGCCGGCGGTCAGCGCGGGGCGCGCACCAGGACCGCGGAGTTGAAGCCGCCGACGCCGCGCGCCAGTACCAGGGCGCTGCGCAGCGAAGCGGTGCGCGCCTGCCCGGTCACCAGGTCCAGGGCGTACTCGGGGGACAGCTCCACGTTGGTGGTGGGCGGGATCACGCCCTCGCGCATCGCGAGGACCGCGGACACCACGTCCACCGGCGCGGAGCCGGAGTACAGGCGGCCGATCATCGTCTTCGGCGCGGTCACCGGAACCCCGCGCGGACCGAAGACCGCGGTGATCGCGTCGGCCTCCTCGCGGTCCAGCCGCGGGGTGCCGGCCGCGTCCGCGAACACCACGTCCACGTCACCCGGTTCGGCGCCCGCGTCGGTCAGCGCCACTTCGATGGCGCGGCGCAGCCCCGGCTCGCGGCCGCTGCCCGGCTTCGGGTCGAAGGTCGACCCGTACCCGGCGATCTCGCCGTAGATGTTCTGCGCACCGCGGGCGCGCGCCGTCCTCTCGTCCTCCAGGATCAGCAGCGCACCGCCCTCGCCCGGCACGTAGCCGTTGGCCGCCCGGTCGAAGGGCAGGTACGCGCGTTCCGGCTCCTCGCTGGTGGAGAGCCGGCCGCCGGCGATCTGTGCGACCCAGCCCCACGGGCAGATCGACGCGTCGAAGCCGCCGGAGAAGATCAGCTTGCTGCCCTTGCGGATCTGCCGCCGCGCCTGCGCGATGGCGTCCAGGCCGCCCGCGTGGTCGGAGACGACCACACCGGAGGGGCCGCGCATCCCGTTGCGGATCGAGATCTGGCCGCTGTTGACGGCGTAGAACCAGGCGAAGGACTGGTACGCCGAGACGTACTGGCTGCCCTGGCTCCACAGCTTCTTCAGCTCGTTCTGGCCGAACTCGAAGCCGCCCGAGGTGGAGGCGGTCACGACACCCATCTCGTACTCGGGGATGTCGCCCGGCTTGACGCCGGCGTCCTCGAAGGCGCAGTCCGCGGCGACCAGCGCGAGGCGGGTCATCCGGTCGGTCTGCGGGATCAGCCGGCTCGGCAGGTGCTCCTCGGCCGCGAACTCGCGGATCTCGCCGGCCAGCTTCGACGGGTACGGCGACGGGTCGAAGTGGGTGATCCGGTCGATGGCGTTCTTGCCGACGCGGGTCGCCGCCCAGAAGTCGTCGACGCCCAGCCCGTTGGGGCTGGCGATGCCGATGCCGGTGATCACTGCCTTGGCGCTCATGACGCGCTCCTCTCAGGACGGGCCAGCACCATCGCGCTCTGGAACCCGCCGAAACCGCTGCCGACCGTCAGGACCGCGTCCGTGCGATGGTCGCGGGCGACCAGCGGGACGTAGTCGAGGTCGCACTCCGGGTCCGGGGTGTGCAGGTTCGCGGTGGGCGGCACCACGTTGTGCTCCATCGCCAGCACCGAGGCGGCGATCTCGATCGAACCGATGGCACCCAGCGAGTGGCCCACCATCGACTTGATGGAGCTGACCGGGGTGCGGTACGCGTGGTCGCCGAGGCTCAGCTTGAACGCGGCGGTCTCGTGCCGGTCGTTCTGCTTGGTGCCCGAGCCGTGCGCGTTGATGTAGTCGATCTGCTCGGGGTTCATCCGCGACTCCTCCAGCGCCACCCGGATCGCCTCGGCCATCTCGCGGCCGTCGGGACGCAGGCCCGTCATGTGGAAGGCGTTGCAGCGCGAGGCGTAGCCGGCGATCTCCGCGTAGATGTGCGCACCGCGCTTCTTCGCGTTCTCCAGCTCCTCCAGCACGAACACCGCGGAGCCCTCGCCCAGCACGAAGCCGTTGCGGGTGCTGTCGAACGGCCGCGAGGCGTGCTCGGGGTCGTCGTTGCGCGGGGTCGTCGCCTTGATCGCGTCGAAGCAGGCCATGGTGATCGGCGAGATCGGCGCGTCCGTCGCACCGGCGATCATCACGTCGGCCGTGCCCTCGCGGATCAGCTCGACGGCGTGGCCGACCGAGTCCAGGCCCGAGGTGCAGCCGGTGGAGACCACCGTGGCCGGACCCTCGGCGCCGACCGCCCAGGCCACCTCCGCCGAGAAGGAGCTCGGCACGAAGTGGTTGTACAGGTGCTGCGGCGCGTACGTGTGGTCGACCAGGTCGAGCCGGCCGTCGTTGCTGACCACGCGGTACTCGTTGTCGAGCGCGGTGGTCGCGCCGACCGCGCTGCCGATGGTGACACCGGTGCGGTGCGGGTCGAAGCCCGCCAGGTCCAGGCCGCTGTCCGCGAGCGCCTCGCGGGCGGTGACCACGCCGAACTGCGCGGCGCGGTCCATGCGGCGGATCTCCTGGGGCGTCAGCCCGTGCAGCTCCGGGTCGAAGTCGACCTCGGCCGCGATCCGGGAGCGGAAGGAGGAGGGGTCGAAGAAGGTGATGCCACGGGTCGCTGTGCGGCCTTCGCTCAGCAGACTCCAGAAGTTCTTGGCACCGATGCCTCCCGGTGCCAGCACACCGACACCGGTGATCACTACACGGCGGCCCACGAGTGGTCGCCTCCCATCATGTCGTCGTGAGACGGCTTCACTTCGAAGCCGTCCAGTCGTAGAAGCGGGTGGCCATCGCATCGGCCGGGGACCGCCAGGTCAGCGGGTCGTACGCCTCGATGAACGGCTTCAGGTCCTGGCTGATCTGCACGAAGCGGGGATCCGTCTTCGCTTCCTCGATCAGCTCGCCGCCGTTGTCGGTGTCGAAGTCCTGGAGGTGGAAGTACAGGCCGTTGTACGAGAACAGCTGGCGGCGCCGGGTACCCATGCGGTGCGGCATCTCGCTCTGGTCGAACTCCCCGAAGAGCTTGGCGACCTCGACGCTGGACTCCACGTCCATCCGGGCCACGATCAGGGTGCTGTGCATGTCTTCTCTCTTCCGTGGGTCAGCAGGCCAGCGGGTCAGCGCGTGGCTGCGGGGCTGAACAGGCGGATGAAGTCCGCGACACCGGACGTGATGAGCGCGTCGGTCTCGAAGTCCGGCAGTGGCAGCGCGCCGTGGAACGAGGCCTGGACGGCGCCGCCCGCGACCAGCTGGATGAAACGGCCGGCAGCGTGGCCGCTGTCGGGGATGTCGAGCAGACCGGCGTCGCCGAGGCGCTCCAGCCGGCGCGCGAGCTCGCGCTGCGCCTGCCGAGGACCGGAGGTCTGCCACATCTCCAGTACTCCGCCCGGCAGCCGGGTGATCTCGGCGCCCAGGTGCCGGACGATGGCGAAGTGCTCGGGGAAGTCGGCGAGCGGCGACAGCCACGCCCGCCCCAGTGCGGTCAGGTCCTGCTCCAGGTCGCTCACCTCGCCGAGGTGGTCCTCGGCGATCACCGTCAGTGCGGCGGCGACGGAGGCGGCGCTGTCGAGCAGGACCGAGAGCAGCAGCTGCTCCTTGTCCTTGAAGAAGTGCTCGACCGCGCCCGGCTCCAGCCCGGCCTCCTCCGCCACGATCTCGACGGTGGTGTGCGTCCAGCCCTCACGGGCGAAGACGGTACGGGCCGCCGCGACGACGGCCCGGCGCTCCTCGGCCGGACCGGCCGTGGGCCGCGCGATCGTTGCTTGAGTAGTGGCCATGACTGTGGTGCCTCCAGTTCGCTTGCTGGTCTGACTGCATCTGCGCGGGCGGACGGTCCTCAGACCGCCAGGGGCTTGCCGAACCAGCGCTCCAGGGCCATCGGCAGGTCGTGGTGGCTGCCGGGCGCGGCCCAGGCCACGTAGCCGTCGGGGCGGATCAGCACGGCGGAGGTCCCGCGCAGGCCGCTCGCCCCGGTCAGCTCGCCCGGCTCGGCGGTGACGATGTCGACGCGGTCGGCCCATCCGGCCGCACGGGCGCGCAGCCGCGCGTTGTCCTCGAAGTCCAGCAGCACGCCGCGAGCCGAGTGCAGCAACTCCCTGACCGGCTTCTGGCGCTGACCGATGGTCAGCTCCACCTGCGGCATGCGCTTGCCGAGCAGCGGGTGGCTGCCGGAGCCGACGTCGTAGGAGATCTCCAGACCGCTCACCATGGCGGCGAGGTGCTTGGCGACGTCCTCGTAGCCGGTCAGCTCGCGCAGCACGTCGCGCAGCGGCTGTACCTCCGGGCCGCTGAGGAACAGCAGGCCCTGGGCCCGGGTGTTCATCAGCAGTCGCTTGCCGACCGCGTGCCGCTCGGAGTGGTACGTGTCCAGCAGGCCCTGCGGCGCCCAGCCGTTGACCACGGCGGCGAGCTTCCAGCCCAGGTTCACCGAGTCCTGGATGCTCGTGTTCATACCCTGCCCGCCGGCCGGCAGGTGGATGTGCGCGGAGTCGCCCGCCAGCAGCACCCGGCCGCGCCGGTACTCGGTCACCTGCCGCGTGGCGTCGCCGAAGGAGCTCACCCACACCGGCTCGGCGTGCGAGATGTCATCGCCGGTCAGCCGCTTCCAGGCGTCCGCGACCTCCTGCCACTGCGGCGGGCCGGTCCGGCGCTGCGGCGGGGTGCCGCGCTCGCACACGATGATCCGGGTGATCCCGTCGGGCAGCGGACCAACCATCACCATGCCGCCGGGCAGTGTCTCCCCGATCATGCGGGGCTCCAGCTCGATGCCCTTCAGGTCGGCGAGGAACATCTCCATCGTGGCGGGGGTGCCGGGGAAGTCGAAGCCGACCGCCTTGCGCACCGTGCTGCGCCCACCGTCGCAACCCACCAGGTAGGAGGCGCGCAGGGTCTGCTCGCCCTCGGGGCCGCGTACGGCCACGGAGACGCCGTCGCCGTCGTCGTCGATCGACAGCACCTCGTGCCCGCGCCGCAGATCGGCGCCGAGGCTGACGGCCCACGCCTCCAGGTGCGTCTCGGTCACCGACTGCGGCACCGTCTTGGCGGCCTGCAGGGCCCCTTCCAGCACCGCGAAGTCGACGGGAATCCCGCCGAAGTGCCCCTGGTTGCTGGTCTCGACGTCACCGAAGCGGGGCAGGATGCCGCGCTGGTCGAACATCTCCATGGTGCGGGCTGTGAACCCGAGGCCGCGGGACTCGCCGGTGCGCTGGGCGAGGCGCTCCAGGACGATGACCTCGACTCCCGCGAGCCGCAGCTCACCGGCAAGCGTCAGGCCGGCCGGTCCCGCGCCCACGACAATCACGGCAGCGTCCATGTACCTCTCCTCGAGCATCTCAGGGTTCCTTTCAGCGGAAGCTGTTAAGGAGTCTCCGCAACAAAAGAAGCGTCCATAATGGAGCCCAATTCAAACCCCGGTGATATTTCGTCACGGGTTGGCTGGTTATCCAGCAGCGATTTGGGTTTCCTAGAGAGAAGCTAAAGGAGAGATGCCGCTACCCCTGCCCCGATGCGGCTGAATCCGTCAGTTCTTGATCTCGCAGATGGTGGCGCCGGAGGTGAGGGATGCGCCGACTTCGGCGGTGAGGCCGACGATGGTGCCGGAGCGGTGTGCGTTGAGCGGCTGTTCCATCTTCATGGCTTCGAGGACGACGATGAGCTCGCCTTCCTCGACGCGCTGGCCTTCCTCGACCGCGACCTTGACGATCGTGCCCTGCATGGGGGAGGCGAGGGTGTCGCCGGAGGCGGCGGGGCCGGACTTCTTGGCCGCGCGGCGCTTGGGCTTCGCGCCGCCTGCGGCGGCGGTGCGGGCCAGGGTCATGCCGAGGGACGAGGGGAGGGAGACCTCCAGGCGCTTGCCGCCGACCTCGACGACGACCGTTTCGCGGCCGGGCTCGTCCTCGATGTCGTCTTCGGTGTCGTCCACGGCCGGGGCCGCGAACGCGGGGATTTCGTTGACGAACTCGGTCTCGATCCACCGGGTGTGGACCGTGAAGGGGCCCTCGGCGGGTGCGAATGCGGGGTCGGTGACGACGGCGCGGTGGAAGGGGATGGCGGTGGCCATGCCTTCGATCTCGAACTCGGCGAGGGCGCGGGCGGCGCGCTGGAGGGCCTGTTCGCGGGTGGCGCCGGTGATGATCAGCTTCGCGAGGAGGGAGTCCCAGGCGGGGCCGATGACGGAGCCGGTCTCGACGCCCGCGTCGAGGCGGACGCCGGGGCCGGAGGGGCCGTTGAACTTGGTGACGGTGCCGGGGGCGGGCAGGAAGCCGCGGCCGGGGTCTTCGCCGTTGATGCGGAACTCGATGGAGTGGCCGCGCAGGACGGGGTCGCCGTAGCCGAGTTCCTCGCCGTCGGCGATGCGGAACATTTCGCGGACCAGGTCGATGCCGGCGACTTCTTCGGTGACCGGGTGTTCGACCTGGAGGCGGGTGTTGACCTCGAGGAAGGAGATGAGGCCGTCGGCGGAGACGAGGAACTCGACGGTGCCGGCGCCGACGTAGCCGGCTTCCTTCAGGATGGCCTTGGACGCGGCGTACAGCTCGGCGTTCTGGGCCTCGTTCAGGTACGGGGCGGGGGCCTCTTCGACCAGCTTCTGGTGGCGGCGCTGCAGCGAGCAGTCACGCGTGGAGACGACGACCACGTTGCCGTGGGAGTCGGCCAGGCACTGGGTTTCGACGTGGCGGGGCTTGTCGAGGTACTGCTCGACGAAGCATTCGCCGCGGCCGAAGGCGGCGACGGCCTCGCGGACGGCGGAGTCGTAGAGTTCGGGTACTTCTTCGAGGGTGCGGGCGACCTTGAGGCCGCGGCCGCCGCCGCCGAAGGCCGCCTTGATGGCGATGGGCAGGCCGTGTTCCTTGGCGAACGTGACGACCTCGTCGGCCCCGGAGACGGGGTCGGGGGTGCCGGCGACCAGGGGTGCGCCGGCGCGCAGCGCGATGTGGCGGGCGGCGACTTTGTCGCCGAGGTCGCGGATGGCCTGTGGGGGCGGGCCGATCCAGGTCAGGCCGGCGTCGATGACGGCCTGGGCGAATTCGGCGTTCTCCGACAGGAATCCGTATCCGGGGTGGATGGCGTCCGCACCGGAGTCGGCGGCGGCCTGGAGGACCTTGGAGATGTCCAGGTAGCTCGCGGCCGGGGTGTCACCGCCCAATGCGAACGCTTCGTCGGCCGCGCGGACGTGCAGAGCGTCCCGGTCCGGATCGGCGTAGACGGCTACGCTCGCGATCCCGGCGTCCCGGCAGGCCCGAGCAACGCGGACAGCGATTTCGCCACGGTTGGCGATGAGTACCTTGCGCACGACGGCTCGATTCTTCTCACGTTCGACATTTCGAGCCACCCTTCCCACGGTCGCCGTCGGAGATCAACTCCAATGGGTTCATTCCCCTGACGTTCCCCTCGCGTCATGACATTCTTTCGCCGACCTGCTTGCCCGGCGTCGCGCCGCCGAAGAGACTCCTCGTCATCCCCCCGGATCTTGGACGCAACCAATTTCGCGACGGGAGGCCGCCGGAGTTTCTCTCCGGACCCGCTCCCCGACGTTCCTTGAGGGCACTATGACTTCATATGCGCGACGCTGCGCGCAGGCAATCAATGCACTGCATTCGATCCCCTACTTCACCGCGGACCTGGGGAACGAACTCGCGCAGTTCGACGTCACCGACCCGTCGAGCATCTACCTCGCCAGCCGCGCCTCGCCGCTCGGCCGGGTGGACGCACCGGTCGTGACCGCGGTCTTCAACGCGTTCGCCCCCGGCTACATCGCGCAGCGCGTTCCCGCGCTCTGGGACCAGGTGTCGCCCGAACGCGCCGTCCTCGCACGCCAGTCCGCCGCCGGCACCGCGCTCGAACGACTCCTCGGCGCCGACACCGTGGAGTCGCCGGAGCTGGCCCATGCGGCGAAGCTCGCCGCCGAGGCGGCTGCCGGCTGTGCCTTCCCCGGCCGCCCCCTGTACGCCGCCAACGCCGCCCTCGAACAGCCCGAAACCCCGCACATCGCCCTGTGGCACGCGGCGACCATGCTGCGCGAGCACCGCGGCGACGGGCACATCGCGGTGCTCGGCTACTTCGAGCTGACCGGCGTCGAGGCCCTCGTCATCGACTGCGCGAGCAAGCACGGCATGGCCAAGGAAATCGTCATGCCGCAGCGCGGCTGGGTCGAAGCCGACTGGTCGGCCGCGCGCGAGCGGCTGCTGGCCCGCGACCTCGTGGACGCCGACGGTGCGCTGACCGCCCGGGGCGCCGCCCTGCGCGACGAGGTCGAACGCGAGACGGACCGCCTGGACCGGGCGCCGTACGCGGCCCTGAGCGGCACGGACGTCGAGACGCTGGCCACCTACGTCCACGGGCTCGTCAACACCGCGGCCCGCTCCGGGGCGTTCATCCCGCAGCTGTTGGACTTCTTCGCGCCCGACACCGACACGTGGAACAAGCGCTGACGCACCGCGCCGCCGCAACCGACGTACCGCCCCACCGCCGCACCAGACCCGAACAGAGAAAAGGATCGAATCGACCATGACGTTGTCGGCCATAGCGGGTCCCCCGACCGCACTGTTCTCCCCCGAGTACTACCAGGACCCGTACCCCACCCTGACCTGGCTGCAGGAGAACTCGCCGGTCCACCGGTTCGACTTCCCGGTCGGTGACGTCCCCACCTGGATCGTGACCCGCTACGAGGACGTCAAGACCGTGCTGGCCGACCCCCGGTTCAGCACCGAAGGCGGCACCTGGGGCAACGACGAGTTCAAGGCGGCCGGCCTGGTCGCGGCCGAGGGCACCATCCTGGAGCGCGGCATCGCCGTCGTGGACCCGCCCGTGCACACCCGGCTGCGCCGCCTGGCCATGAGCACCTTCACCACCCGTCGCGTCGAGCAGTGGCGCGAGACGGTGGCCGCCCTGGTCCAGCGCACCCTCGACGACTGCGCCCGGCGCGAGCGCTTCGACGTCATGGACGACTACGCGGGCGAGGTGTCCGCCGGCGTGCTCGGCGAGATCCTCGGCTTCCGCATCGAACGCCACCGTGAGCTGGTCGCCGCCCTCAATCAGGCGTTCCCCTCCGATCCCGCCCTCATCCACGAGGCCCCCGCCGCCTTCGGCCGGATCTGCGAGTACGCCGCCGAACTCATCGAGGACAAGCGTCGCAACCCCGGCGACGACCTGACCTCGGCCCTGATCCAGACCAGCGACGACGACGGCGACCGGCTCGACGCCGACGAGCTCGTCGGCATGGTGGCCGCCATGATCATGGGCGGCAGCGACACCGTCCGCGGGTTCATCGGCAACGCCATGCTGGCCCTGCTCGACCACCCGGACCAGGCCGACCGCCTCCGTACGTCCCCCGAACTGGCCGGCAGCGCCGTCGAGGAACTGCTGCGCTACGAGGGAGCCCTCAGCACGGCGCTCTTCCGCGTCACCACCGAGGAGACCGAACTGGCCGGCACCGTCCTGCCCGCCGGCGCCCCGGTCATCGCCGCACTGCAGGCGGCCAACCGCGACCCCCGCCACTTCACCGACCCCGAGCGCCTCGACATCGGCCGCACCGGCCCGCGCCACGTCGGCCTGGGACACGGCCTGCACAACTGCATGGGCGCGGCCCTGGCCCGGCTGGAGGGCGAGATCGCCATCCCCGCCCTGCTCCAGCGCTTCCCCGGCCTGTCCCTGGACGTCCCGCGCGACCAGCTGCGCTTCATCGACAGCTGGGCGATCCGCCGGCTGGCCGCACTGCCGGTCGTCGCCTCCGGCACGCCGCAGGCCTGACGCGCCGGTCCGGGCGGCCGCGTACGAGCCGGCCGCCCGAGCCATCCACACGAGACCTCAGGGCAAGGAGAGCCACCATGCGAGCCACCGCGCAGGTCGACCGGACGCTGTGCCTCGGCGCAGGAATGTGCGAGGTGATGGGCCCCGACCTGTTCCGGCTGGACCACGACGGCATCGCCGTCGAGCAGTCGGACGACACCGGCGAGGCGGACCGCCTCGAACTGCTGCAGGACATCGCCGACTGCTGCCCGACCGGTGCCATCACCGTGGTCACGACCGATGAGTAGGACAGAAGTGCGCGAAGCAATGGACACGGACACGGACACACATACGGACGTCATCGTCGTCGGCGCGGGGCCCGCTGGCCTCATGCTCGCCGGCGAACTGCGGCTCGCCGGCGCCGAGGTCATCGTCCTGGAGAAGGAGAGCAGCCCCAGCGCCGAATCCCGCGGCATGGGGTTCACCGCGCGCACCCTGGAGGTGTTCGACCAGCGCGGGCTGCTCCCCCGGCTCGGCGAACTGAAGCGCTCACCCGGAGGCCACTTCGGCAGCGTGCCGGTCGACTTCGCGGTCGGGGACGGCGAGCACGCCAGCGTCACCGGCATCTCGCAGGCGCGCACGGTGAGCGTGCTGGCGGAGTGGGCCGCGGAACTCGGCGCCGACGTCCGGCGTGGCCACGGGGTGACCGGTTTCACCGACACCGGCGAGCACGTCGAGGTGCAGGTGCGGACCCCGGAGGGGGAACGGCGCCTGACGGCCCGCTACCTGGTGGGCTGCGACGGCGGCCGCAGCCTCGTACGCCGGGCGGGCGGCTTCGACTTCCCCGGCACCGACGCCACCGCGGAGCTGCTCCTCGCCGACGTCAAGGACTTCGAACTGCCCAAGCTGTGGTCGGGCGCACGCCGCCCGGGCGGCATGCTGCTGGCCGCGCCCCTGGGTGCGGACATGATGCGCGTCGTCGTCTTCGAGCACGGGCGCCCCTACCGGCAGCGCACCGAACGGCCGTCGTTCACCGAGGTCGCCGAGGCCTGGAAGCGGGTCAGCGGAGACGACATCTCCGCCGCCACCCCGGTGTGGGTGAGCTCGTTCTCCGACGCGGCGCGCCAGGCGAGCGAATACCGGCGCGGCCGGGTGCTGCTGGCCGGAGACGCCGCGCACATCCACCTGCCCGCCAGCGGACAGGGCATGAACGTGAGCATCCAGGACGCAGTGAACCTCGGCTGGAAGCTCGGCGCCGTCCTGGCCGGCCGCGCGCACGAGGACCTCCTGGACACCTACCACGAGGAACGCCACCCGGTGGGCGCGGAACTGCTGAAGAACACCCGGGCCCAGGCCACGCTGTTCCTCGGCGGCGAGGAGATGCAGCCGCTGCGCGAGATCCTCACCCGGGTGTTCGGCGACGACACGGCCGCCCGCCACCTGGCCGGACTGGTCAGCGGTCTGGACATCCGCTACGACCTGACCGCCCTCGGCGACCACCCGCTGCTCGGCATGCGGATGCCCGACACCCACCTGGTCCTGGCCGACGGCCGCCAGACCACCACCACCCGGCTGCTGCACCCCGCTCGCGGCCTGCTGCTGAGCCTCGGGAACGACCCCGAGCCGGCGAAGACCGCCCAGGCCTGGGGCGACCGGGTGCAGGTGGTCCGCGCCCGCGCCGCCCGCCCCGCACAGCCGGGCGAACCGGCCGCCGCCGAGGCCCTGTTGATCCGGCCCGACGGATACGTGGCCTGGGTCAGCGGAGACGGAGACCTCGCCAAGGCCCTGCACCGCCACTTCGGCGATCCCGGCGAGTGAACCGCTCCCGACCCGATGCCCCCTCGCAGGAGACGACCATGACCACGACCGACCAGACCACGACCGAATCCACCGCTCCGCAGGCCACCCCGGCGCGGATCGCCCGCCCCGACGCGCACGTCCGGTACATGAGCTACTGGTTCGTCGACGGCGCCGACCAGGGACGAGCCGTCCTCGACGAGATCGTCGCCGCCTGGCAGGCGACGCCCTGGCCCGAGGGGATCCTCCACCTCTCCTGTTACCTGAGCACCGACCACGACACGGTGCTCACGTACGCGCAGTGCACCGACGACACCGTCTACCGGTCGTTCCTGCGCAGCCTGCCCGCCGGCCCGGCCCGAGTCGAGCCGATCCAGTTCCGCCTGCACCGCAGCGTCGTGGCCGACCCGACCGCGGGCGCACCGGGCGCCGTGGTCGCCGCCAGCTTCGACGTGGACGGCGCGAACCGGCAGGAGACGATCGTCGCCCAGGTCGTGGGAAACCTCGAAACGGCACCGGCCGACGAGCAGACCGGCCTGATCGCCTCCCACTTCCACCTCAGCCTCGACGGCACCCGCGTGATCAACTTCGCGGAATGGGTGAGCGACGAGGCGCACGTCGAGTTCCTCGAAGGAGCCACCCGGCACCGGTCCCTGCGGATCGCACAGGACATGCCCGGCGTCCGCCCCATCGGCTACAAGCGCTACCACCTCCACCGGGGCCTCGACGCGTAACCCGACGTCGTATCCCGGCCGAACATGACAGATCAACGTCAATCCGGTTGGTTGCGGCGAATCGCCCGGAAGACGATGGCCGGACCTGCCCCGACAACCACGTCGGTTCTACGTAATAAGAGAGGTACCCCACATGGTGGTTGCTCCGGCCAAGGCAGGCAGGAGGGAATGGATCGGGCTGGCCATGCTGGCCCTCCCCACCCTCCTGGTCTCGATGGACCTCACGGTGCTGCACCTGGCGGTGCCCGACCTCAGTGAGGACCTGCGCCCGAGCAGCACCCAGCTGCTCTGGATCGTCGACATCTACGGATTCATGATCGCCGGCTGGATGGTCACGGCGGGCACCGTCGGCGACCACATCGGCCGCCGCCGGCTGCTCCTGTACGGCGCCGCTGCCTTCGCCGGCGCGTCCGTCCTCGCGGCCTTCTCCCACAGCGCCGAGATGCTGATCGTCACCCGCGGACTCCTCGGAATCGCCGGCGCGACACTGATGCCGTCGACCATGGCGCTCATCCGCAACATGTTCCACGACGAGGTCCAGCGCTCGCGCGCCATCGGCATCTGGATGACCAGCTTCATGGTCGGAGCCACCCTCGGACCCTTGGTCGGCGGCGCGCTCCTGGACGCCTTCTGGTGGGGCGCGGTCTTCCTCATGGGCGTGCCCGTCATGGTGCTCCTGCTGGTGTTCGGCCCGAAGCTGCTGCCCGAGTACCGCACCGACGACGCCGGCCGGGTGGACTTCGTCAGCGCACTCCTGTCGCTGATCGCCGTCCTCGCCGTCGTCTACGGCATCAAGCAGATCGCGGAGCAGGGCCCGACCCCCGTCGCCGCCGCGGTCATCGTCGCGGGAGCACTCGCCGGATGGGCCTTCGTCCGCCGCCAGCGCGCCGGCGCCGACCCGCTCCTGGACCTGGCCCTGTTCAGCACCGCCCGGTTCAACATCGCGATCGTCGCCCTGCTCCTGAACAGCGGCGTCATGATGGGCATCAACTTCTTCGCCGCCCAGTACCTCCAGCTCGTCCACGGCCTCCCGCCGCTGGAGGCCGGACTGTGGACGCTGCCGATGACCCTCGCCGGCATCCCGGTGGCCCTCCTGACCCCCTCCGTGGCACGCCACGTCCGCCCCGCGTTCGTCATGGCCTTCGGCCTGCTGGTCGCGGCCGTCGGCTTCGGCATCATCACCCAGGTCGACGCCACGGGCCTGGCCGTGCTCGTGACCGGAACCGTCGTCCTGTTCGTGGGCCTGGCAGCCATGGGCGTCCTCGGCACCGACATGGCCGTCAGCGCCGCACCGCCCGAGCGGGCCGGCTCCGCCTCGGCCGTCACCTCGACCGGCAACGAACTCGGCGGGGCACTCGGCCTCGCCATCCTCGGCAGCATCGGCAGCGCCGTCTACCGGGACGGCATCGCGGGCAGCGACCTCGGCGCCCTCCCGGCCGACGCCACCGAATCCGCCGGGGAATCACTCGGCGGCGCGGTCCGCGCGGCCGCCGAACTCCCGCAGCAGCTCAGCGGCGACCTCCTGGACACCGCCCGGGCCGCGTTCCTGGACAGCCTGCACGCCGTCGCCCTCACCTGCGCCGTCGTCGTGACCGTGCTGGCCGTGGCCGTGGCGATCCTGCTGCGCAACACCGGTCGCCGGACCGGACCCGAGGATCCGTCGCAGGCCTCCCCGGAGACCGCGAAAGACATCGGACTCCCGTCCCAGGCACCCGCGGACGACGACGCCAGCCACGCCGACCACCCCGTGAACCAGCCCCAGACCACCGGCTGAGGCGCCCACCGACCCACCCCGCGCCCTGCCCGGATCCGGGCAGGGCGCGGCGTAGCCTCGGCCCCCGGGAAAAGACACACAAGGAGACAGACATGGCCACGCCCCTCCACCCCACCATCGACCGCCCGGACTCGACGCTGGCGCTCATCACCCCCCTCTTCGTGGGCACCGCCGAGATCCAGCGGGCCGCAGCCGACGCCATAGTCGCCGAGTGGTCCGCCGCCCCCCGCCCCGAGGGCCTGCTGTCGCAGAGCTGCTACGTGAGCACCGAGGGCGAGAACGTGTGGACCTACGAGCAGTGGACGGGCGTCGAGTCCTACCTCGCCTCGGGCCGCGCCTTCCGCGCCCCCGAACCGCTGCGCGGCCTCGGCACCGACGGCACCGACATCGAACGCAGCGCCCCCATCGCCTTCGAGCGCTACCGCAGCACCGTCTTCGACACCGGGAGCGTCCCCACCCGCGTCGTGGTGCCGACCTTCGACGTCGACGGCCGTGCCGCGCAGCGCAACGTCATCGACCGGCTGCTCGACGGCCCGCTCACCGAGGCCACCCCCGGACTGCTGTCGGCGCACTTCCACTACAGCCTGGACGGCAGCCGCGTCCTGAACTACGCCGAGTTCACCGGCGACGACGAGCACATGGCCTTCCTCGCCAGCCCGATCGCCCACGAGACGACCCGGCTCACCAAGGAGACGCCGGGCGTACGCGGCATCGGCGGGAAGCGCTACGTGCTTCACGGCAGCGTCGCATAGGGGCCCCGGGGCCCCCGGTCGCGCCCCACCGTCCGGAGGCGCACCCTGGAGGCAGGGTGACCCCCTGGAGGTGATGCACCATGTCCACACTCGTTGGGTGGCATGTGGATCTCGAATTCACCGAGGAAGGCCACCGCACCAGTGCGGCGGCCCTGGTAAGACTCGGGGACGGCTCCGAGATCAGGGCGCACGGCTACGCCATGCGCCACCCGTCCGACCCGGAGCAGCTGAGGGTCGGCGAAGAGATCGCGGGCGCCCGTGCGCTCATGGATCTCGCCTCGCAGATGTTGCAGAAGGCCCACAGCGAGATCGACGAAGCCACGGGCCGCCATTCCTACCCGCTCAACCGCTGAGCCGCTGAGCGGAGTGCACGGCCGGGCCCTCAGCGGGTCCGGCCGCGGAACAGGACGCCCGCCAGGGTGACGGCCACCGTCGTGATGCCCGCGCACCAGGCGAGGGCCACCCAGGGGGAGTTCCCCGCGGGCTGCGCCAGCAGCAGCGCGCGCAGGGATTCGATCACCGGAGTCAGCGGCTGGTGCTCGGCGAAGCCGTGCATCCAGCTCGGCATGGTGTCGATCGGCACGAAGGCGCTGGACGGGTACGGCAGGAACATCATCAGGAAGGTGAACCCGCCCGCTGCCTCGGGGGACTTGGCGAGCAGTCCCAGCACCGCCGCCAGCCACGAGATCGCCGTGATGTACGCGAACAGCAGCCCGGCCGCCGCCAGGAAGGCGAGCGGGCCCGCCTCGGGCCGGAAGCCGATGGCGAGGGAGACGGCGAGGACCAGGGTGGTGGACAGCAGGTTCCGCAGCACGGAAGCCGTGACGTGTCCGGCGAGGATCGGGATGCCGCCGATGTCCAGGGAGCGGAATCGGTCGACGATCCCGTTCTTCATGTCGTCCGCGACGCTGACGGCGGTGCTCGCCGCGCCGAAGCCCGCGCACAGCAGCATGGCGCCGGGCACCACGTAGGTCACGTACTCGGTCCCCGTGTCGATGGCGCCGCCGAAGAAGTAGACGAAGATCAGCATCAGCATGACCGGCATCATCAGCGCGGCGATCAGCGCGTCGGGGCTACGGCGGCTGATGCGGATGCTGCGGCCCGCCAGGCCGAGGGCCGTGGCGGCGATGGAGGCCGCTGCGGCAGGCGCGGCGGGCGCGGTGGCGGTGGCGGCCGGCGCGGTGGATGCGGCGGACGTCGTGGCGGTGGTCATCGGGCGGCTCCCGTCAGGGCGAGGTACACGTCGTCGAGGGTTGCCGTGCGGACCGCGAAGCGGTCGACGGCGGTACGGTCCGGGTCGATCTCGTCGAGCAGAGCCCGCACGTGTGCGGCGCTCCCGTCGGTGGCCAGGCCCAGGACGAGCTCTT
Source organism: Streptomyces sp. NBC_01351 (assembly GCF_036237315.1). GTDB lineage: Bacteria > Actinomycetota > Actinomycetes > Streptomycetales > Streptomycetaceae > Streptomyces. The sequence continues at coordinate 3,661,395 of NZ_CP108356.1, read as the reverse complement.
CCGGGTCGAGGTGGACCGCGCGGTCGCGCAGCGCCTCGTAGGCGGCCAGGTCGGTGAGCGTGAGGTCCAACCGGTGCCCGTCCACCCGGGACTTGAGCTCCGCCGGCGTGCCCTCGGCGGCGACGCGGCCGTCGGCGAGCACGGCGACGCGGTCGGCGAGCCGGTCGGCTTCTTCCAGGTACTGGGTGGTGAGCAGCACGGTCGTGCCGTCGGCGCGCAGTTCCCGTACGAGGTCCCACAGGTCCTGGCGGCTGCGCGGGTCGAGTCCGGTCGTCGGCTCGTCCAGGAAGATCACCTCGGGCCGCGAGACCAGGCTCGCGGCGAGGTCGAGGCGGCGCCGCATCCCGCCCGAGTACGTCTTCGCCGTCCGGTCGGCCGCCTCGGTGAGCCCGAAGCGCTCCAGCAGCTCGTCGGCCCGGGCCCGGGCCGCGCGCGGCCGCAGCCCGCGGAGCCGGCCCATCATGCGCAGCGTCTCGCCGCCGGTCTGGAGGTCGTCGACCGCCACGGACTGCCCGGTGAGGCTGATGGCGCGGCGTACGCGGGCCCGCGCGGAGGCGGTGTCGTGGCCCGCGACCCGGGCGGTGCCGGCGTCGGGGTCGGTGAGGGTGGCGAGGATCCGGACGGTGGTCGTCTTCCCGGCGCCGTTGGGGCCCAGGAGGGCGAGGACGCTGCCGCGCGGGACGGCGAGGTCGATGCCGTCGAGGACGCGCACGGCTCCGTAGGACTTGGTCAGGCCGGTGGCGTGGATACCGAGCTCCATGGCCGGTCTCCCTTCTGCGTATGGGTTACGCGCTTCTGTGTAAGTAATACACAGAACTAGGATGTGGGTCAACGACGAATGAGGGGAGGGGCGGAAATGGCGAAGGAAGAAGAGCAGGACGAGACCGGACTCCCGGCGAGCCTGGCCATGGCCTGGGGCCTGCGAGAACGCCCCGGCAAGGGCCCGCGCCCCACCCTCACCCTCCCGCGGATCGTGGACGCGGCCGTCGCGCTCGCCGCCACGGAGGGCATGGACGCCGTCTCCATGGGCCGGGTGGCCAAGGAGCTGGGCGTCTCGACGATGTCCCTCTACCGGTACGTCACGGCGAAGGAAGAGCTGTACATCCTGATGTCGGACGCGGGCGTCGGCACCCCGCCGCCGCTCCCGCCGGACGCGGCCGACCGGGGCTGGCGCGAACTCCTGTCGGACTGGGCGTACGCGCAGCGCACGCTCCTCATGACCAAGCCGTGGATCCTGCGCATCCCGATCACGGCCCCGCCGGCCACCCCGAACCAGCTCGCCTGGATGGAACGCGGCCTCGCCGCCATGGCCGGCACCGCCCTGAGGGAGAGCGAGAAGCTCTCCACGATCATCCTCATCGGCGGCCTCGTACGGAACGAGGCCACGATGGCCGCCGACATGATGGACGCCATCATCAAGAGCGGCGTCTCACCGGATCAGGTCGTCGGCCAGTACGTGCGCATGCTGCGGCTGCTCACCGGCCCGGACACCCACCCGGCGGTGACGCGGCTCCTGGAATCCGACGCGTTCACCGGCTCCGACGAGCCGGATTTCCAGTTCAACTACGGCCTGACCCGCCTGCTGGACGGCCTGGCCGAACTGATCAACGCCCGGAGCGGGCCCAGTCGGTGAGGCTCGCCCAGGCGGCGGGGGCGAGGTCCAGGACGGGGCCGTCGGTGACCTTGGAGTCGCGGACGTGGACGGTGTCGGCGCACGCGGCGACCTCGACGCACTGGCCGCCTTCGTCGCCGCTGTACGAGGACTTCCGCCAGGCGACCGCGACCTCCAGGCAGGCGCCGCCTTCGTCGCCGCTATAGCTGGACTTGAACCACGTCAGTGCGGTGGTGGCGCTCATGTCTCTCCTAGCAGGCGGTCCAACAGGCCCCGCGTCAGCTCGGTGTTGAGGGCCTGAGTCCGCAGCATCGCATACTTGCGAGACAGGATGCTGACCTCATCCGGGTCCGAGATCAGGTGGCTGCCGCGCTGGCTTTCGGTGTAGCCGAGGTGCCGGTGGTCAGGGGTTTCCAGGAGGGTGAAGGCGCCGTTGAGGCCCGCGTGCGAGGTTCGCCCCAACGGCATCACCTGCAAGCTCACGTCCGGCAGATCGGCGCAGTCCCGCAGGCGGCGGAGCTGCTCCTCGTACACATCGTCGCCGCCGAGCCGGTCGCGCAGGACCGCCTCCCAGACGACGAAGCTCAGCGTCGGCGGGACCTCGCGGCGCAGTATCTGCTGACGCGCCACGCGCCCACGGGTCAGTGCCTCGATCTCCGCCGCCGGGTGGGCCGGGACGCGGCACGTGAAGACGGACCGGGCGTAGTTCTCCGTCTGGAGCAGACCCGGCACCACCTGGTTGTCGAACCAGGACAGGGCGATCGCCTGCCGCTCCAGCTCCATGTACTCCTCGGCCCACGGCGGTGTCGCGTCCACCTCGGGCATCTCATGGGCCGCCACGGCCAGCAGCCCCGGCAGGCCCAAATGCTGGTCCATCAGCTCCGCGACGTTCGGCATCAAGGCGCGACGTCCCTGCTCGATCGACGCGATGGACTGCTCGTCCAGTCGTACGAGCTCGCCGAGCTGCTTCTGGGTCAGGTTCTTGGCGGTCCGGCCGACGGCCACCTGCTTGCCGACCATCTTCATGGTCGTCGCGTTCGGCCGTGGGCGCTTCCTTGGTGGCATGACTGTGAACTCCCCGCCCGCGCACGCGCGATACCCCGTGCCGACCCGTACTCATCCATGAGTACGGGTCGGCGTACTGCTCCACGGTAGTCACGCACGGCGACGATCGTCCCGTGAATCCACAGACTCAGGCGGCCCTCGTGCGCGAACGCCTCTACCTGCGCTCACCACAAACAATCGCGGCTGCACGCCACTTCACACGTGACACCTTGCGCGCCTGGGGCGTCACCGCCCGCCACGAGGACATGTTGCTCTGCGTGAGCGAGCTAGCCACCAACGCCCTGCGCCACGGCGTCCCCCGCGGGCGCGGCTACCTGCTCCGCCTGATCGGCACCGACTCCGCCGTCCGGATCGAGGTGCACGACAGCGGGCCGGGCCTGTCCCGCATCAGCGGCGGGCCGCCCGGCCGCGGGCTGACCCTCGTCGAGGCGGTCGCCGACGACTGGGGCGTGCTGCCCCGCTCACCCGGCAAGGTCGTCTGGTGCGAGGTCCGGGTCAGCCTCCGCTAAGGAGGGTCGCGGCCAGCTTCATCCGGGCGTCGAGCTGCTTCTTCGCGAGGTCCAGCGTCTCCGCGTTCCGCTCGATCGCCCGCTGCTGGTAGGCGACTTCGACCGTGTACCAGATGCCGATCAGGTTGGTTTCCTTCTTGCAGGCCACGTCCTGGGTGGCCATGGTGACCGCCTGCGGGCTGCTGAGGGTGGCCTCGGTGATGCCCGGCGGCATGCCCGTCGGGTCGGTGAAGTCGTAGCCGTGTCTGCCCAGGCACTCGCTCCAGGCCTTGGTCGCCGCGACCACCCGGCTGTCCTTCTGGGCGCGGCCGTAGGCTTCGAGGCCGTGGCTCTGGGCGATCATGCCGTCCACCGTGTCCTGGGTGGGTGCGAACAGCTTCAGCGCGCTCTCGCGCAGGCAGCCGCCCGCCGGGACCTTCTGGCCGCTGACGACCGTGGTGGCCACGTCGGACTTCTCGGCCTCCTCCTGGCTCATCGGGACCTTCAGGGACGGGTCCACCTCCAGGCCGTGGAGGACGAGCTTCTCGTTGGGGCCGAGGGACGGCTGCGGAGGCTTCGTGGTCTGGCCGAACTGGGGGTTCACGTAGCCGGACGCGGCCGCCTCGGCCGGGTCGGAGATCCCGTAGCGGCGGTTCTCGTCCTGCTTGACCTTCGCGTCGGCCTTGCGCCGCTGCTGGTAGCGGAATCCGTAGCGCTGCATGCACTGGTCGATGAGCACGTCCTGCGCCTCGTCGAGCAGGCCGAGCTGCCGGCTGTCCGGGGTGTACGGGGCCAACGGGAAGACCAGGCTCCGGCTTTCGAGCAGCGCCGGTACGGCGCCGATGGCGGGCTCCTTGCCGGCGTCGGGGTCGGCGCCGGCGCCGGCCTTGCCGTCGCCCGGCTGCGAGCACCCGGTCAGCAGGAGCGCCAGTACGGCTGCGGAGGCCGCCAGGGCGGCGCGGGGGGCGTGCGGCGAGAACATGGTGGCTCCGGATTGCGGGGCGGCGGCGACGCGGGGCGGCGCCGCCCGCGGACGACGGGCGGCGCCGGCTTCCCGCGCGGGCCTAGAAGTAGAAGGCCGAGGAGATCTGGTTGAAGAAGGTCGAGTTGAAGTTGCCCCTGGTGCCGGCCCCGAGGGTGGCCTGGTAGCCCTGGCCGCCCGAGCCCGTGTAGACCTTCCACGTGTAGGTGTCCCGGTTCGACCAGGACTCCGTGTTGTTGTCCGTGAGCTGCTGGTTGCAGCTCTTCGTCCCCTTGAAGTAGTCGTTGTAGAAGTTGATGTCGTTCACGTAGAGGTCGAGGACCGAGTTCGACTGGTCCTGCCAGCAGAACAGGCCGAGCTCGCCGTCGGTGAGCCAGCCGTCCTTCTCGGCGGCGGAGGCCGAGCCGGTGCCGACGGCGACCGCGCCGAGGACCAGGCCGGCGGCCGCGACGGTGCGCAGGGAATTACGAAGCTTCATCAGTCATGCCTTTCGGACAAACTGTCGCAATTTCGGGACAGGATCTCGGTCATTGCGGACGGGGCTTCGACCGCCATGGAGTGGATCACGCATCTGGATGGCTGGCAACTGTCCTGGAGTACAGGAATTCGGCCGACTCGTTGACCTAAGGTATCCGGCGATACGAGGTGCCTTAGGAGGCTTGCTGTGCCCTTTCCGTGTGCCCGATCGCTTGCAACCCCCGCTGTACTGGCGCTTCTTGCACTGTCCGGCTGCGCAGGGGAGGATTCCGCTTCTTCGCCCGCTCCGCGCGCGGCTTCACCCTCCGTCTCACCATCCGGAAAAGGCAAGGGGCAGATTGACCCGGAAATGGCTGACTTTTTCCAGTGTCTCGCCGAAAAAGGCCTGCCGGTGAGGGGGAGTGCTTCCGGGATTCCGCTCCTGGATTGGGACAAGGCGGATCCGGCCAAGGTGAAGGAGGCCGAAGCCGCCTGCGAAGGGCGCCGTCCGGCCGCCCCGCTGGACCCGGCGCTGCTCGCACAGTCGCAGGCGCTCACCGCGTGCATGCGGGCGGGCGGCTTCGCGAACTTTCCCGATCCCGATCCGCGGACAGGTGACCACGCGCTGGAGGGGCTCGGCCTGAAGGAATCGCCGGAGGCCTACGAGGCCATGAAGAAGTGCAGCGGCAGGTCGTGAACCCGGCCCGCCGGGAACCGGAACGACCCCCGGCGGCCGAACGGCTGCCGGGGCCCGTTCCGGGTGGCCGTCAGCCGGTACGGCGACGCCGACCGGCGCCGGCGAGTTCACCCCCGGCGGGGTGCGCACCAAGGACCGGCGGTGACGAAAACAGCCGGGCCGCCGCCCACGCGAGCCCCAGACAAACCGGCGTGTACAGCAGCAGGTTGAGCACGTAGAACGGACCGTCCGCCGGGCTCTCCAGCACCCCCGCCACCCACCCGACCCCCGCGAGCCCCCGCACCGCCAGCCCCGCCGCCACCGCACCCGTGACCAGCCGGGCCACCCGCCCGCCGCGCCCCCGTGCGTACGCCAGCACCGCCCCCGCCCCCGTCAGCAGCAGCGCGGCCAGCGGGATCACCACGCGCGGCGTGAACGGCGCCTCCAGCCCGAGCACGGCGAACGACAGCGCCCGCGCGTCGGCGGCCGGCCAGACCGCCCCGGTGGCCCAGTACAGGTGCACCGCCCCGTCAATGGCGAGCACCCCTGCCACCGCCGCAGCCAACCGGTGTCGTGTCGTGGTCTTCATGTGAGCCCCCTAGGCCCTCGGTGCTGGAACAACCTGGCACAGGAAGGAGGAGAGAGGCGGGGGGAACATTTCTGTGGGCCACGTCACGATGCACCGGCCCAATGTCAGCGGAATGCGGCACGAGAGGCAGTGGCGGCCCCCGTTTCCGGCTTCGGGAACGGAGGCTCACCCCGAGGACGGGCTCGCCGGGGCGCGCAGGGGTCATTCGGGCTGCTGCGGGGCCTTCGCCTTGATCACCGCGAACGGTGCGCCCTGCGGGTCGGCCAGGACGGCCATGCGGCCCGCCACCATGTCGAAGGCGGGCATGAGGACCTTGGCACCGGCCCCGGCCGCCGCGGCCTGGACGCCGTCCACGTCGTCGGCGTGGAAGTACGGCAGCCAGTTCGGGGGCGTGCCGGGCGGGAGGGTGTCGAGGCCCATCATCCCGGCCACCGCGCGGCCGCCGACCTTGAACTCCGTGTACTCCGGGCCGCCTTCCGTCTCGGCCGGGGCCGTGCTGATCGGCAGGATGGCGGAGTAGAACGCGCCGGCGGCGCCGGTGTCCCCGCTGCTGAGCTCGTTCCAGATCAGCGCGCCGTGCTCGTTGACGATGCCCGCCCCGTCGAAGGTCCCCGGCTCCCACAGTCCGAAGACGGCGCCCGTCGGGTCGGCGACCACGGCCATCCGGCCCAGGTCCATGACGTCCATCGGGCCCATCACGACCTGACCGCGCTGCTCGGTGACGGACGCGAGGGTGGCATCGAGGCCGTCGGTGGACAGGTACGTGGTCCACACGGTCGGCGGCATCGGGTCGGGGATGCTGCCGTCGGGGTTCATCGCCTTCATGATCCCGGCGACCGGCTTGCCCTTGAGGGTGCAGACGGAGTACCCGCCCTGCTCGGCCGGACCGATCTCGCCCTGCCAGCCGAAGAGGCCGCAGTAGAAGTCGAGGGCCGCCTGCTGGTCGGGCACCATCAGGTCGATCCAGCAGGGGGTACCTGGCTTGTAGGGGCCGTTCTTGTCGGGCACGGATGCCTCCGGGAGATGGCGAGGGGAAGGACGCGCCGTCCCCTACCCGCCCACCGAACCCGAAACCGCTCCGAACGGGTGACGCCGGCCCCGCCCCGGTCCGGGAAACGCGACTGCCCCCGGGGCGGGTGCGCCGGGGGCAGTCGGGTGGAACGTCAGAGCTTCTCGGGGGTCCGGATGCCCAGCAGGGACATGCCCTTCGAGAGGGTGCGGGCCGTCAGGTCGCACAGGAACAGGCGGTTCTCGCCCACGACCAGCTCCGGCTCCGGCTTCACGACCGGGCACTCCGTGTAGAAGGTCGTGTAGAGGGAGGCCAGCTGGTAGAGGTACGCCGCCAGCTTGTGCGGGGCGTACTCCGCGGCCGCCTCCTCGAGCAGCGCACCGAAGCCGTCCAGGTGCAGCCCCAGCGCACGCTCGGCCGGGGCCAGCTCCAGCTCCGGGTGCGCGACCGGCGTGCGGTCGCCCGCGTTGCGCAGGATGGACTTGATCCGGGCGTACGCGTACTGGATGTACACGGACGTGTCACCGGTCAGCGAGACCATCTGATCCAGGTCGAACTTGTAGTCCCGCGCCGCGGAGGTGGAGAGGTCCGCGTACTTGACCGCGCCGATGCCGACCTGGAGACCGTTCTCGACGATCTCCTCCTCGGTGAGGTTGCCGCGCTCCTCGTCCTTCCCCCGGACCACGGTCGTCGCCCGGTCGACCGCCTCGTCGAGAAGGTCCACCAGCCGCACCGTCTCGCCCTCACGGGTCTTGAACGGCTTGCCGTCCTTGCCGAGGACCGTGCCGAAGGCCAGCTGGACGGCCTTGACCTCGTCGTTCAGCCAGCCCGCGCGCCGCGCCGTCTCGAAGACCATCTTGAAGTGCAGCGACTGCCGGGCGTCCACGACGTACAGCAGGGTCGAGGCGTTCAGGTTGCCGACGCGGTCACGGATCGCCGACAGGTCGGTCGCGGCGTAGCCGAAACCGCCGTCCGACTTCTGCACGATCAGCGGGCTCGGGTTGCCGTCCGGGCCCTTGTACTCGTCGAAGAACACGCACAGCGCGCCGTTCGAGCGGACGGCGACGCCCGACTCCTCCAGCAGCTTGCACGTCTCGACCAGCATGTCGTTGTAGCCCGACTCGCCGACCACGTCCGGGTCCTGGATGTCCATGTCCAGCTTGTTGAAGACCGAGTAGAAGTAGATCTTCGACTCGTCCACGAACCGCTGCCACAGCGCCAGCGTCTCCGGCTCGCCGGCCTGGAGGTTCACCACCCGGGCCCGCGCCCGCGTCTTGAACTCCTCGTCGGAGTCGAAGAGCGCGCGCGAGGCCTTGTACAGACGGTTGAGGTTGGACATGGCCTCCTCGCCGGAGACCTCCTCGTCCGACTTGTGGTCCAGCTCGTGCGGGTGCTCCAGCAGGTACTGGATGAGCATGCCGAACTGGGTGCCCCAGTCGCCGATGTGGTGGCGACGGACCACCTTCTCGCCCGTGAACTCCAGGATCTCCACCATCGCCGCACCGATCACGGCGGACCGCAGGTGGCCGACGTGCATCTCCTTCGCCACGTTCGGCTGCGCGTAGTCGATCACCGTGGTGCCCGGGTTCGCGGCGAGCGCCACGCCGAGACGGTCGTCGGCCGCCCGCGCCGCGAGGGTCTCGATGATCGCCTTGTCGGTGACGGTGATGTTGAGGAAGCCCGGACCCGAGACCTCGATCTCCTTGATCAGGTCCAGCTCACCGGTCGGGATGGACCCCACCACGGTCGTCGCCAGCTCACGCGGGTTGGCCTTCGCCTTCTTCGCGAGCGCCAGGATGCCGTTGGCCTGGAAGTCGGCCCGGTCGCTTCGTCGCAGCAGCGGGTCGGCGCCACCGGCCTCCGGCAGGGCCGAGGCGAGGGCGTCCGCGACGCGCTGATTGACGGAAGAAGCGAGGGAAGGGACCGAGGCCATGAGCTGCCGTTCCTGTGAGGTCGTGCCGGTGGGTGCACTTGGTTGTTCCGACAAGTGCCGAGTATCCCACGTGAGGGCCACCCGTTTCGCGGGAGAAAACAGCGAGGGGAACAACCGCAGACAGGTCGCGGGCGTCTGGGAGAATGGCTGGAGCCAGCATTCGAGATAGAAGGACGTGTCGTGGCGCAGAGCAGCACCGAGACCGACTGGGTCTCCCGTTTCGCGGACGAGGTCATCGCCGAGGCGGAGCGCCGAGCACCCGGCAAACCTGTCGTCGTCGCGTCCGGACTCTCCCCCTCCGGCCCCATCCACCTGGGCAACCTCCGCGAGGTCATGACCCCGCACCTGGTCGCCGACGAGATCCGCCGCCGGGGCATCGAAGTCCGTCACCTCATCTCCTGGGACGACTACGACCGGTACCGCAAGGTCCCCAAGGGCATCCCCGGCGTCACCGAGGAGTCCCACGCCCAGCACATCGGCCGCCCGCTGACCGCCGTGCCCGCGCCCGAAGGCTCCGCGTACCCGAACTGGGCCGAGCACTTCAAGGCCGCCATGGTCGACTCCCTGGCCGAGCTGGGCGTCGAGTACGACCCCATCAGCCAGACCGAGCAGTACACCGCCGGCACCTACCGCGAGCAGGTCCTGTTCGCGATGAAGCACCGCGGCGACATCGACGCGATCCTCGACCAGTACCGCACCAAGCAGAAGCCGGGCGGCAAGAAGCCCCAGCAGAAGCAGGTCGACGAGGCCGAGCTGGAGGCCGCCGAGGGCTCCGGCGCGGCCGCCGAGGACGACGGCAGCAGCGCCGAGGGCGGCTACTTCCCGTACAAGCCCTACTGCGGCGAATGCGGCAAGGACTTCACCAAGGTCACCTCGTACGACGACGAGACGACCGAGCTGACCTACGTCTGCACCGAGGACGAGTTCACCGAGACGGTCAAGCTCAGCGAGTTCAACCGCGGCAAGCTCGTCTGGAAGGTCGACTGGCCCATGCGCTGGGCCTTCGAGGGTGTCATCTTCGAGCCCTCCGGCGTGGACCACTCCTCGCCCGGATCGTCCTTCCAGGTCGGCGGCCAGATCGTCGGGATCTTCGGCGGCGAGCAGCCCATCGGCCCCATGTACGCCTTCGTCGGCATCAGCGGCATGGCCAAGATGTCTTCGTCGAAGGGCGGGGTCCCGACCCCGGCCGACGCGCTGAAGATCATGGAACCGCAGCTGCTGCGCTGGCTCTACGCCCGCCGCCGCCCCAACCAGTCCTTCAAGATCGCCTTCGACCAGGAGATCCAGCGGCTCTACGACGAGTGGGACAAGCTGGAGGCCAAGGTGGCGGACGGCTCCGTGCTGCCCGCCGACGCCGCCGCGCACGCCCGCGCCGTCCGCGTCGCCTCCCACGAGCTCCCGCGCACCCCGCGCCCGATGCCGTACCGCACGCTCGCCTCCGTCGTCGACATCACCGCCGGCCACGACGAGCAGACCCTGCGCATCCTCAGCGACCTGGAGCCGGAGAAGCCCCTCACCTCCCTCGACGAGGTCCGGCCCCGCCTGAACCGCGCCGAGAACTGGATCACCACCCAGGTCCCGGCCGACCAGCGCACCCTCGTACGCGACGAGCCCGACACCGAGCTCCTCGCCTCCCTCGACGACGAAGGCCGCGAGTCCCTCCGCCTGCTCCTCGACGGACTCGACTCGCACTGGTCCCTCGACGGGCTCACCACCCTCGTCTACGGAGTCCCGAAGGTCATGGCCGGACTGGACCCCGACGCGAAGCCCACCCCGGAGCTGAAGGTCGCCCAGCGCACCTTCTTCGCCCTCCTCTACCGGCTCCTCGTCACCCGCGAGACCGGCCCGCGCCTGCCCACGCTGCTCCTGGCGGTCGGGGCGGACCGGGTGCGCAAGCTCCTCGCTGCCTGAGGCCCGGCTCTGGCCGTGTAGCCGTGTGACATGCGGAAGGGCCCGCACCCCCGAGGGGTGCGGGCCCTTCCGCATGTCGCTCTGCCGCTCACGCGATGTGCTCGTTCTCCAGATCCTTCTGGTAACGCTGCTTGAACGTCGGGATCATGCGGCGCAGCAGCGAGCCGCTGCGCGGGTGGGTCACGTTGTAGCCGTCCGAGAGGTGTATGTCGAGCGCCTCGGCCGTCGGGAAGTCGTTCTGCTCGTCGACCAGCGCGCGGAACACCTTGTACGCGGCCTCGGCGAACTCGGCCTCGTCCGGCGTCTCGGCGGCCTCCGCGACGTCCTCCTGGCGCGGAGCCGGTATCGGCAGCTGCTGCTCGGGCTGCGACAGCTGCTCCTCCTCCGGGCCCGTCGGGGGCATGACCGGAGTCGGCTCCAGGCCCTCCACGTACTGCGGGTTGTAGTCGCCCTCGTACGCCGCCTGCGGAGCCAGCGGCGCCGCGAACCACGCACTGCTGTGCGCCGCCGGCATCGCCGTCGGATCCACCGCGAACGGCGGCTGAGCGTGCGCCATGCCGGGCTGCACCATGCCGGGCTGCACCACGCCGGGCTGCACCATGCCCGGCTGCTGGACGAACTGCTGGGGCTGCGGCTGCGGCTGGAGCCGCGGGTCCACCGCCGGGCCCCCCACCAGCGGAGCCTCCAGCGCCGGAGCCATCGACCCGGCCGGAACCGGAACCTGAACCTGCGCCTGAGCCTCGGCCTCGACCGCCACCGGGGGCAACAGCGCCGGCTCGATCCCCGCCGCCGCCAGCCCCTCCGGGGCCGTCTGCGACAGCGGCACGCCGATCCGCGCCAGCTTCAGCGGCATCAACGCCTCCACCGGGGCCTTGCGCCGCCAGCTCCGCCCGTAGCGGGCCTGGAGGCGGGCCTGGTAGATCAGCCGGTCCTGCTCCATTCCGACGGCCTGCTCGTACGAACGCAGCTCCCAGAGCTTCATCCGCCGCCACAGCTTGAACGTCGGGATCGGCGACAGGATCCACCGCGTGATCCGCACGCCCTCCATGTGCCGGTCCGCGGTGATGTCCGCGATCCGGCCCACCGCGTGCCGGGCCGCCTCCACCGTCACCACGAACAGGATCGGGATCACCGCGTGCATGCCCACACCCAGCGGGTCCGGCCACGCCGCGGCCCCGTTGAACGCGATCGTCGCGATCGTCAGCAGCCACGCCGTCTGACGCAGCAACGGGAAGGGGATCCGGATCCACGTCAGCAACAGGTCGAGCGCGAGCAGCACGCAGATGCCCATGTCGATGCCGATCGGGAACACCAGGGAGAAGCTGCCGAAGCCCTTCTTCAAGGCCAGGGCACGCACCGCGGAGTACGAACCCGCGAAACCGATCCCCGCGATGACCACGGCACCGGCGACGACGACACCGATGAGTATCCGGTGCGTACGAGTCAGCTGCATCGCGGCCACCCGCGATCCCCTCCCCTTGTCGAGCACTTACCGAGCACTTACCGAGCCTTTACCAAGCCGCGGCAGGCACAGCGTAAGCCCGACCGGAAGTCAGCGCTCCCCTGGCCCCGTTACTACCGGCCCGTCACCACCGGTCCGTTACTACTGGGGCTGCGGCGACTCGGACTGCGGCTGCTGCGCCTGCTGCTGGTTCGCGGCCTCCACCGAAGCGACGATCTCCTTCGCCGCGACCATCGCGTCCTGCAGCAGCTTCGCCTGGTCCGGGGCGGCGGCACCCTCGAGACCGGCACCGTTGTAGTCGAGCGTGATCACCACGTTGTGCGTGCGCGCCACGATCGTCGTGTTGAAGTGGTCGACGTTGTCCTTCTTCACCGAGTAGACGACCGACGTCCCCTGGTTGCCGATGCCCTCCGCCGGCTCCGCCTTCACGTTCTCGGCGCCCTGGGTCGTCTTCGCGAGCTCGACCTGCTTGTTGTAGTTCTCCTCGGCACGCTTGTCGGCGCTGCCGAGCGCGGCCTGCGAGTCGTAGCGCCAGAAGGACGCCTGCAGCCAGCGGTACTGCGAGCCCTTCAGGCCGTCCTCGTCCAGACCGTTCCAGGCGCAGCCCGACCGGTTGGCCAGATCGTTCGACTTGGCCGCGGCGCCGTTCTTGTCCTTCGCCTCCGGGACGAGGGAGTCGATCGTCGCCGTCTGGAGCGCCTTGCACGGGTCCGGGAGGGTGGCGTACGTCGCCTTCTCCAGGGCTGCCGAAGCCTTCCCGCTCGGCTTCGCAGACGCGGAGGAGTCGGACTTCTTGCCGTTGCCCGAGTCCGAGTCCTTGCCCGAATCGGAGGAGCAACCGGCGACGGCAAGGACCACCGGGACGGCTGCGCAGGCGAGAACGCGAGTGAGGCGCGAGGCTGATCGGTGCATGTTTCCTTCAGGTGCGATTGTCGGACTTCTTCGGGCGCGAACCCGAGCAACGGTAGCCGGACCCGAGACCCGGATGCTGTGCCCGCCGTCACCCCCGGGCGCGCCGGGCGTCCCTCACTCGTTGAAACGCTCGACCAAAGCCTGCGCCAACTGCCTTGCCTTTTCCTGGGTTTCACCGCTCGGCGGCACCACGCCGGGCAGGGCCGGCTGCACGGCGTACTCCACGGTCACGATGACATTCGAGGTGCGGAACACAATCCGCACGGTCCGCGACTGCGCCGCCGTGGCCCCGGCGGGGCTCAGCTTGTCCTCGATGTACGCCTCGCTCCCGAGCCCCTCCAGCACCCGCGACCCGAGCTCGACGGGCGCGGACGGACTCGCGGTCGGGCTCGTGCTCGCGCCCGGCGAAGGCGCGCCGGGCGCGCCGGGGGCGGCGGCGGTGGGCGCGGGCGGCGTCGGCGCCCCGGGAGTCGGCGCCGCGGGCGTGGGACTCGCACTCGGCCCGGGGAAGGGCAGGTGCGCATCGGTCAGCCGGCGCACGTACACCTGCCGCGCCTTGTCGTCGTCGCTCATCGCGGCCCGGTCGTACGAGACCACGCGCTCGAAGACCACCGACAGCAGCCGGGTCTCCTCGGGGACCTGCGCGCTCCAGCGGCAGCCGACGTGCCGGTCGCCGTCGTACGAGGCGTCCGCGACGCCCGCGTACAGCTGGTCGCGCTGCGGGGCGGGAAGCGTGTCGGGGATCGGCAGCATCCCCTTGAGCCGCTTGCTCTCGACCCCGGCCTTACAGGGCGCGGGCAGACTGCGGTACTTCCCGGGCTGCGCGGGGGCGGCCTGGTTCGCGCCGCCCTTCGCGTCGTTGCCGCCGCCGGTCTTGCCGCCGCCGGTGCACCCGGTCAGGGCACCCGCGCCGACCGCGAGCGCGGCGAACATCGCGATGCCGGGCAGGACTCCTCGTACCGCCGCTTTGCGCTGCACGTCCACTGGCCCCCTTAAATACGTTGCCGCGGCTCGGGCGCGGATGGACACAATGTCTATCGCACACGCTGGTGCCGGCGCCGGTCCCCTGTCCCATTTGGGGTTAAGAGCGAGGCTTTTTGCGCATTCCGACTTTTCTGTGTTTTTCGGGGGATTGATTCCGTATGTCGTATGTAGAGGTACCCGGGGCGAAGGTTCCGATCCGGATGTGGACCGACCCCGCGTCGGTCGAGGACAGCGCGATGCGCCAGCTGCAGAACACGGCCGGCCTCCCGTGGATCAAGGGCCTGGCCGTCATGCCGGACGTCCACTACGGCAAGGGCGCGACGGTCGGCTCGGTCATCGCCATGAAGGACGCGGTCTGCCCGGCGGCGGTGGGCGTGGACATCGGCTGCGGCATGTCGGCGGTGAAGACGTCCCTGACGGCGAACGACCTGCCGGGGGACCTGTCGAAGCTGCGGTCGCGGATCGAGCAGGTGATTCCGGTGGGGGCGGGGATGCACCGCGAGGCGCTGGATCCGGGGCGGTTGTACGGGTTCTCGGAGAAGGGGTTCGGGGACCTGTGGGAGCGGTTCGACTACATCGCTGATGCGGTGAAGTTCCGGCGGGAACGGGCAATGCGGCAAATGGGAAGTTTGGGGCAAGGCAATCACTTTTGGGAACTTTGTGTAGACATGTCCGATTCGGTGTGGATCATGCTGCACTCCGGATCTCGGAACATCGGCAACGAGCTGGCGGACTTCCACATCAACGTCGCCCGGGCTCTTTCGCACAACCAGGGCCTGGTCGACCGGGACCTCGCGGTGTTCCTTGCGGCGACCCCCGAGATGAAGGCCTATCGAGACGACCTCTTCTGGGCCCAGGAGTACGCGAAGTACAACCGTGCCGTGATGATGAGCCTCTCCAAGGAGGTCATCCGGCGGGAATTCCGGAAGGCGAAGGTCTCCTTCGAGCAGGAGATCAGCTGCCACCACAACTACGTGGCGGAAGAGCGGTACGACGGCATGGACCTGCTGGTCACGCGTAAGGGAGCAATCCGCGCAGGCAGCGGCGACTACGGGATCATCCCGGGTTCCATGGGTACGGGCTCGTACATCGTGAAGGGCCTCGGCAACGAGAAGTCCTTCAACTCGGCCTCGCACGGCGCGGGCCGGAAGATGAGCCGGACGGCGGCGAAGAAGAAGTTCTCGGCGCGGGATCTGGCGGAGCAGACCAAGGGTGTCGAGTGCCGCAAGGACTCGGGCGTCGTGGACGAGATCCCGGGCGCGTACAAGTCGATCGAGCAGGTCATCGACCAGCAGACCGACCTCGTGCAGGTCGTAGCCAAGCTCAAGCAGGTCATCTGCATCAAGGGCTGACGCCCTTACGTGAAAGGGCCCGGACCGTTTTCGGTCCGGGCCCTCTTGGTGCCGGCTTGGTTAGACCTTGCCGGTGCGCAGGCGCCAAAGGCGCATGGAGCAGCTCTGCTCCGTGCGGTCGAGGGAGATGGCGGCCGCTGCCGGGTCGTTCAGGCGCAGCAGCTCCTGGTCGTCTTTCGCGGTCCAGCGACGTCGCGGCGGGGCGATCTTCATGTCCGCCGGGCGTACCCAGGCTTGGATGGCGTCCGCGTTCGCCTTCTTGTGGTCGAGGGCGAGGCAGCCGTCGTAGTAGAAGTGTGCGGCGAGCCGCTGTGCCGTCTCTTTGTAGTAGCAGACGTTGTAGACGCCGTCCCGCTTATTGCGCGAGGTGATGCGCTGGGTTCCGGTGATCTTCTTGCCGTAGTGGCAGAGGTAGGCGGCGATGGCCGTGCTGGCCGAGGTCAGGGCGAGGAAGGGGTAACCCTGGGCCGTCCAGCCGAGCGAGCCGTCCGCGTCGATGATTCCGCGGAGGTAATCGGGACGGGAGAAGTCCGTTCGTGGCGGTGTGATGGTCAGGGACTTCTTGCCGTAGGGGATGCCGAGCTCGTTGACGATGGTCCTGGCTTCGAGTGAACAGACGCTCCACGTTGCCGAGTGCGCCCGTGCGGCGAAGTTGGTGCTTCGGACGCGCTCGGTGATGGAGCTGTAGTAGGGCGTGAGCTGCTGGAACTCGCGAAGGATGTGGATGTCCCGAGCGTTGATCTCGGCAGTCAGCTTGCCCTTCTGTCCACGCCCTTGAGCGAGGTGCCCGTCGGCCTGCAAGAAGCCGAACATGTACGCGTAGCGGGGGTCCTGGAGGTCCATGAAGCGCACGGCGGCGCTAGGGTCCTGTTCAGCCATGAGGAAGTGCCTCTTCCTTGTCGGTGAGGCCCTCGTTCCGGGACTGCCATCCCGGGCGGGGGCCGCTTGTGTTGTGGCCGAACCTAGGCGCGGGCCCGGAGCGCGGTCGGCCGATCGGGCGGCATTCACTCGAACGTATGGCGGAATGTCACATGGTCCCCGACCCCACCCGCGAAGTGATCTGGGCCACACGCTGTCACAGCAGCCGGCCGTGCGGTGTCTTCATGTCGAGCCCCTGAAGACGGACCGAGGAGACATCGTGAACGAGAACATCGACGTCGTGGTGATCGGTGGCGGGTACGCCGGTGTCATGGCGGCCAACCGACTGACGCAGCGCGACGACGTGACCGTGACCCTGATCAACCCGCGGCCGGACTTCGTCCACCGGATCCGTCTGCACCAGCTGGTGGCCGGGTCGGATGCCGCGGTCGTCGAGTACCGAGAAGTGCTGAGCGAGGGCGTCCGGGTCGTGGTCGACTCCGTGACGCGGATCGACGCGGCCACGCGGAGCGTGGAGCTGGCGGGTGGGGGCGGGGTCGGGTACGACTACCTCCTCTACGCCGTCGGCAGCGGCAGCGCCGACCCGGGCGTGCCCGGAGCGGCCGAGTTCGCCTACCCGATCGGCACCCTGGAGGAGGCCCAGCGGCTGCGGCCGGTGCTCGACGCCGCGCCCGCTTCGGCCGCCGTGACCGTGGTCGGGGCCGGGCCGACCGGGATCGAGACGGCCGCCGAGCTGGCGGAGCAGGGGCGGGCCGTGACCCTGGTGTGCGGAGGGGTGCTCGGGCCGTACCTGCACGCGCGGGGCCGCCGCTCGGTGGCCGGGCGGCTGGCGGCGCTCGGGGTGACCGTGCTGGAGGGCCCCGACGCGAAGGTGACGGCCGTGGAGCGCGATGCCGTGCGGCTGGCGGACGGTCGCACGCTGTCGAGCGCGGTGACCATCTGGACCGCCGGCTTCGGCGTGCCGGACCTGGCGGCGCGCAGCGGGCTGAGCACCGACGCGCTGGGGCGGCTGCTCACGGACGAGACGCTGACCAGCGTGGACGACGTACGGATCCTCGCGGCGGGGGATTCGGCGGCGCCGTCGGGGCTGCCGCTGCGGATGAGCTGCCAGGCGGCGCTGCCGCTGGGCGCGCGGGCCGCGGACACGGTCCTGAGCCGGATCGCGGACGAGCGGCCCGCGCCGCTCAACCAGACGTTCGGCGCCCAGTGCATCAGCCTGGGCCGACGCGCCGGGATCTTCCAGTTCGCCAACAAGTCGGACGTCGCCGTGTGGATGCACATC
This sequence comes from Streptomyces sp. NBC_01351, assembly GCF_036237315.1. GTDB lineage: Bacteria > Actinomycetota > Actinomycetes > Streptomycetales > Streptomycetaceae > Streptomyces. Next base: position 3,643,803 of record NZ_CP108356.1, on the reverse strand, counting down.
GACGGCGGCCTCGGCGCGAAGGTGAAGGAGCTCGTGTGCAAGGGCGTCCTCAAGCACATGGCCGGGGAGGCGCACAAGCCCGGCGGGTACAAGCTGCACCTCATGTCGGGACCGGCCAAGCGAGAGGAGCGGCTGCGGGCGGCGGGTCGCGGAGAGGCCCCGGCGGTTGCCGAACGGGTGGCCTAGGCAGCCGCGGCCGAAGAGGAGATGATCAAGGTATGAGTGATCAGGCAGCCACCGACCGGGCGACCGAGACGTTCGTCGCGCACCGCAATCTCCTCTTCACCGTCGCGTACGAGATGCTCGGTTCGGCGGCCGACGCCGAGGACGTGCTGCAGGAGACCTGGCTGCGGTGGGTCGAGGTCGATCCGGAGCAGGTGCGCGACCGGCGTGCGTACCTGGTCCGGATCACGACCCGACAGGCGCTGAACCGGCTGCGCACGATGTCGCGCCGCAAGGAGTCGTACGTGGGCCCGTGGCTGCCGGAGCCGCTGCTGACGGCGCCGGACGTGGCGCAGGACGTGGAGCTCGCCGAGAGCGTGTCGATGGCGGTGATGCTCGTCCTGGAGACGCTGTCGCCGACGGAGCGCGCCGTGTTCGTGCTGCGAGAGGTGTTCGACGTCGGGTACGAGGAGATCGCGGCGGCCGTGGAGAAGACCCCGGCGGCGGTGCGTCAGATCGCGCACCGCGCCCGGAAGCACGTGGATGCGCGGCGTCCGCGCGAGGTGGTCTCCCAGAGCGAGACGCGGGCGGTGCTGGAGAAGTTCCGGCTGGCGCTGAACGGCGGGGACCTCCAGAAGCTCCTCGACGTACTGGCGCCCGAGGTGGTCCTCGTGGGCGACGGCGGCGGCGTGAAACATGCCGCACTCAGGCCGGTCCTCGGCAGCGACAAGGTGGCCCGCCTGATGGCCGGCGGGCTCGGCAAGAACACCATCCCGCTCACCATCGGCCACACCGTGGTCAACGGCGCCCCGGCGCTGGTGGTCCACCTGGACGGGGAGCTCGACGGCATCATGGCGGCGCGGGTGGAGGACGGCCGCATCACGGGCCTGTACTACGTCCGCAACCCGGAGAAGCTCTCGCACCTCGCCTCGGAGACCCCGCTCACCCTGCGGTGAGTGCGACCTGGGCCGGCCGTGACCGGTCGGTCCCCGTCGCCGTCGAGGGATGTCCGGCCCGCTGCCCTGGGGGTGTTCGCGGCCGTGATTTCATCAGCGCACTTCTGTTGGGCAAGCGGCGTGGGGGAATGTTCCGTGGTGGGGTTTTCGGCTGGTAGACGGCGGGTTCGGGTGGGTGTCGTCGTAGCGGCGGCGGGGTGTTTCGTCGGGCTGGTTGGCTGTACGCCCGGGAAGTCTGATGCGAAGGCGGCTCCGGCCGGTGCGTCGGCCGCGCCCGTGGTGCCGATGGTGATCGGCAAGGAGCAGGCCGAGCAGGTCTTCAACCGGTATGCCTGGGAGCGGCGGGACTCGGTGGCCCGGCGTGACAGGGAGGGCATCGCGAAGGTGGAGACCGGGCCGCTGCTGGCGGAGAGCCAGGCCTCGATCGACCTGTTGAAGGCTCGGGCCGGCTATGCCGGTTGGGTCGATTCCTTCGGGCGGCCGGAGTTCTTCATCCCGGCGGAGAAGGACCAGCAGGGCTATCCGCGGTCGTTCGTCGTGACGAGCCGTGAGTTCGCGGGAACCGAGCAGAACCGGTCCAGCGCCGTGCACTACTTCGTCCAGGACGCGCCCGGCGGGGAGTGGAAGGCGACGGCCATGTCGTGGGTGAACGACCGCGCGGCCGCCCCGCACCCGGCGCGCACGAACGAGATAGGCGGCTTCCAGCTCAGGGACAAGGAGATCGCCCCGCTCGTGCGCGACGCGGCGGGTGCGGTGACCTTGTCGCCCACGGCTGCCGCGGACCGGGAGGTGTGTGGGCGGTACGCGAAGTACATGAGCTTCTCGGTGCCCGACGGCAAGCCGGAGAGCGAGCACTTCGTGCCGGGCGAGCTGACCGGTGGGGTGGTCGGCGCGTACAACGCGCATGGCGAGAAGCTGAAGCTCGTGGACAAGTGGTTGTCCTTGGAGGCGGCCGGCGGGGAGCTGCCGGTGGTCCGGCTGGCGGACGGGAAGTCCCTGGTCACGTGCACCTTCGTACGGACCGACTTCTGGAATGCCCGGAACGCGAAGTTCAAGTACGGCAGCTCGAGCATGGGCGACGTCGGCGCGATGATCGGGGGCATGGACACGTGGTGGCGGGCCTCCACCGTGCGCCGCAGCGTGACCGTGTCGTTCGAGGTGCCTGCGGGCGGCGGACCGGCTGACGTGGTCGGGAGCAACGCACTGCGGGCGCCCGTGCTTTCGGCGGAGGGAGTCCCCAGGTAGGGGGTCGGTGATCTCGTCGTTCTGGTGGGTGAGTCCTGTGGGGGGATGTTCCGTGATGTGGATTTGGGCTGGTCGGCGGCGGCAGCAGCGTCGGGTTCGGGTGGGTGTCGTCGCCGTGGCGGTGGGGTGTGTCGTCGGGCTCGGGGGGTGCTCGGGCGGGAAGGCGGCCCCGGCCGGTGCGTCGGCCGCGCCCGTGGTGCCGATGGTGATCGGCAAGGAGCAGGCCGAGCAGGTCTTCAACCGCTACCTCTCCGAGCGCATGGCATCGCTGGATCGGCGGGATGCTGTCGGGCTTGCCGCGGTGGAGACGGGGGAGTTGCTGAAGGAGAGCCTGGCGCGCGTTGAGGTCGCGAGGTTGCGGAGTATTGACGTGCCCGAGTTCTCCTTCGGGCGGCCGGAGTTCTTCGTGCCTGCCGAGCGGGATCAGCAGGGCTATCCGCGTTCGTTCGTGGTGCTCAGTAGGCAGTCCTCCAACCACGTCAATGCGACGAGGGATGCCGCCGTGCACTACTTCGTCCAGGATGCGCCGGGTGGCGAGTGGAAGGCCGCCGCGATGTCCTGGGTGAACGACAGGCCGGTGACCCCCGGAAAGAACGACGCCATGATGCACCGCATCTTCGACTTCGCCGCGCGGAGCAAGGAGATCGCGGCGGTCGGCCGGGACGCGGCGGGCGCGGTGGTGCTGTCGCCGACTGCCGCCGCCGACCGGGAGGTGTGCGGGCGGTACGCCCGGTACATGACTTTCACCGCTCCGGATGGGAAGCCCGAGAGTGACCACTTCGTGCCGGGCGAGCTCACGAGTGAGGTCGTCAAGGCGTTCAACGTCTTGAAGGGTGACCTGACGGACGTCACGAAGGGGTACGCCTTCGAGGTGGCAGGAGGGGAGTTGCCGGTGATGCGGCTGGCCGACGGGAAGTCGCTGGTCACCTGCTCGTTCGTGCGGACCGACCTCTGGCGGGGAGAGGGCGCGACCTTCCAGTACGGAAACGGTGCGCTGGGGGACGCCGACACACTGCTCGGCGGCGGTCACAAGTGGTGGAGGAAGACCGCCGTGCGGCGGAGTGTGACGGTGACGTTCGAGCTGCCGGCGCAGGGTCCTGCCGATGTGGCGGGGAGCAACGCCCTTGAGGCGCGTGCGCTTTCGGCGGAAGGGACTCCCAAGTAGGGGGTTGACGCGGAGAGTTGGTCTAGACCAGGGTGTGCGCCATGTGGAGATCTCGCGTGCTTGTCGCCGCTCTCGCGTCGTTGTCGCTCGCCCTCGGGGCCGCCGGGTCCGCTCAGGCGGGGGTGGGGCTGCCGCCCGTCGTGTCGCATGTGCCGACGGTGGAGAACGTCGTCTTCATCACCATCGACGACGGCTGGAACCACGATCCCGAGGCGGCCCGGATCCTGCGGGAGAAGCGGGTGCCGGTGTCGTTGTTCCTGCTGCCTGGGGCGACCTCGTACGACACGCAGTACTTCACCGCGCTCACGGAGCAGGGCCGGGCGAACGTCGAGAACCACACGGTCAACCACCCGGACCTGACCACGCTGGACGCGGCCGGGAAGGACGCGGAAGTCTGCGGGGCCGGGGAGCAGTTGCAGGCGACCTTCGGGCGGGCGCCGAAGCTGCTGCGGCCGCCGTACGGGGCCGTCGACGACGAGGTGCGCCTCGCGGCCAAGGCGTGCGGGGTGAAGGCGCTCGTGACGTGGACGTACGACTTCACCACCTGGAGCGAGACCCCGGCCACGCCGCAGCTGAAGGCGGGGGACATCGTGCTGCTGCACTTCACGCCGACGCTCGCGGCGGACCTGCAGCGGGCGCTGGACGCGGCGAAGGCGGCCGGGCTGAAGCCGGCCGCCCTCATGCCGCACCTGAAGGCGGCCGGGCTCGTCTAGAGCTCGCGGTGGAGCTTCGTGTTCGAGGCCTGGGCGCGAGGGCGGACCACCAGGAGGTCGATGTTGACGTGGCTGGGACGGGTCACCGCCCAGGTGATGGTCTCGGCCACGTCGTCGGCGGTGAGGGGGTCCGCGACGCCCGCGTACACCTTCGCCGCCTTCTCGGTGTCGCCGCGGAAGCGGGTGGTGGCGAACTCCTCGGTCTTGACCAGGCCGGGGGCGATCTCGATGACGCGTACGGGCTGGCCGACGAGTTCCAGGCGGAGGGTCTCGGCGAGGACGCGGGCACCGTTCTTGGCGGCGACGTAGCCCGCGCCGCCCTCGTAGGTGGCGTGGCCGGCGGTGGAGGAGAGGACGACCACCGTGCCGTCGCCGGAGGCGGTGATCGCGGGGAGCAGCGCCTGGGTGACGTTGAGGGTGCCGATGACGTTGGTTTCGTACATCGTGCGCCAGTCGGCGGGGTCTCCGGTGGCGACGGGCTCGGCTCCGATGGCGCCGCCGGCGTTGTTGACCACGACGTCACAGCGGTCGAGGGAGGCCGCGAAGGAATCGACGGCGGCGCGGTCGGTGACGTCGAGGGCGTGGGCCGCGGCGGAGTGGCCGGCCGCGGTGATCTCGGCCGCGAGGGCCTCGATGCGGTCCTTGCGGCGGGCGGTGAGGACGACGTGGTAGCCGGCCGCGGCGAGCTGCCGGGCGGTGGCCGCGCCGATGCCGCTGCTCGCGCCGGTGACTACGGCGGTGCGGGTGGCCGTGGTCGTGCTCATGTGCGGGGCTCCTCGGTCGTTCGTACGGGTGAATACTCGCCAGCATAGGCGGGCCGGCGGGGGCTCAGCGGCCGCGCGGGGCGTACATGATCAGGGCCATTCCGGCGAGGCAGACGAGGGCTCCGAGGATGTCCCAGCGGTCGGGGCGGTAGCCGTCCGCGACGATGCCCCAGGCGAGGGATCCGGCGACGAAGACCCCGCCGTAGGCGGCGAGGACCCGGGCGAAGTCGCCCTGGGGCTGGAGGGTGGCGACGAAGCCGTAGAGGCCGAGGGCGATGACTCCGGCGCCGATCCAGGCCCAGCCCTTGTGCTCCCGGACGCCCTGCCAGACGAGCCAGGCGCCGCCGATCTCCAGGAGGGCGGCGAGGGTGAACAGGGCGGCGGAGCGGGCGATCGGCATGGCTCGAAGCGTACGGATCGGGCGGCGGGGAAGGTCGGGGGAGGGGCGGGCGAATGGGGGCATGCCGCGCCCTCATTCGTGTGATGGTCCGACCGGAGAGGGTCGGTGCTGGCTAGCCTCCGCGCGAAGAGGAGGTGGTGGCGGTGGCGATGCGCCGTGTTGCCGTGTCGGGTGTGGTGGTGGCGGGACTGGCCGGGCTGCTGGCGTTCGGGACGGCGGCGGCCCCCGCGGGGGCCTGGGCCGGGCCGGAGGCGGACGTCTCGTACCACGGCCGGGTGGCCCTGGCCGAGGCGCAGCTGCGGATCTGGCTGGTCCCGGAGAACGACGGGCCGGCGGCGGTGCCGAACGCGACGGTGCGGCTGCGGCTGTCGGTCGATCTCGCGGACCGGCAGCAGCTGCCGTCGGGCTGCGCCCGCGCCGGGCTGCGCGAGGTGGTGTGCGAGACCGGGCCGATGCCGCTGCACGGCCACGGCCGGCACATCGGGATGGCGCTGGGGCTGCGCGAACGGGCGCCGGAGGTGGTGCTGCGGGTGGACACCTGGTGGAACGGCGGCGCCACGGACCGCAACCTCGCCAACAACGAGCACGTGGTGCTCGCGCTGGACACGGGTGACGCCTACGCCTTCTGAGCCCGGTCCTGGTCCTGGTCCCGGGCCTGGTCCTGGGCCCGGTCCCGGGCCGAGGCCTGGGCTTCGGTGCCGAATTCCGTGACGGCCTCGTCGACGATCCGCTCCAGGCGGGCGTGGTGGGCGCCACGCCAGTAGACGCGTTCGCAGTCGGTGCACTGCGCGAACACGTCGTACGAGCGGTGCGTGCCGGGCTCCAGGCGGTCGTCCACGCTGTCCTTGTCGGCTGCGCGGAGCGGCCCGTTGCAGGCGGTGCAGCGGGTCCACGGGGCGAGGACGGGCGCGAACCGGCCGAGTACGTCGCGCAGTTGCTCGTCCGGGTTGTCGCTGTAGACGTACGCGCCGGCGAAGAGCTCGCGGCGGCGCAGCAGTCCGCGGTCGCGGGAGAGCAGGACGCGCTGCTCGGCGGCGGAGCGGGTGGCGAGGGCCGGGTCGCCGATGTCCTCGTTCTCGTAGGCGGCGTCGACGCCGAGCAGGCGCAGGCGGCGGGCGAGCGTGCCGAGGTGGACGTCGAGGAGGAAGCGGAGCGGGGCGCCGTCGACGCGCTGGGGCCGGTCGACGCCGAACACCTCGACGTCCTGGCCGTCTTGGGGCACGTACGAGACGGGCACCTCGTGGCCGTCGACGAGGAGGCGGCCGACTTCGGTGAGCGGGACTCCGGCGGATTCGACGACGTGTCCGATGCTGGAGGCGCCGTCGGTGGCCGTCGGTACGCGCTCCGCACGCCGGCTGGGGGCGGCGAAGACGCGCAGGTCGGGGGCGAGGGTGAGCTGAATGCCTGGTCCGTTCACCCTGTCAGCATGCCACTGAGGGGGTGGGGGCCGCCGGGGTTTTCGCCGGGGTCTTCACCGGGGCTTCAGGCGGTCTCCGCGTTCTCGTCGTAGGCCTGGCGGTGGGCGTTGACCTTGTCGAAGTGGTTCTCGGCCCACAGCTTCACGGAGGAGAGCAGGCAGGCGAGGCTGCCGCCGAGTTCGGTGAGCCGGTAGTCGACGCGGACGGGGACGGTGGGGGTCACGGTGCGGGTGACGAGGCCGTCGCGTTCGAGGGAGCGCAGGGTCTGGGTGAGCATCTTCTGGCTGACGCCCGGGATCTTGCGGCCGAGGTCGCTGTAGCGCATGGAACGGTCGTCGGCCTGGGCGAGGGCGCTGACGACGAGGCCGACCCACTTGTCGCTGATGCGGGCCAGGAGCTGACTGGTGGGGCATTCCTTGAGGAAGGCGTCGTAGGCCTCGCGGGCGTCTTCGCGGCGAGCAGCGGCGGTGCGGGTGGCCATGGGGCCCCACTTCCGGGTCGGGTACGCACCCCGAAGTGCGTACTTACGAAAAGAGAGTACCTCTCCCTAGGTTAGTGCTCATCAGGAACGAGCCACCGAGTCGACTCAGCTCGACTCGGCTCGACTCGACGAGCCGGATACCACGGGAGAGATCATGACTGACGCAACGATGAAGGCAGTGGTCGTCAACGAGTTCGGCGGGCCCGAGAACGTCGAGATCGCCGAGGTCCCGGTCCCGCGCCCGGCGGCCGGCCAGGTCCGCATCCGGGTCCGGGCCACCGGGCTCAACCCGGTGGACGCCGGGGTCCGCGCCGGGGTCTTCGGCGGGGCGGGGCAGCGGCTCGGCCTCGGCTGGGAGGCGGCGGGGGAGATCGACGAGGTCGGCGCCGGGGTGGCCGACTGGGCCGCCGGACAGCAGGTCGTCGGGCTGCACTACGGAACGGTGAAGCCGCTGGGCACGCACGCCGAGTACGCGGTCCTCGACGCGACCGCCATCGCCGCCGCGCCGGCCACCGTGGACGCCGTGACCGCGGCGGGGCTCCCGCTCGGCGGGCTCACCGCGGGCCGCGCCGTGGAGCAGCTGGGCCTCGCCCCCGGGGCCTCGGTGCTGATCACCGGCGCCGCCGGGGTGGTCGGAGCGCTCGCGGTCCAGCTCGCGGCGCGGGCCGGGCTGGTGGTGACGGCCCTCGCGGGCGCCGACGACGAGGCCTACCTGCGCTCGCTGGGCGCGACCGGCTTCGTCCCGCGCGGAGGAGCCCCGGCCGAGCCGGTCGACGGGGTGCTGGACGCGGCCGTACTGGGGGAGTCCGCGCTCGGCTTCGTCCGCGACGGCGGCGTGTACGTCGGCGTGATCCCGGGGGCGGCGCCGGCGGCGGAGCGCGGGGTGCGGGTGGTGGAGCAGGAGGTCGCCGCGGACGGGGAGCACCTGGCCCGCCTGGTCTCCCTGGTCGATTCGGGCGCCCTCGCCCTGCGGGTGGCGGACGCCTTCGACCTCGCCGACGCAGCCAAGGCGCACGCCCACCTGGCGACCCCGGGGACCCGGGGCCGGATCATCCTGACGGCCTGACGCCCAGGGCATTCCAGGCCCTCACGCCCTCACGGCCCTGATGCGGTGGCACCAGTCGTTGCTCGGGTGGGGCACCCCGGGCGGGTACTCGAAATCGACCTCGCCGAGGCATTCGAAGCCCGCCCGGCGCGCGACGGCGTTGGAGGCCGGGTGGTCGGTGCCCGGGAAGGCGTGGACGGTCTCGCGGGCGGGGGAGCCGTGGGTGCGTACGTACGACAGCAGCTCCCGCAGCGCGACCACCGCGAGGCCCCGCCCCTGGAACTCGGGCAGGATGCCCCAGCCGGTCTCGTACACCGGCCGGCACTGCCACTCCCGCTCCCAGAAGCCGATGGAGCCGACGCTCTCGCCCTCCGGCTCCAGCACCACCCGGAACATCCGCCCGGCGGCAGGCTCCCGCGCGCTGAGGGCCTCGTAGCGCCGCTGCCGGTCGTGGAGCTTCGCGAGGGTCTCCGGTCCGCCGAGGTGCTCGGTCATGACGGGCTCGTTCTTGCGCTCCAGCAGCCAGAAGTCGTCCGCCGACCAGGGCGCCAGCCGTACCAGCCGTACCGCGGGATCCTCGCGTTCCACCATGCCTCGCAGCCTACGACGGCGTCCGGCGGCCTACGAAGGTTCCTCGGGTCCGCCGTCGGTCCCCTTCCGGAGCAGCCCCACCTGGACGGCTCCGAAGAGCCCCTTGGCGACGAGGCCGACCACGATCAGGTCGGCGACCATCTGGACGGTGGTCAGCGCGCGGGCGGCCTCCGAGACGGGCGCGATGTCCCCGAAGCCGACGGTCGCGAACACGGTGACCGTGAAGTAGAGGGCGTCGGTCCTGTTCATCGGCTCCGAGAACGTGGCCGGGTACTCCTTGGAGATCAGGAAGTACACCGCCGCGAACAGCACCAGGAACAGCGGCACGGCGGTGGCCATGGCCTCGATGGCGCGCAGCCGCGGATACTCCGAACGGGCGATGGCGGCGAGCTGCCAGGCGATCAGGGCGCCGAAAACGGCGAGCCCCGTGAGCAGCAGGACGACGGTGCCGACGCCCACCCCGCGGTCCAGCGGCGCCAGGTAGTACAGCCCGGTGAGCACCGCGGCCGCGGCCACCGAACGGAGCAGGTGGCCGATCACGCGGAGGCGGGGCTGCCGGCCGTTCGAGAGGCTCATGTGCCCATCGTCGGGGGCCGTCCGCTCCACATGCGACTTCGATCACCGGACTGTATGAAGGACGGGAACGCGCGAATCATTCGCATACGTGCGGAAAAGATCGGAGTCGGGCATGGACGATTACCCGCTGCTCAACCTCTTCTGGACGATGCTGTGGCTGTTCCTGTGGGTGATGTGGTTCTTCCTGCTCTTCAAGGTCATCTCGGACATCTTCCGTGACCACGGCATGAGCGGATGGGCCAAGGCGGGATGGCTGGTCCTGGTCCTCCTGCTGCCGTACATCGGCGTTCTCATCTACCTCATCGTCCGCGGGCGGAGCATGGCCGAGCGGGACGCGAAGCAGGTGAAGCAGAGCCAAGAGGCCTTCCAGGCGTACGTCCGCGAGGCGGCGAGCACCGGTGGCGGCGGCGGTTCGGCCGACGAACTGCACAAGCTGGCCGCGCTCAAGGACAAGGGCGACATCACCCAGGCGGAGTTCGACCGCGCCAAGGCGAAGCTCCTGGCCTAGCCCGCTCGTACCCCGTTCGTACCCTGCTCTCCCCAGGTCGGGCCCGCGGTGAGGGCCGGACCTGGGCAGTGGGCGTGAGGGGCAAGCCGCTGCCGGGGCTCCGCTTCCCGCCGTACGCTGAACCTCGTACGTGAGGGAGAGGTGGCCGAGACCACGGTGTCCGAGACGACGGTGTCCGAGACCACGGTGGCCGAGACGACGGTGGCCGAGGTGATGGCCGAGCTGGCCGCGCTGGAGGACCCGAGGGCCCGCGCGGTGAACGAGAAGCACGGTGACGATCACGGCGTGAACCTCGGCAAGCTCCGCGCGCTCGCGAAACGCCTGAAGACGCAGCAGGACCTCGCCGGCCGGCTCTGGGAGACGGACGACACCGCGGCGCGGCTGCTGTCGCTGCTGATCTGCCGCCCGAAGGCGTTCGACCGGGACGAACTGGACGCCATGGTGCGCGAGGCGCGCACGCCCAAGGTGCACGACTGGCTCGTGAACTACGTGGTGAAGAAGAACCCGCACGCCGAGGAGCTGCGCCTGGCCTGGTTCGCCGACGCGGATCCGGTGGTCGCGAGCGCCGGCTGGGCGCTGACCACCGAACGCGTGGCGAAGAAGCCCGCGGGCCTCGACCTCGCCGGGCTGCTCGACGTCATCGAGGCGGAGATGAAGGACGCCCCGGACCGCCTGCAGTGGGCGATGAACCACTGCCTCGCCCAGATCGGGATCGAGCACGCCGAGCACCGCGCGCGTGCGATCGGCATCGGTGAGCGCCTGGAGGTCCTCAAGGACTACCCGACGCCGCCGGGCTGCACGTCACCGTTCGCGCCGATCTGGATCACGGAGATGGCCCGCCGGCAGCAGGAGAAGACGAAGCCGTAGCCGTGACCCCCGCCCGCCACCCCGCCCGGAGGCACCCGTGCGCACCGTCCACGTCAACGGCATCGACCTCGTCACCCAGGCCTTCGGTGACCCCGCCGATCCCACGGTCCTGCTGATCGGGGGCGCGGAGGCCTCGATGGACTGGTGGGACGAGGAGTTCACCGGCCGGCTCGCCGCCGCCGGCCGCCACGTCATCCGCTACGACACCCGCGACACCGGAGGCTCCACGACCTTCCCGGTCGGCGCGCCCCCGTACACCGAGGAGGACCTGGTCGCCGACGCCCTGGGCGTGCTCGACGCGTACGGGCGGGAGGCGGCGCACATCGTCGGCGTGTCCATGGGCGGCGCGTTCGCCCAGCGGATCGCCGTCCTCCACCCCGGCCGGGTGCTGACGCTCACCCTGATGTCCACCAGCCCGGCCGGCCCCGGGGGCGAGGGCCAACCCGAACTGCCGCCGATGAGCGAGGCGCTGCAGAAGGCCTTCGCCGAGCAGGCCGAGTCCGGCGAGTCCGGCGAGTCCGGCGAGTCCGGTGGGGCCCCCGACTGGGGCGACCGGGAGGCCGTACTCGACTACTTCCTGGCTGCCGAACGGCTGTTCGCCGGCACCATTCCGGTGGACGAGGAATGGCTGCGCCGTACGGCCGGGCGCGCGTACGACCGCAGCCCGGTGCCCGCGGCCGCCGCCAACCACTATCTGGTCGAGGGCGCCGAGCCGGTCCGCGACCGCCTCGGGGAGATCACCGCTCCGACCCTGATCCTGCACGGCACCGCGGACCCGCTGCTCCCCTTCGGGCACGCCGAGGCACTCGCCCGCGAGATCCCCGGGGCCACGCTGGTGCCGCTGCCCGGCATGGGGCACCAGATGCCGCCCGTCGAGACCTGGGACACCGTGATCCCGGCCCTGGTACGGCACACGAGCGGCGGCCCCGCGGCCTGAGCCGGCCGGGACCGAGGTCAGCGGACGACGTCGAAGACCTGCTTCTGCAGGCCGTTGGCGTAGGCCTCGTGCTCGACGAGCTTCAGCTTCTGGGTGTCCTTGTCGGTGGCACTGAAGAGCCGCTTGCCCGCGCCGAGGAGGAGCGGGAAGACGACGAGGTGGTAGCGGTCGATCAGGCCGGCGTCCGAAAGGGCCCGGTTCAGGGAGGCGCTGCCGTGGACGATGATCGGGCCGCCCTCGGTCTCCTTCAGCGCGGCGACCTCGTCGAGCGAACGCAGGATCGTCTGCTCGCCCCAGTTCGACACCAGGTCGTCCTCGCCGAGGGTGGTGGAGACGATGTACTTCGGCATCACCTTGTAGTCGGCGAAGTCCTCCATGTCGGGCCACACCGGGCTGAACGCCTCGTAGCTGGTCCTGCCCATCAGGATCGCGGAGGCTTCCTTCTGCTCCCGGCCCTTGATCTCGAAGGCCTCGGGGAGGAACTCGACGTCCTTGAAGGTCCAACCGGAGTTCCGGTAACCGGGCTCGCCGCCGGGGGCCTCCACGACGCCGTCGAGGGAGATGAAGGCGGAGGTGATCAGGGTGCGCATCGTGGGTTCCTCGGAATCTCGTGTCTGGTTCTCGGCAGGTCGGGCGGCGCGGTTTCGGCCCTCACGAGCGGCCTCGCCACACCAGTCATGTTCTTTGACCGATGATCGCGGAGGAACTCATCGGTCCCCACCGAAATTCTTTTTCGGCCGGCCCGGCCCGCCGGCCCACGACATGTGAGGCGAGCGTCCGTCAGAGGTCGCTCAGCGGCCGCCCGCGTGCGGGCGCACGGGCCGGGGCAGTGGCTGACGCCAGTCGCCCAGCCTCGTGAGGAGGACCCGGCGGGCGAGGGAACGGATGTCGTCCCACGCCGGATCGGTGGCCAGGGCGTCGCCCCAGAGGCCGACGCGGTAGGTGGCATCGATCTCGCCGAGGCGAAGCCCGATGGCCCGAAGACCGCGCAGATCCTCGGGCTCGAAGGCTCCGCGCTCCGCGAGTCCTTCGGAGACGCGGCACAGGAGCTCCACCTCTTCGACGACGTCCTTCGTTTCCAGCTCGCGCTCGCCCAGCCAGGCGAGTTGATCCGCGGTGTCGGCTGCCAGCAGGGCCATGAAGGCCAGCGTCCAGGTGCGCAGCTTCGCGTCGCCGAGAGCGTTCATACGTGGAGGATCGCACCCGGCTCCCGCAACCGCGTTCCCGCCGCCGGACGCGCCGGACCGCCCAGTGCGCCGGCCGCCCGCGCGGGTGCGGTCAGGCGGCGGCGTCGTGGGCGGCGCCGACGAGTTCGTCCAGGAGGTCTTCCATGGTGACGAAGCCGATGACGGAGTCCTGGGTGCCGGTGACGGCGGCCAGGTGGGTGCCGGCGTCGCGCATGGCGGTCATGGCGTCGTCGAGCGGGGTGTCGAGGGCGACGGTGATGACCGGGCGCATGGCGGTGCGCGGGAAGGGCGCGGTCCGGTCGGCGGCGGCGAGGGCGTCCTTGATGTGCAGGTAGCCCAGGAACTCCCGGTCTCCCGGCCCCGTGACGGGCAGGCGGGAGTAGCCGTGGTCCGCCGCGGTGCGCTCCAGGCCGCGCGGGGTGATGTCGTGGCCGACGGTGACGACCTTGTCGAGCGGGACCATCACCTCGCCGACCGGGCGCTTGCCGAGCGCCAGGGCGTCCTGGAGGCGTTCGCCGTCCTCGGGGGCGAGGAGCCCGGCGGCGCTGGAGTCCTTGACCAGGCGGGCGAGTTCGTCGTCGGTGAAGACCGAGCCGACCTCGTTCTTCGGCTCGACCTTCAGGAGCCGCAGCAGCGTGTTGGCGAAGGCGTTGATGCCGAAGACGAACGGGCGCAGGGCCCGGGTGACGGCGACCAGGGGCGGGCCGAGCAGCAGGGCGGTCGGCGCCGGGGAGGCGAGCGCGATGTTCTTGGGGATCATCTCGCCGACCAGCATGTGCAGGTACGTCGCCAGGGTCAGCGCGATCACGAACGCGATCGGGTGGATCAGCGCCTCGGGGACGCCGATGGCGTGGAAGGGCGGCTCCAGCAGGTGCGCGATGGCGGGCTCGGCGACCGCGCCCAGCACCAGCGAGGAGACGGTGATGCCGAGCTGGGCCGTGGCGAGCATCGCGGACAGGTGCTCCAGCGCCCACAGCGTGGTCTTCGCCCGCCGGTCGCCCTTGAGGGCGGCCGGTTCGATCTGGCTGCGCCGTACGGAGATCAGGGCGAACTCGGCTCCGACGAAGAAGGCGTTGGTGACCAGCGTGAGGACGCCGATCAGCAGCTGGACGGCGGTCATCGGGCCTGCTCCTGGTGGGAGGCGTCGGTGGTGGCGGGTGCGGTGACGGAGACCCGGTCGGCGCGGTGGTGCTCTATGTCGAGCACGGTGAGGTCCCAGCCCTTGACGCGTACGGTGTCGCCTTCGACGGGGATGCGTGCCAGCTGGGTCGCGATCAGGCCGGCGAGGGTCTCGTACGGCCCCTCGGGTGCGTCGAAGCCGATCTCCGCCAGCTCGTCGACGCGGACGCTCCCCTCGGCCTCCCACACGCGCCGCCCTTCCTGCCGGGGGCCTTCGATCAGGTCGGGGGCCTCGAACGGGTCGTGCTCGTCGCGGACCTCGCCGACCACCTCTTCCACGATGTCCTCGATGGTGGCGACGCCGGCGGTGCCGCCGTACTCGTCGATGACCACGGCCATGGTGCGGGCCTTGTGCAGCCGCCCGAGGAGGGTGTCGACGGGCAGGGAGTGCGGCACGAGCAGCGCACTCGTCATCAGGTCGGCGACCGTGGTCACTTCCCGCTCGTCCTCTTCGAGGGCGAGGACGTCGCGGATGTGGATCGTGCCGACGACCTCGTCGAGGCTGTCGCGGTAGACGGGGAAGCGGGACAGGCCGGTGGCGAGCGTCAGGGCCGCGGCGTCGGCGGCGGTGGCGAGCAGCCCCAGGGCGTGGACGTCGACGCGCGGGGTCATGACGTTCTCCGCGGTCAGCTCGGCCAGCTGCAGGGACTTCACGAACAGCTCGGCCGAGTCCGCCTCGATCGCGCCCTCGCGGGCGGAGTGCCGGGCGAGCGCCACCAGCTCCTCGGGCGTACGGGCCGACGCCAGCTCCTCGGCCGGCTCCAGACCGAAGCGGCGCACCAGGCGGTTCGCGGTGTTGTTCAGGTGCCGGATCAGCGGCGCGAACGCGGACGTGAAGGCGCGCTGGGGGCCGGCCACGACCTTCGCGACGGCCAGCGGGCGGGAGATCGCCCAGTTCTTCGGCACCAGTTCACCGACCACCATCAGCACGACGGTCGACAGGACCACACCGAGCAGGGTGGCCGTGGTCGACACCGCCCCGGCCGGCAGCCCGACGGCCTCCAGCGGGCCGCGCAGCAGCGCGGAGACCGACGGCTCCGCCAGCATGCCGATGACCAGCGAGGTCACGGTGATGCCCAGCTGGGCGCCCGACAGCTGGAAGGTCAGGCGCTTGGCGGCCTTCAGGGCGCCCTCGGCACCCCGCTCACCGGCGGCGGCGGCACGCTCCAGCTCACCGCGCTCGACGGTGGTGAGGGAGAACTCGGCGGCGACGAACACCGCGCACGCCAGTGTCAGGGCCAGCGAGAGAAGAAGCAGCAGCACTTCGGTCACCGTGCCACCCCCGCTCCCGGCTCGACGATCGGCGGGCAAGGCGTGGCACGGCTGGGACTGGGAGGTTCACCCATTGCGGGTCTGCCGCTCCTTCTTTCACTCGGCGGACCGCGGTGGGTCCTCTGTGGAACGTGTGGCGGGACATTATCCCCGACCTCATCGTAAAGGGTCGGTAAAAAGGGGACACGGCCTGCTGTCCCGCACCTCCGGCCGCCCGTCATCGCGGAAAGGCCGGGTCAGGGCCAGACCAGGCAGTACGCCTGATGCCCGTTCTCGTGCAGCCGGTGGGAGAAGTCCTGCCACTCGTGGAGGAGCTGGTAGACGTTGAACGCGTCGCTCGGGCCGCCGCGGTCCGGGACCGTGGACCAGATGAAGGCCGCCGCGCCCACCGACTCCTCGCCGATGCCGCGCAGCGGGTCGACCACCGTCATGGGGAGCTTGACCACCGCGTAGTCGGGGTGCAGGACGACGAGCTCCAGCGGCGGCACCTTGTGGAGGGGTATGCCCTCGATGCCGGTCAGGACCATCGCGGCCACCGTCTCCGGCTTGATCTTGCTGAAGAGGCCGCCCATGCCCAGCTCGTCGCCGCCGAGCTCCTCCGGGCGCATCGTGACCGGCACCCGGGCGGCCGTGGCGCCGTCGGGGGCGCCGAAGTACTTGTACGTCACTCCCATGCCCCGGCCCCTGGGGAGGTCGTCGGACGGCAGCGTCGGGCCCGGTACCGCGTCGGCCGCCTCCGTCGCGCGGCGGCGGTGCTTGCCCCTGCGGCGCGCTTCGCGGGCCTCGCGGGCGCGCTGCGGGTCGAGGCCGTCCGTACCCTCGCCCGGTCCACCACCGCGTTGCATATCTCCACCCGACTGGTCTTGCTCGCCCCGGCCCCGCGGCCCCCGCCACGCAGCCTGATCATCATGGCAGTGACCTCCCCCGCGGCGACGCGGTGAAACGCCCGCCCGCAAGTCTGTCGCTGCCTCTGAGACCATGGCTGGTGTGAGCTACCCGTACCCGTATGAAGCCCCAGTTTCGCAGACGCTCTTCGAGCGCGCCTCCCTCGTGACCCCCGGCGGCGTGAACTCTCCCGTGCGCGCCTTCCGCGCCGTGGGCGGTACGCCCCGGTTCATGGTGTCCGGGACCGGTCCGTACCTCACCGACGCCGACGGTCGTGAGTACGTCGACCTCGTGTGCTCGTGGGGACCGATGATCCTCGGCCACTCCCACCCCGCGGTGATCGAGGCCGTCCAGGCCGCCGTCGCCCGCGGGACCTCCTTCGGCACGCCCGGCGAGGGCGAGGTCGCGCTCGCCGAGGAGATCGTCGCGCGGATCGAGCCCGTCGAGCAGGTGCGGCTCGTCTCCTCCGGGACGGAGGCCACGATGTCGGCGATCCGCCTGGCGCGCGGCTTCACCGGCCGGGCGAAGATCGTGAAGTTCGCGGGTTGCTACCACGGCCACGTGGACGCGCTGCTGGCCGCCGCCGGTTCCGGGCTCGCGACCTTCGCGCTGCCGGACACCCCCGGCGTGACGGGTGCGCAGGCCGGCGACACGATCGTGCTGCCGTACAACGACCTCGAAGCGGTCCGTGCGGCCTTCGCCGCGCACCCCGGCGAGATCGCCTGCGTGATCACCGAGGCCGCGCCCGGCAACATGGGCGTGGTGACCCCGGCCGAGGGCTTCAACCAGGGGCTCGCCGACCTCTGCCGCGAGAACGGCGCCCTGTACATCTCCGACGAGGTCATGACCGGTTTCCGTACCTCCCGCGCCGGCTGGTACGGCGTCGACGGGGTCAAGCCGGACCTGATGACCTTCGGCAAGGTCATGGGCGGCGGCTTCCCCGCCGCGGCCTTCGGCGGTCGCGCGGACGTGATGGGCCACCTCGCCCCGGCCGGGCCCGTCTACCAGGCCGGCACGCTCTCCGGGAACCCGATCGCCACCGCCGCCGGCCTCGCGCAGCTGCGGCTGCTGGACGCGGCCGCGTACGAGAAGGTCGACGCGGTCTCGAAGGAGATCCAGGGCCTCGTCACGGCGGCACTGAGCAAGGAGGGCGTGGCGCACCGGCTGCAGACCGCGTCCAACATGTTCTCCGTCTTCTTCACCGAGGACGAGGTCAGGAACTACGACGACGCGAAGAAGCAGGAGTCCTTCCGCTTCAACGGCTTCTTCCACTCGATGCTGGCGCAGGGCGTCTACCTCCCGCCGTCCGCCTTCGAGTCCTGGTTCGTGTCCACCGCCCACGACGAGCGGGCCGTCGAGCGGATCGCCGCGGCCCTGCCCGCCGCCGCCCGAGCGGCCGCGGAGGCCACCGCATGAGCGACGACGACCGCCCCGACCTCACCGTCGTGCACCTGGTGCGCCACGGTGAGGTGCACAACCCGGACGGGGTCCTGTACGGGCGCCGCGAGGGCTACCACCTCTCCGAGTTGGGCCGGCAGATGGCGGACCGGGTCGCCGAGCACTTGAAGGGACGGGACATCACCTACGTGGTGTCCTCCCCGCTGGAGCGTGCGCAGGAGACGGCGGAGCCGATCGCCAAGACCCACGGCCTGGCCCTGGCGACGGACGGGCGGCTGCTGGAGGCGGAGAACGTCTTCGAGGGCAAGACCTTCGGCGTCGGTGACGGCGCGCTGCGCAAGCCGGGCAACTGGAAGCACCTGACGAACCCGTTCAAGCCCTCCTGGGGCGAGCCGTACGTCGACCAGGTGGTCCGGATGATGAGCGCGCTGGAGGCCGCGCGCGACGCGGCCCGCGGCCACGAGGCGGTGGCGGTCAGCCACCAGCTGCCGATCTGGATCGTGCGCAGCTTCGCGGAGAAGCGCCGGCTGTGGCACGACCCGCGCCGCCGCCAGTGCACGCTCGCCTCGCTGACGTCGTTCACGTACCAGGGCGACAAGCTGGTGTCGGTGGGCTACAGCGAGCCGGCCCGCGACCTGGTCCCGGCGCACCTGCTGGCCGGAGCCAAGCCGGTGAAGGGTGCGTCGAAGGCGTTCGGCGCCTGATCGAGGCCTGATCGGCGCCTGATCGACGGACTGTTACGGGCCGTTACAAGCCAGTCCAACTAAATACAAGATGCGCGGGAATCACCGTGTCAGCACACATAACCGATCAACTTGTCCGTTTATATGGACTTTGGGTCGGAATGTGTGAACGACAGTGGGGACGGTGACATGCGCGACTTCAGTCGAAGGGGAGTGCTCGGTCTCGGACTTGGGGCGGCCGCCGCGGTGGGTATCGCGGGGTGCGGCTCACCCGGCAAGCCCGAGCCCGGCACCCCCGGCCCGATCAAGAACCCCAAATCCCAAGGGACGCCCACGCCCAAGGCCATCGGTGACGGCTCCACCGCCGACACCGGCCCGCAGCCCAACCAGCCGGACAAGCCCGTGCCCCTCCAGCCGGGCGAGACGCCGCCGCAGTTCGTCGTCTTCAGCTGGGACGGCGCGGGGGAGATCGGCAACGGACTCTTCCCGCGCTTCCTCAAGCTCGCCAAGGACCACGGCGCGGGCATGACCTTCTTCCTCTCCGGCATCTACCTGCTGCCCGAGTCGAAGAAGAGCCTCTACCAGCCGCCGAACAACCCCGTCGGGGCCTCGGACATCGGCTACCTCAAGGACGAGAACGTCCGCTCCACCATCAAGTACGTCCGCGAGGCGTGGCTCGACGGGCACGAGATAGGCACCCACTTCAACGGCCACTTCTGCGGCGGCTCCGGCTCCGTCGGCAAGTGGAGCCCGGCCGACTGGCAGAGCGAGATCGACCAGGCCGTGTCCTTCGTCACCAACTGGCGCACGAACACCGGCTTCACCGACCTCCCGCCCCTGCCCTTCGACTACCGCAAGGAACTGGTCGGCGCCCGCACCCCCTGCCTCCTCGGCCGGGACAACCTCCTGCCCACCGCCCGGAAGCTCGGCTGGCGCTACGACTCCAGCTCGCCCGGCGGCCTCCAGCAGTGGCCGGTCAAGCGGGAGGGTCTCTGGGACCTGCCGCTGCAGTCCCTGCCCTTCCCCGGGCACTCCTTCGAGGTGCTGTCGATGGACTACAACATCCTCGCCAACCAGTCGAAGAACACCACGAAGGGCGTCCCCGCCAACTACCCGGCCTGGCGCACCCAGGCCACCGGCACCTACCTCGGCGGCTTCAAGCGGGCCTACGAGACCAACCGTGCGCCGCTCTTCATCGGCAACCACTTCGAGGAGTGGAACGGCGGCATCTACATGGACGCCGTCGAGGAAGCTCTCAAGGGCATGGCGGACAAAAGGGATGTACGGCTCGTATCGTTCCGTCAGTTCGCCGACTGGCTCGACGTCCAGGACCCCAAGGTGCTCGCCAAACTCCGCGGCCTCGGCCCCGGCCAGGCGCCCGCCGGCGGCTGGGGTGCGTACCTGACGGCCGCCTGACCCGGCCTGACCAGCACATTGCCATCCCTCCGGGGGGTGCGGCAGATCCGGGAATTGCTCATGCGAAACTTTTCACATGAGCCTTAGCCGCGCCCCCCGTCGCCGCTCGATCAGCGGCCGCGCACTTCTGCTGACCGCGGTGACCCTCGCGGGCGCCCTCACGCTCACGGCGTGCACCGGCGACGGGAGCAAGCCGAACGGCAGCTCCGGCGGCAACTACGTCACGGGCACGAGCGGCATCTCCACCGTCGCCAAGGGCGAGCGCACCGACGCCCCCAAGCTCGACGGCGAGACCCTCGACGGCGAGACCCTCGACACCACCACCCTCAAGGGCAAGGTCGTCGTCCTCAACGTGTGGGGCTCCTGGTGCCCGCCGTGCCGCGCCGAGGCCCCGTACTTCGCGAAGGTGTCCAAGGAGCTCGCCGACGCCGGGCAGGACGTGGCCTTCGTCGGCATCAACACCCGCGACGAGGGCAAGCAGAACGCGATCGCCTTCGAGGAGACCTTCGGGATCACCTACCCGAGCCTCTTCGACCCCGCCGGCAAGCTGATGCTCCGCTTCCCCGACGGCACCCTCAACGCGAACGCCATCCCCTCCACGATCGTCCTCGACAAGGAGGGCAAGATCGCCGCCCGCACCCTGGTCATGGTCGACGACGTGAAGCTGCGCTCGATGATCGACCCGCTCCTCGCGGAGAAGTGAGCGGTCCGGCGTGAACACGACGGTCCTCAACGGCGCCCTGCTGCTCGCCCTGCCCATCTCGGTCCTCGCCGGGCTGGTCTCCTTCTTCTCGCCCTGCGTGCTCCCGCTCGTCCCCGGTTACCTCTCCTACGTGACCGGCG
Source organism: Streptomyces sp. NBC_01351 (assembly GCF_036237315.1). Classification (GTDB taxonomy): domain Bacteria; phylum Actinomycetota; class Actinomycetes; order Streptomycetales; family Streptomycetaceae; genus Streptomyces. Next base: position 3,623,112 of record NZ_CP108356.1, on the reverse strand, counting down.
TGAGCGGCGCCGACCTCGCCGAGGCCCGGCGCGGCCGGATGCTGGCGGGCGCGAGCCTGTTCATCGCGGGCTTCACCGCCGTCTTCGTCTCCACCGGAGCCCTCTTCGGCTACTTCGGCTCCAGCCTCCGGGAAAACGTGGAGATCATCTCGCGGGTCCTGGGTGGGCTGGTGATCGTCATGGGCCTCTTCTTCATGGGCGCGATCCCGGGTCTGACGATGCGGGAGTTCCGCTTCCACAAGAAGCCCACCGCAGGGCTCCTCGGCGCGCCGCTGCTCGGCGTGCTCTTCGGCATCGGCTGGACCCCCTGTATGGGCCCGACCCTCGCCGCCGTCACCACCCTCTCCCTCGACCAGGCGAGCGCGGGCCGGGGGGCGCTGCTGACCGTCGCCTACTGCCTCGGCCTCGGCCTGCCGTTCATCCTCGCCGCGCTCGCCTTCCGCAAGGCGCTCGGCGCATTCGGCTGGGTGAAGAAGCACTATGCGTGGGTGATGCGCATCGGTGGCGGCATGCTGGTCCTGACCGGTCTGCTGCTCGTCACAGGTTTGTGGGACAGCATCGTCAGCGACATGCAGAGCTGGACCCAAGGCTTCACGGTGGGGATCTGAGGACTACACGCACATGAGTACGACAGACAACGCGTCCACCGAGGCGCCGCAGGAGCCGACCGAGTCCGCCGCGGCGGACGCAGGCGAGGTCGCGGCCGGCTCCCAGCTCTCCACCGCCCCCGTCGAGGACGGCGCCGGCCCCGTCGGCATCGGCGTGATCGGCTGGGCCCGCTGGACCTGGCGGCAGCTCACCTCCATGCGGGTGGCGCTGATCCTGCTCTTCCTGCTGTCCCTGGGCGCGATCCCCGGCTCGCTCATCCCGCAGAACTCCGTCGACCTGATGAAGGTCGCCCAGTGGAAGAAGACCCACGAGTTCTGGGTGCCCGTCGCCGAGAAGCTCCAGCTCTTCGACGTCTACACGTCGTTCTGGTTCTCCGCGATCTACATCCTGCTCTTCGTCTCGCTCATCGGCTGCATCCTGCCCCGCAGCTGGCAGTTCGTCGGCCAGCTCCGCGGCCGCCCGCCGGCCGCCCCCCGCCGCCTCGACCGGCTCCCCGCGCACACCACCTGGCGCACCGAGAAGTCCCCCGAGGAGGTCCTCGCGTACGCGAAGACGCTGCTCGGCGGGCGCCGCTTCCGCACGGAGGCAGGCCAGGGCCACGTCGCGGCGGAGAAGGGCTACCTCCGCGAGGCCGGGAACCTGATCTTCCACATCGCGCTCATCGTGATGCTGGTGGCCTTCGCCTGGGGCAAGCTCTTCATGTCCGAGGGCGGCAAGCTCGTCCTGCGCGGCGGCGGCTTCTCGAACACGCTCACCCAGTACGACGACTTCAAGTCGGGCAGCATGTTCGTCGCCGACGACCTGCCGCGCTTCAGCTTCACCCTCGACAAGTTCGACGCCACCTTCGAGGAGAGCGGCCCGCAGAAGGGCACCCCGCGCGACTTCAGGGCGTACGTCACCTACAGCGAAGGCGCCCACGGTCAGCCGAAGAAGACCGAGATCGAGGTCAACAAGCCCCTCGCCATCGACGGCTCCAAGGTCTACCTGCTGGGCCACGGCTACGCGCCGATCATCTCGGTGACCGACCCGACCGGCAAGGTGATCTACCGCAACGCGGTGCCGATGCTGCCGCAGGACGCCAACCTCACCTCGGCCGGCGCCATCAAGGTCACCGACGGCTACAAGAACAAGAACGGCGAGACGGAGCAGCTCGGCTTCTCCGCCCAGTTCGTGCCGACCTTCGCGGGCAAGGGCAAGGGGACGATGCTCTCCCAGTTCCCGGCCGCGAACTTCCCGGTGCTGGCCCTGAACGCCTACCACGGCAGCCTCGGCGTGGACTCGGGCCTGCCGCAGAACGTGTACCAGCTGGACACGAAGAAGATGAAGCAGTTCATGAAGGAGGACGGCGCCCCGCTCGCCAAGATGCTGCTGCCCGGGGAGTCGATGGAGCTGCCCGACGGCGCGGGCTCCGTGAAGTTCGAGTCCATCGAGCGCTGGGCCACCTTCTCCGTCACCCACCAGCCCGGCAGCGGCCTCGCCCTCGCGGGTGCGATCGGTGCCATCGGGGGCCTGGCCGGATCGCTGTTCATCCAGCGCCGCCGGATCTGGGTCCGCGCGGTGGCCGGCGCGGACGGCGTGACCGTCGTCGAGATGGCGGGCCTCGGCCGCAGCGAGTCCGCCAAACTCCCGCAGGAGCTGGCGGACCTCGCCGCCACGCTGCACCAGCAGGCGCCCAGCGCGCCTCATCCTGTTGAAGAAACCCCTGAAGGAGAGCGCGGATGACGCCGCTCGCAGCCGCAGCCAACGAGAACCTGGCTCAGATCAGCAACTACCTGATCTATTCGTCGATGGCGGTCTACACCCTCGCCTTCTTCGCCCACATCGCCGAGTGGACCTTCGGCAGCCGCAGCAAGGTGGCCCGCACGGCCGCCGCGCTGACCGGCGCCAAGGACTCCGCGAAGGCCCCCGCCGTGCAGGTACGGGGCAAGAAGGGGGCCACCGCGGTCCTGGACCGGCCGAAGGTCACCACCCGCTCCGCCGCCGGTACGCGCGACGTGCCCGACGGCCCCGGCGCGGCCGGCGGCACGGTGCAGGGCGACCTGTACGGGCGGATCGCGGTCTCGCTGACCGCGCTCGCCTTCCTCGTCGAGGCGGGCGGCGTCGTCTCCCGCGCGCTGTCGGTGCAGCGGGCCCCCTGGGGCAACATGTACGAGTTCTCGATCACCTTCTCCACGGTGGCCGTCGGCGCGTACCTGGTGCTGCTCGCCCTGAAGAAGAACGTCCGCTGGCTCGGCCTGATCCTGGTCACCACGGTCCTCCTGGACCTCGGCATCGCGGTCACCTGGCTCTACACCGACAGCGACCAGCTCGTCCCGGCCCTGCACTCGTACTGGCTGTGGATCCACGTCTCCACCGCGATCTTCTGCGGCGCCGTCTTCTACCTCGGTGCGGCCGGCACGGTCCTCTACCTCTTCCGCGACTCCTACGAGAGCAAGCTCGCGGGCGGCGGCAAGCCGGGCGGGTTCGCCTCGTCGGTCATGGAGCGGCTGCCCTCGGCGGCCTCGCTCGACAAGTTCGCGTACCGCGTCAACGCGGCCGTCTTCCCGCTGTGGACCTTCACGATCATCGCGGGCGCCATCTGGGCCGGCGACGCCTGGGGCCGCTACTGGGGCTGGGACCCCAAGGAGGTCTGGTCCTTCGTGACCTGGGTCGCGTACGCCTGCTACCTGCACGCGCGGGCCACCGCCGGCTGGAAGGGTCGCAAGGCCGCCTACCTGGGCCTCTTCGCCTTCGCCTGCTGGATCTGGAACTACTACGGCGTGAACATGGTCCTCAACGGCCTGCACTCCTACGCGGGCGTCTGACAGCGGGGAGTGCGACGCTGGTGGTATGTCTCTCGTGAGCCATGCCACCAGCGAGCGCCGCGGCGAGAACCGCTGGCTGCTCCGCTTCGAGCTGCACCTTCCGTACTCCTACGAGGTGCTCTGGCCCGCCGTGACCACGGCGCAGGGGCTGCGCGGCTGGCTGGCCGCGGCCGACGTACTGGAACGCCGGCTCGGCGGGGCCGTGATGCTGCGCTGGCCGAACACCGGGACGGTGGCGACGGGCCGCATCACCGCCTGGGACGTCGAGCGCGTCGTGGAGTACACGGTCACCGAGCACGGGCGGATCCGCTTCCACCTGGAGGCGGTCGGCACGGACTCCACGGTGATCCGCTTCGTCAACGAACGCGGCGGTCCCGAGGACGAACGCCTGGACTGCCTGGCCGGCTGGCACGAGCACTTCGAGCTGCTGGACGCTGCGCTCGCCGGACACCCGGCGAACTGGGCCACCTGGTCCGACACCCGCTGGTCGGAGCTGCGCGAGGCCTACGCGTCCTTCTCGCGGGCGTAGCGAATCAAGCCTCGCCAGGGGGCCCCTCCCAGCGGTAGCTGGGGGAGTTTGAGGCGTGGGGGTCCCCCCGGACGGAGTCTGGGGGAGGGTCCGGGGCGGAGCCCCGGCAGTACGGCCACACGGCCCTACCCCGGCTCACCACACCGGCCGCAGGGCGGGCAGCGGGCCGTCCCCGTGGAGCGCCCGCACAAGGCGGCCGAGTTCGCCCCGCAGCGCGCCGAGGTCGACGGTGCCGCCCAGCTCGGCCTCCAGTTCGTGCAGGATCCGCCCCGCGACGGCCAGGTGGTCGGTGGCCGCGGCGGTCAGCACCACCAGCTTGCGCCGGCCCCCCTCGGGGTGCGGCTCGCGGCGGACGTAGCCGCGCTTCTCCAGGTCGTCGACGATCTGTCCGGCCGCCTGTTTGGTCACCCCGAGCCGCTCGGCGAGCTCGCCGGCGGTGGCGCCGGGCCCCTTGAGGGCCTGGAAGGCCATGCCGTGCAGGGGGCGCAGGTCGGTGTAGCCGGCCTCGGCCACCCGCCGGGTGAACTCGCCCAGCAGCAGCTGGAAGCCGAGCCCGAGCAGGAAGGTCAGCTCGATGCCCTCGTCGTTTCGGTGATCGGTCACGGAAACATGGTGACACGGGCAAGACAAGCTGCTTTACTCATGCGAGTAAAGCTACTTGACTCACTCGGAACGAGGGCTTCTCTTGCACGTGATCGCCGCTTCCCCCGACAACGTCACCGCCACCCCGAACGCCACCATGACCGGCCTCGCCGCCCCCAGCCGCGGGAGCGCCGAGCTCAGCACCTGGCGCGTCGACATGGCCGCCGGAATCACCGGCCCCGAACACTCCGTCAACCGCGAACAGGTCTGGACGCTCACCGCCGGCTCCCTGGAAGTCATCTGGGACGGCGGCGCCCGCACCGAGAAGGCCACCGAGGGTCAGACCGTGGTCCTGCCGCCCGACGTCATGCGCCGGATCCGCTCCACCGAGGCCTTCCAGGCGTACGTGGCCATGCGCGCGGACGGCGTGGTCTCCGTCCCCGGCGAGGAGGGCACCCGCGCCCTGCCCTGGGCTCAGTGAGCCTGCGCGGGCATCGTCAGCTGTCCTTGTCCTCGCCCTGCTCACGCCGCTTGAGCTCCTCCTCGCGGCGGCGCAGGTCCGCCTCCCAGTCCTTGAGGACGGTCTCGTCCTTCTGGTTCTCCTCGCGGAGGGACTGGAGGAACTCCGGGTTGTCGTCGGGGGCGACCCACTCGTGGCGGTGGTTGCGGTGCCACTCGGACGGCGTGCGGCCGTTGGCCGGGGCGCGGCGCATCTTGCCCGCGGCGAACCAGACGATCGGACCGACGATCCAGAAGAGCAGGATGATGATGACCCAGACGACCTTGGGGAGGTGTTTGGCCTCGTCCTCGGGGGTGTTGAGGCAGTCGATGAACGCGTAGATCGTCAGCGCCAGCGGCAGGATGAACATCAGCGCCCTGATCATGCGGAACAGCCCCCTGGAAACAATGGCGGGGTTCGATTCGACGGCCCCGGTGACAGTCCCAGCGTAGCCGGTGACCGATACTGGCCCCTATGGCTTACGACGATCTCCGCTCGCTGCTCCGGGCTCTGGAGCGAGAAGGCGACCTCAAGCGCATCAAGGCCGAAGTCGACCCGTATCTCGAGATCGGGGAGATCGTCGACAGAGTGAACAAGGCGGGGGGCCCGGCGCTCCTCTTCGAGAACGTCAAGGGCTCGGCGATGCCGCTGGCCATGAACGTCTTCGGTACCGACCGCCGCCTGCTCAAGGCCCTCGGACTGAAGTCGTACGGCGAGATCAGCGAGAAGATCGGCGGCCTGCTCAAGCCCGAGCTGCCGCAGGGCTTCATCGGGGTCCGCGAGGCCTTCGGCAAGCTCGGCTCGATGGTGCACGTGCCGCCGAAGAAGGTGAAGGGCGACTCCGCGCCCGTCCAGGAGGTCGTCCTCACCGGCGACGACGTGGACCTCGACCGGCTGCCGGCGCTCTTCACCTGGCCCAAGGACGGCGGCGACTTCTTCAACCTGGGCCTCACCCACACCAAGCACCCCGAGACGGGCGTCCGCAACCTCGGCCTGTACCGCCTCCAGCGCCACGACAAGCGCACCATCGGCATGCACTGGCAGATCCACAAGGACAGCCGCAACCACTACGCCGTCGCCGCGGCGAAGGGCGAGCGGCTGCCGGTCGCCATCGCCTTCGGCTGCCCGCCCGCGGTGACGTACGCGTCCACGGCCCCGCTGCCCGGTGACATCGACGAGTACCTCTTCGCCGGCTTCGTCTCGGGCAAGCGGATCGAGATGGTCGACTGCAAGACGGTCCCGCTCCAGGTCCCGGCCAACGCCGAGGTCGTCATCGAGGGCTGGCTGGAGCCGGGGGAGATGCTCCCGGAGGGCCCCTTCGGCGACCACACCGGCTTCTACACCCCGCAGGAGCCGTTCCCGGCGCTGAAGATCGACTGCGTGACGATGCGCAAGCGTCCGCTGATCCAGTCGATCGTCGTCGGCCGGCCGCCGACCGAGGACGGCCCGCTGGGCCGCGCCACCGAGCGGTTCTTCCTCCCGCTCCTCAAGATCATCGTGCCGGACATCGTGGACTACCACCTCCCGGAGTCGGGCGGCTTCCACAACTGCGCGATCGTCTCGATCGACAAGAAGTACCCGAAGCACGCGCAGAAGGTCATGCACGCCATCTGGGGCGCGCACATGATGTCGCTGACCAAGCTGATCATCGTGGTGGACAAGGACTGCGACGTCCACGACCTGCACGAGGTGTCCTGGCGGGCACTCGGCAACACGGACTACTCCCGCGACCTCACGGTCGTCGAGGGCCCGGTGGACCACCTCGACCACGCCTCGTACCAGCAGTTCTGGGGAGGCAAGGCGGGCATCGACGCCACGAAGAAGCTCCCCGAGGAGGGCTACACCCGCGACGGCGGCTGGCCCGACATGGTCGAATCCGACCCGGCGACCGCCGCCCTCGTGGACCGCCGCTGGAAGGAGTACGGGCTGTGAGCCCGATCGCCGTGGGCGGCCCGGCCCTCTACATCGGCAGCGACACGACGTACGTGGCCCTGCTGCGCCCGCAGCTCGACCCGGCGGACCCGGGCGTCCGCATGGCCGCCGAGCAGGCGGGCGTGACGCCCGAGGAGTTCGCGGGCCCCGGGAACGTCTGGGCGCTCATGTGGGAAGACGAGAGCGGCGCGGGCGGCGGCTTCGAGCTGCCCGGCCTGCGCGACACCGAGGCGGAGGACTTCGCCGAGCGGCTGCGCCTCGCGCTGGGCACCGGCGAGGAGTTCACGGTCGAGGCCGGCCCCGTGCTGCGCCTGGACGCCCGCCCGGCCGACGCCGACGGCTACACCTTCACGGCCCACGTCACCCCGCCCGAGGGCGAGGACGAGGAGCCGGCGACGCTGGAGCTGGAACCGACCACCACGGCCACGCTCCTGGCCGACATCGCAGACTTCCTCCGGAGCCTGGCGTGACGACGCCGGAACTCCGGCTCGGCTACGGCCGTGCGGAGCTGGTGCTCGCGCCGCTCCCCGGACGGCCGGACAGCTGGCGGCTCACCGCCTCCTGGTACGGCAAGCTGTCGGCCGACTTCGAGGCCGAGTACATAGAGACCGCCGAGGTCATCGAGTTCACGGACCGTCTGATCGCAGGCATGGACGAGGGCGAGCCCTTCACGGCCCGGCTTACCTCGGGCCGCAACAACCCCCTGCACGTGTATGCCGTCCCCGTCGAGGACGCGTTCGGCTTCCAGGCCCAGCTCACGCCGGACGGGGACGATCCCGAGGCCGAGCTGACCCTTGAGCTCGACCACGTCTCGACGGCCGAGCTGCGTACCGACTTCGAGGAGTTCCGGAGGAGCCTCGCATCATGACCACCGCCGATGAGGTCGTAGGACCGGGTCCCGCGCCCGAGGCCACCAACAAGGTCAAGGCCTTCCTGCGGCTCGTGATGATCGAGCACTCGGTCTTCGCGCTGCCCTTCGCCTACATCGCCGCGCTCACCGCCATGTTCCAGCTCGACCGGAACGTGCACTGGGGCAAGCTGCTGCTCGTCACCGTCTGCATGGTGGGCCTGCGGACCTTCGCGATGGCCGCCAACCGGATCATCGACCGCGAGATCGACTCCCGGAACCCCCGCACCGCCGGCCGCGAGCTGGTCACCGGGGCGGTGTCCGTGCGTTCCGCGTGGACCGGGGCGGGGGTCGCGCTCGTCGTGTTCCTCGGCTCCGCGGCGCTGCTGAACCCGCTCTGCCTGGCGCTGGCACCCGTGGCCGTCGTCCCGATGGTCGTGTACCCGTACGGCAAGCGGTTCACGAACTTCCCGCACGCCATCCTCGGTATCGCCCAGGCCATAGGGCCCGTCGGTGCCTGGCTCGCGATCACCGGCGAGTGGTCCTGGGAAGCGGTCATCCTCGGTCTCGCCGTGGGCGTGTGGATCGGCGGCTTCGACCTGATCTTCGCGAGCCAGGACGTGGCCGCCGACCGCGCCGAGGGCGTCAAGTCCGTCCCGGCCCGCTTCGGCGTCGCGGCCGCCCTGTGGGGGGCCCGGGGGGCGCACGTCGTGACCACGGGCCTGCTGGCCTGGTACGCCCTCGCCACGGACGCGGGGATGTTCTTCTGGGCGGGCCTGCTGATCGTCGTCTGTGCCTTCTTCTACGAGCACAGCATCGTGACGCCGTACGACCTGTCCCGCCTGAACCGGGCCTTCTTCACGGTCAACGGCTTCATCGGGATTGCCCTGTTCGTGTGCGCCCTGCTGGACCTGGTGGTCCGGGGCCTGACCTTCTAGGGGCCTGACCTTCCAGGCGCCCGACCTTCCAGGGGCCCGGCCTTCCAGCGGCTAGCCCAGGGCGGGCCGGGCGGGGGCCGGGCGGCGGAAGCACAGGGCCGTCACCACGCCCGCCGCGAGCCCGCAGAGGTGGCCCTGCCAGCTGGTCCCGTTGTCCGTCGGCAGGACGCCGAGGAAGAAGGAGCTGCCCCAGATCGCTCCGATCACCACTCCCACCGCGATGCCGAGGGCATTGCGCTCGACGAACCCGCGGACCACGAGGTAGCCGAAGAGGCCGAAGACCAGGCCGGAGGCGCCCGCGGTCATCGTGTACGAGGGCGAGATCAGCCAGACGCCGATCCCGTCCGCCAGGATGATCAGCGCACTGACGGCGAGGAAGCGGCGTATGCCGCTGAGGGCCGCGACGAAGCCGAAGATCAGCAGCGGGACGCTGTTGGCCGCCACGTGCCCGAAGCCGAAGTGCAGGAACGGGGCGGCGAGGATGCCGCCGAGGCCGTCCGCGCTGCGCGGCGTGATCCCGTACGCGTCCAGCGCGTGGCCGGTGGCGAAATCGATCGCCTCGACCACCCACAGCAGGGCCACCCAGCCGAGCATCAGCTTGGCCGCTGCCTTCGCCCGGTCGCCCTGCGCCCAGGGCCGTCCCGTCGTCGTGCTCATGGTCGTGTCCATCTCCGCCCCCTGCCCCCCCACCCACTGCCGTCCCACCCACTGAACGTCCGGCCACCTTAACGAGTGCCCGCCCGCGGTGGCCGGATAGTCTCGGAGGTATGACTGAGCGCAAGCGCACCCCGTGGGTGGTCGGGGTTTCCGGCGCCTCCGGGACGCCGTACGCGGCGGCGGTGCTCCGCGGGCTGCTCGCCGCCGGGGAGAGCGTCGACCTGGTGGTGAGCCGGGCCTCGCGGCTCACCCTGCTGGACGAGACCGGAATCGCCTTCCGCGACGCGCACTGGCGGGAGGACCTGGGGGAGTGGCTGGAACGGGGGGCCGACGGGAAGCCCGGTACGTTCGCGCGCCCGGACATGGACGACGTCCGCTACTGGGGCGCCGGGGACCTGGCGGCCGGGCCGAGCTCGGGCTCGTACCCCGTCAAGGGGATGCTGATCGTGCCGGCGTCCACGGCCTGTGTGGCGGGGGTGGCGCTCGGGCTGTCGAAGGACCTGCTCCAGCGCGTCGCGAGCGTGACGCTCAAGGAGCGGCGCCGACTGGTGGTCGCGGTGCGGGAGACCCCGCTGAACGGGCAGACGCTGAAGCATCTGGTGACGCTGGACGAGGCGGGCGCGATCGTGCTGCCCGCCTCTCCGGCGTTCTACGCGGGTGCGACGCACATCCAGGATCTGGTGGATTTCGTCGCGGGGCGGGTGCTGGACGCGGCAGGGGTGCCGCACCGGCTGTACCGCCGTTGGGAAGGGGAGCTCGGTGGCTCGCGCCCTCGTGACTAGCGCTTCTTGCCGGTGCGCGGCTTGCGGGTCCGGTCCACGCGGTGGGCGGCGGACGGCTGGTCGGTGCGGGATCGGTTGGCCAGCTCCTGGAGCTGTCGCATGTGTGCGTAGGCCATCTCGATCGTGTACACGGTGAACCACTCCTGAAGATCGTCATTGATCTGTTGAAAGATTCGCAGGGTGTTGACCCTGCGTGCCTTAGATTCTATACCTAGACTTGCAGGATCGCCGAATAATGGAAGGCTCCATCTCAATGGACACGGTGGACAGGCAGCTCATCCAGGCACTCCGGGAGAACGGCCGTGCCTCGTACGCGGAACTGGGCCGTCTCGTGGGCCTCTCCGGCCCCAGCGTCACCGACCGCATCAACCGGCTGGAGACGGCCGGTGTGATCACCGGCTACCGCGCGACCGTGGACTCGCGTTCGCTCGGCCTCGGCGTCACGGCGCTGATCGGGCTCTCGATGTCCGACGCTGCGGACCACGAGGACGTCGCCCGCCGGCTGCGCGACCTCGCCGAGATCGAGGACTGCTGGTTCATCGCCGGCGACGACTCCTTCATGCTCAAGGTGCGCGCCAACGACGTGGACGGCCTGGAGAAGATCATCCGCAGGCTCTCCGGCACCAAGGGCGTCTCGCGCACCCGCACCACCATCGTGCTCTCCACCAAGTGGGAGAACCGGGTCGGGGAACTGCCCGAGGACGCCTGAGAGTACGGTTGACAGCGGCTTGCAGGACAGGCAGGCAAGTCGCACAGGTAGCAGGCATCTAGGGAGGCGACCGGTACATGGACGCTGGGCTCAAGCGCGAGCTGGAGGAGAAGGTTCGCTCCGGCGAGCGGCTGACCCGGGAGGACGGCATCGCCCTCTACGAGTCGGACGACCTGGCCTGGCTCGGCGGCCTCGCCCACGAGGTGCGGACGCGCAAGAACGGTGACGTCGTCCACTTCAACGTCAACCGCCACCTCAACATGACGAACGTGTGCACCGCCTCGTGCGCGTACTGCTCGTTCCAGCGCAAGCCGGGCGAGAAGGACGCGTACACGATGCGCATCGAAGAGGCCGTGCGCCTGGCCAAGGCCATGGAGAACGAGAACCTCACCGAGCTGCACATCGTCAACGGCCTGCACCCGAACCTGCCGTGGCGCTACTACCCGCGCTCGCTGTCCGAGCTGAAGAAGGCGCTGCCGAACGTCTCGCTGAAGGCCTTCACGGCGACGGAGATCCACCACTTCGAGACGATCTCGGGCATGTCGGCCTCCGACATCCTCGACGAGCTGATCGAGGCCGGCCTGGAGTCGCTCACCGGCGGCGGCGCGGAGATCTTCGACTGGGAGGTGCGTCAGCACATCGTCGACCACCGCACCCACTGGGAAGACTGGTCGCGCATCCACCGCCTGGCGCACTCGAAGGGCCTCAAGACCCCCGCGACGATGCTCTACGGGCACATCGAGGAGCCGCGCCACCGCGTGGACCACGTGCTCCGGCTGCGGGAGCTCCAGGACGAGACCGGCGGCTTCCAGGTCTTCATCCCGCTGCGCTACCAGCACGACTTCGTGGACATGAAGGACGGCAAGGTCCGCAACAAGCTCCAGGCGCGCACCACGATGGCGACGGGCGCCGAGGCCCTGAAGACCTTCGCGGTCTCCCGGCTGCTCTTCGACAACGTCCCGCACGTCAAGGTCTTCTGGGTGATGCACGGCGTGCAGACCGCCCAGCTCGCGCTCCAGCACGGCGCGGACGACATGGACGGCTCGGTCGTCGAGTACAAGATCACGCACGACGCGGACAACTACGGCACCCCGAACAAGCTGGGCCGCGAGGACCTCCTGGAGCTGATCCGCGAGGCGGGCTTCCGCCCGGTCGAGCGCAACACGCGCTACGAGATCATCCGCGAGTACCCCGGGCCCGAGGCCGGCCTGCGCGAGACGCCGCAGGCCATGCGCGTCTGACGCACCCCCCTGCCCACCCCCTGCGCTCCCGTCGTGAAACGCCCCGGTCCGCCTCCGCGCGGCCGGGGCATTTTGCCTTGCCGACCGGGTTGGGTAATAGATATTCTCCGGCTATGACCCTTACGTTCACCCTTGACCCGTCCGTGGACGCCGCCCTGCACGAAGGCATCCTCGACCTGTGGACGGACGTCACCAACGCGGGCGGCGCCGTCGGCTTCGTCGCCCCGGTGACCCGGGACGAGATCCGCCCACAGCTGGTCAAGCTGCTCGCCGAGGTCGCCGACGGCGGCACCCGGCTGCTCGTCGGCCACGACGAGGGCGGCGAGGTGGCCGCCACCGCCTTCCTCACCCGCAACGCGCACCGGCTCCAACTCCACTGGGTGTGGGCGTACACGGTGATGGTCCACCCGCGCCACCAGGGCAAGGGCCTCGGCCGCGACCTGATGGCCGCCACCGAGGCGGCGGCCCGCTCCATGGAGGGCGTCGACGCGATCCGCCTGGGCTGCCGCGGCGGCCACGGCCTGGAGCGCTTCTACGCGACCTGCGGCTACAAGGAGGTCGGCCGCGTCCCGGACGCCATCCGCGTGGCCCCGGGCGACGACCGCGACGACATCACGATGCTGCTGCCGCTCCGCTGACCCCGACGGGCCGGAGCGCGGGCCCGGCGTGCTTCACTGGACGGGCACAAACCAACGCAGGACGACGAGAGAGAAGGGGTCACCGTGTCCCTCAAGCCGAGCGCGACGATCCGCTACACCGCGATGCGTCTGGGGATCTTCATCGGATGCCTCGTCCTCGTCGCCGGGCTGGTCCGCCTCGGCTGGGTGCCCTCCGGGCTCGGGGACGCCAACCCCATCTGGGTCGTGCTGCTCGCCCTCGTGCTCTCCGCGCCGCTCTCCTTCGTCCTCCTGCGCAAGCAGCGCGACGAGATGTCCGTGCAGCTCTCCGGACGCGTCGCGGGTGCGAAGCAGAAGCTGGCCGAGAACCGCAGCCAGGAGGACGTGGTCGACGAGGCCGCGCGCGCGAACTCGTAGGACCCGCATAAGGCACCAGTTGCCTTCATCACACACCGAACCGCCCCAGCTCCGGGTAAACCGCCCGCAGAGCTGGGGCGGTGGTGTTTTTCCGGGGGGTCGCGGGGTCGCGCAAGGGGGCCTCGTGCGCCGCTGTCTCAAAGTGTGCCTTTGAGATTCTCAAAGGAGAAGTGTTAGCGTGTTCAACATGTTGACCACAGCTGCGCACCCGATGACCACGAGCGTTCCGCTCGTGGCGCGCCTGCACGTCGACCTCTGCCGCCGCGCGTCCGCGGCCTGTTGCTGTTGAGCTGATTCGACACGGCAGCGGTCCCGGCCGGCGTTCCTCCCCCAGGCTCCGCCTGGGAGGTGCCCCCAGCCTGCCGCCGCACCGCATCACCCCCGTCACCCCCGCAGAACCTCCCCCCTGTCTTTCGTGTGCGTCCCCCCGGAGAGTGTCCGTGTCCGCGACCCCCCAGGCCCCCGGCAGCCCCGCCAAGGCCAAGCTCAAGTTCCCCTTCTGGGCCCAGATCATCGCCGGTCTCGCGCTCGGCGTGCTCTTCGGCTGGATAGCCCGCAGCCAGGACGTCAGCTGGCTCGCCACCACCCTGGAGAAGACCGGCGACATCTTCGTCCAGCTGCTGAAGCTGGCCATCGCCCCGCTCGTCTTCTTCGCGATCCTGATGTCGATCACCAACCTGCGGAAGGTGAACAACGCGGCACGGCTCGCCTCCCGCACGCTCCTCTGGTTCATGATCACCTCGCTGATCGCGGTCGGCATCGGCATCGGCATCGGCCTGCTGACCGACCCCGGCTCCGGCACCGGCCTCACCGCCGCCGACGGCAAGGACCCGAAGAAGACCGGCTCCTGGATCGACTTCCTCACCGGGATCGTGCCGACGGACATCGTCACGCCGTTCACCGAGCTGAAGGTCCTCCAGATCGTCTTCCTCGCCGTGGTCGCCGGCATCGCCGCCCTCCAGCTGGGCGCCAAGGCCAAGCCGGTCCTCGACCTCGCCGAATCCGCCCTGGAACTCCTCCAGAAGGCCCTGTGGTGGGTCATCCGCCTCGCCCCGATCGGCACCATCGGCCTGATCGGCACCGCGATCGCCACCTACGGCTGGGAACTGATCGGCAAGTACGCGACCTTCACCGCCGACGTCTACATCGGCTGCGCGATCGTCATGTTCGGCGTCTACCCGCTGCTGCTCGCCACGGTCGCCAAGGTCAGCCCGCTCCAGTTCTTCAAGGGCGCCTGGCCGGCCATCCAGCTCGCCTTCGTCTCCCGCTCCTCGGTCGGCACCATGCCGGTCACCCAGAAGGTCACCGAGCGCCTCGGCGTCCCGAAGGAGTACGCCTCCTTCGCCGTCCCGTTCGGCGCGACCACCAAGATGGACGGCTGCGCCGCGATCTACCCGGCGCTCGCCGCGATCTTCATCGCGCAGATCTTCGACGTACAGCTGGGCATCAAGGAGTACCTGCTCATCGTCTTCGTCTCGGTCATCGGCTCCGCGGCCACCGCCGGTCTGACGGGCGCGACGGTCATGCTGACGCTGACCCTCTCCACGCTGGGCCTCCCGCTCGCCGGCGTCGGCCTGCTGATGGCCATCGACCCGATCCTGGACATGATCCGCACCGCGACGAACGTGGCGGGCCAGGCCCTGGTCCCGGTCATCGTCTCGGCCCGCGAAGGCATCCTCGACAAGGAGGCCTACGCCTCCGCCTCGGCCTCCTCCCTGGACGAGCCGGCCCCCACCACGGCCCCGGTGGCCGTCGCGGCCTGACGCCTCCTGTTCCGCGCCGCACTCGCCGCAGCCCCCGCCCCCGTCCGGGCGGGGGCTGTGGCGTGTCCGCCGCGTGCCCGCCGGCCCCTACGGCACCCGCTTCGATGGGGCCGGACGTGACATGCGACGATCACTCGTCGCTTATCACCCTGGGGGGTTCATGCCAACGACCTTGGCCTCGGCAAGACGTCCGATTTCCACCGTGCTGACGTGCCTGCTCGCCGTCCTCGCCGCCCTTCTCCTGCCGGTGGGCGCCGCTCAGGCCGCACCCGTCGCCGAGGACTGCGTCGGCGTCACCGAAGGCCGGTACGCGGGCAGCTTCGCCACGGCCGGGCAGACGCACTGCCTGGAGCTGCCGAGCCCGCAGGGTGCCCGGATCGCCGCGCTCACCTCGCTCGGCGGCGCGGGAGTGAGCGTCGAGGTCGAGGTGGTCGACCAGAACGGCACCGCCCAGTGCACCGCGGGTGTGCTCAGCCGGGGTGGCTGCACCCTCACCGGAGCGGCACCGTTTCGTGCGCTGGTACGCGCCGACGACGACACCGCGACTGGGCCGTACGGCGTCCACTTCGTCCGCACGGACGTACTCCAGAAGGACTGTCAGGTCCTGCCCGCCGGGAGCTTCGCCGACGACGCGGCTGCCGTGGAGCTGTGGACCGGCGGCGGTGTCTTCTCGCACTGCCTGACCATCCCGGCCGACGCGCACTCCACCGAGGAGCTCCTCCGCATCCGCTACGGCGTCCCGGACGACACGGAGCTCTTCCCGCGCTACGCGATGAGCGTGGTCGACACCGACGGCAACGGGCCGCCCTCCTGCTACGACCACCCCGCTCCGGGCCAGCAGCTCCGCACGGACGGCCTCACCAGCTGCTCCTTCACCGCCGGCAAGGCGTACACCGTGCTCCTGCAGGGCCAGGACGAAGAGCGCAGCCACACCCTGGTCCGCCGGGACGTCACCGCCACGGCCAAGGGCTGCACCGCCTCCGCCGCGACGGCGATCGGCGCCCCGGCCACGACCGGAACGTCCGGCCGGATCGGTAACCTGCGCTGCCACCGGGTCACCACGGCCGCCGCCACGGACCGGCTGCACATCAACCCCCGGGACGCCCACAACGGCACGAACGTGCTGGTCATGGACAACAACGGCGGCATCTCCTGCCACCAGCGGACCTGGGCGTGCACCACCACGGGCTCCACCGGCTACCAGGTGGTCACCCAGGTCCCGGAGAACTACGGCCTGGCCGCTTCCTACAGCCTTGACGCCTGGCGGATCGCCACGGCCGCCGGGCCCGCGCCCGAATGCCCCCGGATCGGATCGGTCGCGTACGGGTACGGCCCGCTGACCGGCACGCTCGACGGGCAGCGCACCGGCGTGTGCGCGGTCCTGCCGAGCGTCTCGGGTGACCAGTTCAGGCTCGTGAGCACTTCCACCGCCACGGACGGGTCCCCCGGCCCGTTGCCCGCGCTCTACGACAACGCGGGGCGCAACCTCTGCACGGGCAGCTCGTCCACGTACGACTGCCAGGGCGCCGACCAGAGCCTGTTCGTCCTCTCCCTGCAGGACTGGGCCGGCCATTCCGCCTACCGCGCGGAGCTCACCTGCACCAACGCGCCCTGTGGCTCCGAGAACGTGTCCGTCGGAACGGTCACGCCCGACACCGCGCAGAGCGGCACCGTGGCGACCCTGACCGTCCAGGGCACGGCGCTGGGCATGAGCACCACCGTCCGGCTGACCGGTGGCCCGGCGCCGCTGACGGCCACGACCGTCTCGGTCTCCGACGACGCGAAGACGTTGAAGGCGACCGTGGACCTGCGAGATGCCCCCGCCGGCAACTGGGGCATCACCGTCAGCGCGCTCAACCACGAGTACCCGCGCGGCACCCTGACGGTGACGCCGCCGCCGGCCCCCGCCCTGGGTACCTACAAGCCGATCGCGCCCACCCGGTTGATGGATACGCGTGAGGGACTGGGTGTTCCGAAGGCGAAGGTCGGTGCGGCCGGGACCGTCACGCTGCAGGTTGCGGGTGTGTCGGGGATTCCGGCGTCGGGGGTGACGGCTGTTGTTCTGAATGTGACGGCGACGGAGCCGACGGCGGGTTCTTTCGTGTCGGTGTTCCCTGCGGGTACGGTCCGTGCTGGGGCGTCGAACCTCAATTTCACGGCGGGGCAGACGATTCCGAATCTGGTGGTCGTTCCTGTGGTGAACGGGAAGGTCAGCTTCTACAACCACTCGGGGTCGGTCCACCTGATCGCGGATGTGGCCGGTTACTACACGACTGACGGGTCGGGTTCCTCGTACAAGCCGATTGCGCCTACGCGGTTGATGGATTCGCGTGAGGGTCTGGGTGTTCCGAAGGCGCCTGTGGGTGCGGCGGGGACTGTGACGCTGCAGGTTGCGGGTGTGTCGGGGATTCCGGCGTCGGGGGTTTCGGCTGTTGTTCTGAATGTGACGGCGACGGAGCCGACGGCGGGTTCTTTCGTGTCGGTGTTCCCGGCCGGTACGGTCCGTAATGGGGCGTCGAACCTCAACTTCACGGCGGGGCAGACGATTCCGAATCTGGTGGTCGTTCCTGTGGTGAACGGGAAGGTCAGCTTCTACAACCACTCGGGGTCGGTCCACCTGATCGCGGATGTGGCCGGTTACTACACGACTGACGGGTCGGGCTCTTCGTACAAGCCGATTGCGCCTACGCGGTTGATGGATTCGCGTGAGGGTCTGGGTGTTCCGAAGGCGCCTGTGGGTGCGGCGGGGACTGTGACGCTGCAGGTTGCGGGTGTGTCGGGGATTCCGGCGTCGGGGGTTTCGGCTGTTGTTCTGAATGTGACGGCGACGGAGCCGACGGCGGGTTCTTTCGTGTCGGTGTTCCCGGCCGGTACGGTCCGTAATGGGGCGTCGAACCTCAACTTCACGGCGGGGCAGACGATTCCGAATCTGGTGGTCGTTCCTGTGGTGAACGGGAAGGTCAGCTTCTACAACCACTCGGGGTCGGTCCACCTGATCGCCGACGTGGCCGGTTACTACACGAAGTAACGCCGCAGAGCACGCCACCACCGCTGCCCCTGCCCCGTCCGGGTGGGGGCAGCGGTGCGTTGCGGCCCCGCCGGTGGGTGGCCGGGGCGGCCGCCTCAGCCCAGGGTCTCGCCGCGGACGTAGGCGATCAGCCCGAGCACGATCGGCGGGGCGAGCCACCACAGGCCCATGGCCCGGCGCACGCCGGGGATGAGGGTGATGAGCAGGCCCAGCACGCTCAGGCACATGGAGATCAGGCACATGGCGGCCACACCGGCGTAGCCCTGGTGGTCCCACTCCCCTTGAGGCCCGGCGAACAGCGCCGCGAACACGGCGACGGCGTTCAGCAGGTGGACGAGCGTGAGCGGCACCCCCAGCACCCACCGCAGGCAACCCCGGTCCTCGGGCAGGTCGATGTTCTCGCGGGGCAGCCTCATTCGAGCGTTGCGATACGCACCCACGCGATCACCCCCAGGACGACCGGCGGGAGGAACCACCACAGGCCGAGGGCGCGGCGGACGGGCGGGATGAGGGTGATCAGGATCGTGCCCACGCTGAACATGATGGCGAAGATGCCACCCGCCGTCGTGCCCGCGTACCCGGAGTCGTCCCATACGCCGGCAGGCCCGTGGCTCACGATGAGGTAGACGAGGGTGGCGTTCAGCAAGTGGACCAGTCCGAGAGGCACTCCGAGTACCCAGCACAACCATGAACGCTTCCCGGACAGGCCGTTGCCATTGCTGCTGTCAGTCATCGATCAGACCGTGACCGACCGGACGTAGGCGACGGCCGCAAGCAACAGCGGCAGGATGTACCACCACTTGCCCATGGTCCGGCGGAACACCGGGGTGAGGGTGATCAGCAGGCCGATGGCGCAGAGGATGATGGATATGTAGCCGAGGTACTGGACGTCCGAACGCAACGGGTGATCGCGCGGACTCGGCCACGAACTCCAGGCCAGGTAGCAGCAGTAGACGGCGAATGCGTAGAGCAACCCGAGCGGCACGCCCAGTACCCACTGGAGGCAGCCCCGGTCCTCGGGCAGGTCGACGCTCTCGCGGCGGAGTCTCAGTCGAGCGTCGCGATACGCACCCACGCGATCACCCCCAGGACGACCGGCGGGAGGAACCACCACGGGCCGAGGGTCCGGCGGACGGGTGGGATGAGGGTGATCAGGATCGACGCCCCACTCAGGAAGAAGACGAGCAGGCATGCCAGTTCGGTCCCGGCGTAGCCCTGGGTGTCCCATTCGCCGGCCGGCCCGGCAGACACGGCGAGATAGACGACGGCGGTGTTCAGCAGATGAATGAGCCCGAGGGGAACTCCAAGCACCCAGTGGACCCAGCGGCGGTTCTTGGGCGAGTCGCTGACCCCGTGGCCGGCCGTCATCGCATCGCGTCCTTCACCTTGCCGAGGTTGTCGCCGAAATCATTGCCGTAGTTCTGGGCCTTGTCCGATTCCCAATACGGGCCGCCGTTGTAGCGGGCGGCGATCTCGCGCATCTGGCCATCAGTCAGCTGGTCGGCGGGAACGTCGCCGTATCCCGCCTCCGCCTTGATCTGAGCCAGGAAACCAGCAGCGATGAAAGCATTCTGCTTCGGGTCCTGCAGTGACTCCTCGACAAGGTCGCGCTGGTCTTCGGTGAGGTGGGCCGGATCGTAGCCGAGCACTTCAGCGCCGCGTCGTACCTGGATGGCGATCGGACCGAAAGAGGTCTCGTCGGGTGCTCCCCCCGCCCGGTCGAAGAGGTTCTCGGGGGTGATCGGGCTCAAGAAGGAATCGGCCCAGTCGCGCGCGGTGTCGACACCGTCGTCGATGATCCCGTACTGACCGCCGATCTCCTTCCAGGCGATGCCCGCGACCAGCTCTTCGGGCAGGCCGGAGTGCTGGGCTGCGGCCCGGAGGATCTCCTTGTTGTGGGAGATCCACTCGGCTCTCTCCTTGTCGTTGCCCGGCGGGTCCCAATAGTTGTCGTCCGCCTCTGGCAGCCCTGCCACCCGCATCCGGATGTCCCGCAGCGTTGGTGACATCTCGGCGTTTCCGAGCGGCCCCGTCATCTCCCGCTTCGGGCCGCTGCCCGGCAGGTGGGCCAGGGGGCTGGTGGCGGCCTCCGCCGCCTCGCGGCGCAGGTCCGCCATCGCCGCGGACAGGTCGGGCCGGTTGCCGCCGCCCTTCACCTGGAAGTCGGGCAGCAACTCGTACGCCTGCTTCAGGGCATGCACGCACGTGGCGCGAGCCTCCTGCTCGACGGTCTTCGCCAGGTGGAAGCTGCCGCCCGCCGCATCGTGGAGGCGGTTGGCCTCGTCGCGGATGTCGTCCACGTCCATCGCCAGTTCGGCGAAGAAGTCCATGACCCCGGTCGTCGCCCGCATGTCCTCCCACTGCCGCATGGGCTCCGCCTCCTGCGCGACCTTGGTGATCGCGGTGCCCTTCGTCCCGATGAGCGCGGCGAGCGCCCGCTCCGAGCGCTTGCCGTCGCGGTAGTGGGTCTTGGCGGTGGTGAGCGAGGCGGCGTACGCGTTCAGGGCACTGGCGGCCTTGTCGTAACCCTCGGCCATCTCGGTCAACAGCTGCCGGGCCTCCTTGAGGCGCGAGGTGTACGTATGGCTGTTGGCGCTCTGCCAGTCCGTACGGGTCTCCGCCCGCCCGGCCGGCTCCTCGACCTGGACCAAGAGGTCGCGCAGTCGACGGAACTCGGCGGCATTGCGTTCGACGAGGGGCGGATTGCACTCCTCAAGGAACTCGACGTCCTTGCGGTAGCTGAGCCCGCTCACTTGCACTCCGGCGGCACGTACTGACCCGATTCGAGGAGGTTGTCGAGGAACGAGCGGGCGGTGCCATCGTCCACTTGGGCGAAGCTGGTGCCGGTCGTCTTGAGGCGGGTGGAGAGGGCGGCGAACAGGGCGATCGTGTCCTTGAACTGGTCGTCGGCGAAGCGGGCGAAGCGGAGGGTTTCCGCCGAGACGTCGGCGTGGGCGCGGGGCGCCCGGGCCATGGTGCTCGCGTCGCCGTCCGGGCGGCCCTCGTGGAGCAGCGCGGCGATCTCGATGAGCAGGTTGGCGTTGCCGTTGATGGACGAGACCCCGGCCAACAGACTCCCGGCGGCGGCGCCGCCACTGCTGCCGCCGGCCTCGGGCGCGACTTGGTTGAGCCGCATGGCGGGCGACGACTGTCCTGCGAGAGCGACAGCCTTGTGCTGCGCCCACTCTGCGTCAAACGACATGGTTCCCCCCGGACTTGACCGCCATGTCCATGTTAAGGCGGGGGGATACCTGCCCAGGTCACACATGTTGTCAGTGGGCGGAGACGTGCGCCACGAATCCCGTCCAGGCGTGAGGGGCGAAGGCGAGGGTTGGGATCCGGAGGTCCTTGGAGTCGCGGACGTGGACGGTGGCGGGAGTGGTGGCCACCTCTACGCAGGAGTCGCCCTCGCTGCCATCGCTGTAGCTGCTCTTGAACCAGTCCAGCTCGGGAGCGGCGGTCACGAGGCATATCCCACGAACCCCGACCATGCGCCAGGGGAGAAGGTGAGGTGGGGCAGCGCGATGTCCTTGGAGTCGCGGACGTGGACGGTGGCGGGAGTGGTGGCCACCTCGACGCAGTCGTTGATGTCGCCGCTGTCGCTGTAGCTGCTCTTGAACCACTCCAGCTCGGACTCGTGGATCATGTCTCTCCCAGCACTTGCTCGATGAATGCGACGGACTCCCGTGGCGTGAGAGCCTGGGACCGGATCATGGCATGGGATTGCTCAAGGACCCGGACCTGCCTTGGATCAGAGACGGGGCGGCCGCTGAAGGCTCCTTCGGAGCGTCCCACCGCCGATCCGTCAGCGAACTTCAGCACCTGGATCAACCCACCCATTCCGGCGTGCTCTTCGAGGTCGGTGGGCATGACCTGGATGGTCACGTGCCGCAGCTCGGCAACCTCCAGCAGGCGTTCGAGTTGCCCACGCATCACCATTGTCCCCCCGATGCGGCGCCGCAGGGTCACTTCTTCCTGGACGAAGCACAGAGCGGGCGCGGGGCTGCGGTCGAAGATCGATCGGCGGGCCATCCGAGCGGCCAGGCCGCGTTCCACCTCCGCGACGGTCTGCGGAGGCTGCCACATTTCGAACAAGGCACGGGCGTAGTCGTCTGTTTGCAACAGCCCGTGGATGTTGTGATTGCCGTACGCCGACAGTTCGACCGCCCGGCCCTCCAGATTCACGAGGTCTCGGACCTTCTTCGGGTAGCGGACCTGTTCCATGTCCGCCTTCATGGCGGCGATCTTCCCGCCCGCGTTCAGGGCCTCGCCCACCTTGTCCAGGTATTCGGGGCGCGGGATCCGCTTGCCCGCCTCGACCTTGCGGACGAGATCCTCCCCGTAACCGATCTCCACCCCCAGCTCGGTGGCCCGCATGCCCGCCTCTTCGCGCCATGCTCGAAGCTGGCGGCCCAGGGCGGCGAGTACGGCCACGCCCTGTTCGTCCTCGGGGTCGACGTCCCAGCCCGCGTCGTCCGTACCGTCACTGTCCACGCTCATGCGCGCCCACCTCCGACGTGCCGAAATTCCTCAACGCTCTGTGCCCGCCGACCGCTCCGGACAGCCAGGACAGCACCGGACAACGGCCGGACAAAGGCCGGACGCAAGGGCGTTGCCGCTTCTCACGGTATGCAGGTGTCGCCACGCTGAGTGACGTGAATACTCAAATCTGCGACTCGGCCCGTCATTTCGGCGCCCAGCTCTCCGCCACCCCGCGCGGCGCCCGTCAGGCGCGGCAGCTCGCCGTCGAGAAGATCGCCGAATGGGGTCTCCCGACGGACGGGGCGGCGCTCGTCGTGGCCGAGCTGGCGGCCAACGCAGTGACCCACGGCCGGGTCCCCGGGCGGGACTTCCAGCTCGTGCTCACCCTCGCCGGCGGCGTGCTGCGGATCGAGGTGGTGGACACCCGTCGCGACCGGGTCCCGGTTCTCCGCGGCGCGGACGGGGGTGCCGAGGGTGGGCGTGGTCTGCTGCTGGTGGACGCGGTCGCGGACCGGTGGGGCGTGGACCGGCGGCTGCCGCCGTGCAAGGCGGTGTGGGCGGAGCTGGACGTGCCCGAGGGGCGGGGACACCATGACGCGGGGACCCGCGACCCGGTTCGCTCGGACGTAAACCCTTGAAATTCCGGGGCTAAATCCAACCAACCCCACCCCTCCGGCTCCCCGTAACTCACACGGGTGAACTGTGCCAACTGGGCTGGATTTCAGACCGGTTGCCGGGCATATGCTCGCCCCACAACAGCAGACATGAGACGGCCCCCGGCGGGACTGGCATCCCGGGCGAGGGCCTGACCAACTAGGAAGTAAGCAGGCTTCCCAATGGCTCTTCAGCAGCTTAGCGCGGGCTCCCGCGCCTCGTCCCGTGTTCGCGCCGGGACCGCCCAATCAGGTGTCGTCCACGTCAACGTCCGGCACGCCGATCACTACACCGTCATCGGCAACCACCTCGCCCAGCACCGTGAGTTGTCGCTGACCGCGAGGGGGCTGGCGCTCTACATCCAGTCGCTTCCGGCCGGTGCGAAGGTCGGCATCAAGCGGCTCACCGACCGGTTCCCGGAGGGGGAGGTACGGATCGCCTCCGCCCTGCGGGAGCTGGAGGCGTACGGGTACCTGGAGCGCAGCCGCGTACGGCTGGCCGGCGGGCAGGTGGTCACCCGCACGGTGTCCTACAACCGCCCGCGCGGGGTGCCGCCAGTGGCTCCGCCGCAGGTGGAGGAACGTGTTGCGGGGCCGGTGGCCGTGCCGGAGCCGGTCCCAGTGCCGGTCCCGGTATCGGCGCCGCTCTCCGAGCCCCCATCCGCGCCGGTCCCGGTACGCATCCCGGAGCCGGAGCCGGAGCCGGAGCCCGGGCCCGTGGTGGAGGCCGCATCCGTACCCGCACTCGCAGCCGACCGCCCCACCACCCGGGTACGGAAAGAGGCCGAGGACCTGCTCGCGCGGCTGCGGGCCGACGACCCCCGGCTGTTGCTCGCGGAGGCGGCGGTGAAGCAACTCGCGCCCGGGGTGTCGGCGTGGCTGGACCGTGGGGCGGATCCCGAGGCCGTACGCCATGTCCTGGCCAGCGACCTGCCCGCCGATCTCCGCCGCCCGGCGGGCCTCATCGCGCACCGGCTCAAGACGGGGCTCCCGCCCCGGATGCCGTCGGCGCCCCTCGCCCGGCCGGTCCGCCGCCCGGACCCGCTCCAGAACTGCGACGGCTGCGATCGCGCCTTCCGCGCCCCCGAACCCGGCCGCTGTCGCGACTGCCCGCCCGTGGCCGCCTAAAGGTTGCTGCGGCGTTGTCCTCCTCCTCCCCGCGCAGGAGTGGGCGTCTGGCTCGTCTGCGGTGCGGGACGATCAGTCCGGTGCCCAGATAAGCGCCGTCCGCGATGACGGTCGTCCCGGCCGCTGCGGCCGGCCGGTCCGATGCGTCCCGGCAGACGTGGACATCGGCCTTGTTGCCTGGTGCCGGCCAGGCGCTCGCGACGACCAGGCGGCTGTCCGCTTCGATGATGGCCTGCACGTTCGCCGAGAACCGGTAATTGCGGGAGGACGCGGCGACCGTTCGGTCGCGGACCGGGATCAAAGGACCCTGTCCGGCAACGGCAGGCACCACGGACGGCCGCCACCGGGACCGTTACCGCCCTGTTCCCGTACCACCTTCACCAACTTCTCGAACCGGCCCATCCGCAAGCCGGTGAACGTCTCCACCGACAACGACTCAGCCCGCAACACCCCACCCGTACACGAGGAATGCCCCATAAGGTCATCTCCAGTAGTACAGGCACAGCAGGCAGCGAGGCCCCTGGCCATGTATGACACCGATTCCGGAATCCGCATCCGGCCCGGCAGGTGTTTCTCCGGGCTGCACCATCCAGGGGACATTCGCTGTACGCGTGTCCAATTCTGCGGAAATCTCCTTCCGGTTGAGGAAAATCACTGACGCGGGCGACTTGCCGACTTCGCTGATGGGTAGTGGCCGACGATCAACGTGACAGGAGGGATTGACTGAATCGACGGTGGATCGCCACATGGACGGAGATAGTCGATCGGCTCAGTATTTATCATATATTCCTTGCTGCATATTGATTGATTCCGGCGACATCGCCCGAGTGAATCGTCACGGGGGTCAGGTGCCTGCGTAATATGCCGTCCACAGAAGAGGCGATTCCGTTAGACGAGGAACGCCGGACGCCACCACCCCCACAGGAGTTGGCTCCTCGATGACCCTGAACAATCCCGATGCGCCGCAACGGCGCGCAATGACGGCCTGGATCGCGGGGGTACTCACCCTGCTGGTCGCCGTTGCCGTTTTGGCAGTGACGCCTACACGAGCAAATGCAGCAACAGCCGTAGAGCTGGGTACGGCGGAAAGCTTCGCGGTACTGGCCGGTTCGACGGTCACCAACGCAGGTGATTCCGTGGTCACCGGAGACGTCGGTGTATCTCCGGGTACGGCCGTTACCGGATTCCCGCCCGGGACGGTGGTGGACGGGACGATCTACACGGGCGAGGCGGCAGCAGGAGCGAAGGCCGCCCTCGGCACGGCGTACGGCGACGCCTTCGGCCAACCCACGGAATACGACCTTGACGCGCAGCCCGTGACTCCCAGGCTGTTTCCGGGCACCTACGCCGTCGAGTCCGGTCTCCTGGTCAACGGTGTCTGGACCCTGGATGCCGAGGGCAACCCCGATGCCGTCTGGGTGTTCAAGGTTCCTGCGGGCCTGACAACGGCCTCCGGGAGCAGCATTGTCCTTCAAAACAGTGCCCAGGCGTGCAACGTGTTCTGGGTGACCGACGAATCGGCGACGCTCGGATCCGGCTCCTCCTTCGTGGGCACCCTCATGGCGCTCACCGCGATCACTGTCAATAGTGGGGCGACCGTCGAGGGCCGGGTGCTGGCCCGCACCGCGGCCGTGACCCTGAACAACAACGTGATCACCAGGCCGGAGTGCGAAAGCACCACCACCAGCACGACGACGACGGGTGAGCCCGCGTCCTCGACGACGACGACGGGTGAGCCTGCGTCTTCGACGACGACGGGTGAGCCTGCGTCTTCGACGACGACGGGTGAGCCTGCGTCTTCGACGACGACGGGTGAGCCTGCGTCTTCGACGACGACGGGTGAGCCTGCGTCTTCGACGACGACGGGTGAGCCTGCGTCTTCGACGACGACGGGTGAGCCTGCGTCTTCGACGACGACGGGTGAGCCTGCGTCTTCGACGACGACGGGTGAGCCTGCGTCTTCGACGACGACGGGTGAGCCTGCGTCTTCGACGACGACGGGTGAGCCTGCGTCTTCGACGACGACGGGTGAGCCTGCGTCTTCGACGACGACGGGTGAGCCTGCGTCTTCGACGACGACGGGTGAGCCTGCGTCTTCGACGACGACGGGTGAGCCTGCGTCTTCGACGACGACGGGTGAGCCTGCGTCTTCGACGACGACCGGTGAGCCCGCGTCCACCACGACGACCGGTGAGCCTGCATCCACCACGACGACCGGCGGGCACGACGACTGCGACTACCCGGGGAAGCCGGGGAAGCCGGGGAAGCCGGGTCACCACGACAAGCCGGGGAAGCCGGGTCACCACGACAAGCCGTGGTGGCCGGGTCACCACGACAAGCCGGGCAAGCACAACGTGCACGAGGTGTGCCCGCGCTGAAGGTAAGAGGGGTGGCGCGCGGCGGATCATCATCAATTCCGTCGCGCGCCGCCCGCGGAAGCAGGACCAGCAGGTGCGAGTCGTCAGGATGGGGAAGGACCGGGTGGGGCCGTGCTGAGCGGTGCTGAGTCGACAAATGTGAAGTATCCGCAGCGGACCGGCGCTGAGCCGGCAGCGCAGGACAGTGGCGGGGGACCGGGTAGCGCCCGTGGGATTTCAGGGCCACCCCGCCTGCTGACCGCGGGAACGGGAGCCGCGGTGGCCCTGTGTCTGGCAGTGACTGTGATCCATGTGCTCCTGGTGTTTCTGTTCGTGGCGCCCCCGAGCTCCATCTCGCAGGCGTACAACCAGCAGATCAACGCGTGGGTCCGGCCCTTGTTCGAGCAGAACTGGCGTCTCTTCGCACCGAATCCGCAGTCGTTCAATTGGCAGATCTCGGCGAGGACCAGGCAGACGGCGCCGAACGGCACCACGCAGGTGAGCGGCTGGATCGATCTGAGCGCCATGGATGATTCCGCCGTCAAGCACAGCGTCTTTCCGAGCCATACGGCACAGAACATGCTGCGCCAGGCTTGGAGTGCCTACCTCAAAACGCACGGCGGCGACGACCAGTCGCGCTCGGAGCGGGCTCTGATGCTCCAGAAGTACCTGCGCAACGTCGCAGCGGACCGCGTCGCCGCCCAACGTGGGGGCACCTTCGACTCGATCCAGCTGCGGGTGATCACGCTGCCCATCGCCCCGCCCCGCCCCGCAGCAGGCGAACGCCGCCCGGCCGCCGCAGCGCCGGCGCGGGCCGAAACCCGGTATCTGCCCTGGTGGAAGGTGGCCTCGCATGGAACGGACTGAGCAGGCAGCGGTCGCGGCGCCCTCAGCGTCCCGAAGCATCACCGAGCGGGCGGCCGTACCCATGCCTCAGCGTGTGTTCGACCGGGTCCATGCGTTCCTCGTCTTCCTGACCGAGCGGCCGGTCTCCCTGTACGCGGCGGCGGTGCTGCGCATTGGATACGGTCTGCTCTATCTCGCTTTCCTGCTCCGAGAGTTTCCACACCGCGACGAGATGTGGGGCCCCGGTTCACCGTGGACGCCCGAGCTGGCCAGACAGATGTTCGACCAGAGCGAGTGGGCCAGTGTCCTCATGCTGTCCGACAGCCTGGTGTATTTCGAGGTCTGCTACGCGATGGCTCTCGTCACGTGTGCGCTGTTCTTGCTGGGCTGGCGGACACGCGCGATGTCCGTGCTGTTCGCGATCGTGGTGGTGTCGTTCCACGCCAAGGCGATCTACATG
The DNA here is from genome assembly GCF_036237315.1 of Streptomyces sp. NBC_01351. GTDB lineage: Bacteria > Actinomycetota > Actinomycetes > Streptomycetales > Streptomycetaceae > Streptomyces. Next base: position 3,595,232 of record NZ_CP108356.1, on the reverse strand, counting down.
GCGGACGGCGGGGACAACCTCATGGTCCTCATGGCTGTCTACCTCGTCTTCACCGCGTGCGGCCGACGCTGGTCCCTCGACGCCCGCAGGGTCCGGCTCCAGGCGTCGGCGGGCAAGACCGCAGGCCCGCGGGGCGGCGATCTCCGGCACCATCTCGGCGACGCCCGCACCATCTTGACCACCGTGCTGCACAACTGCGGCATGTTCGTCATCGCCGCCCAGGTCTGCTTCCTCTACGGATGCGCGGGCCTGTACAAGATCCAGGGCTCCAAGTGGGGCGACGGCACCGCCCTCCACTACGTCCTGAACATCGACCTGTTCCGGCCCTGGCCCGAGCTGTCCCAGGTGATCGCCGGCCATCACGTGCTCATTGCCGTCGTCGGCTATCTGACGGTGCTGGTGCAGGTCGCCTTTCCGTTCGTCCTGTTCAGCAGGCTCAAATACCCTGTCCTGGTTCTGCTGCTGGGCATGCATGTGAATATCGCGGTGCTCATGGGACTTCCACTCTTCTCCGGCGCGATGATCGTCGCCGATGCCGCATTCCTGCCGGACCGCTTTTACCGGGCCCTGGGACGGCTGTGGCGGCGCACCTTCCAGCGCACAGGTGGTACGGGAGCGGAAGCCCCGGTGGGGAGAGTACCCGCTGCGGTACCGCCGCAGCCCTCACCGAAGTAGGGGGTTAACGGTCCGGGTTCCCTCGCATAGGGGAAGGGAGAGAGCAGGTGGCTGTGCCGCCTGGTAGGCGATGGCGGTTTTTCGCAACAACCCGGTAGATGCCACGTGCCATCCAGTTGACGGGCGGCAGCCGAAGAACCACCCCGAGCAGCCACCAGCGCCTTCGTCCGCACATCAGCACGGCGGACAGGGCGCGCGGTCCCCCGTAGACCTTGCCGCCGACCGGGCTGATCCAAAGGACCTCGCGGTCGGCTCTGTCTTCGGTGACATTCAGGGCGGCGAGGTCGGCGTACTGCCAGGGGACGAATCGCACACGCGGCTGAATGGTGCGCCGAGCAAACTCGATTGTTCTGCCACAAAAACCGCAGTCTCCGTCAAACAACAGAATGGGCTGGCTTGCCATCTGGGCTTCCCTTCATCGACGGGCTGCGTTGAAGGACTTCAGTGTGCGGTGATCAAAAGCCGATTGGCGAGCAACACGACCTACGGAGCGTCCACTGATCCGGCCGACGCCGGAGAGTGGGCCGTACATGAGCGCTCCGGCACCGACGGACCCGGCCACCGGGCTATCGGGGCGGATTCGGGACGACCTTCAGCGCCGGCCGCCCGCCTCCACCAGTTGTTGGATCTCGCGGCGGAGCGTGGTGCTGGAGACGTGCGTGGTGTACGGCAGGTAGACCACCTCCACGCCCACGGCGGCGAAGTCGCGCTCCCATTGGGCGCCGCGCTCGGTGCCGCGCCAGTCGTCGCCCTTGAACAGGCGGTGGAAGCCGACCCGCTGCCACGCGTCCAGCTTTTCGAGGGTGGCATCGGCGACGGCCTCGTCGACGTACCGGATCGCCCGCACTATCTCCAGCCGCTCGTGGAACGGAACGACGGGAGGGCCCCCCTTGTGCGTGGCGACCTCGTCGAGGAGCACTCCGGCGACGAGGTGGTCGCAGTGGGACCGGGCCTGCCGGAGCAGGTTGAGGTGCCCGACGTGGAAGAGATCGAAGACACTGGACGCGTAGCCGATGATGCGAGACACGGATTTCCTTGTGGCTGTGCCGTTTGCCCCGGTTGCGGCGAGGCGGCCTGATCGTAGATCAGGGGTGCGGGTCGCTGCGTCGGCTGTCCACGGGTCAGGCATCAGGAGTCAGGCGGCGCCGCTGGCATCCGGGGCGATGAAGCGCCGGTAGAGGGGGGCGAACGTCACCTGGGGCTCGGTCGTGATGCCCAGTTCCCCCTTGACCACGGGTGCGACCCTGTCGGCGATGAACCGCGTGAAGTGATCCTCCGTCTCCCAGACGTCGGCCACGTGGAAGCCGTCGCCGTCGAACCAGCCCATGTGCATCACGAATCCGTCCGGAGAGTTCTCCTCCCAGCCCACCCGGGTGCGCGCCGCGTCGTACACCTCTGGCGTGATCTCGGGCCACACGAAGGTCATCACGATTGCCATGGGAGTTCCTCTCGAGGACTCGGTGCGCCGCGGCCTGTGCGGCACGGCAGTACGACGCTAGGCAGGTCGGGCCGGCCGGGCACTTCGGAGCAGCCATTCGGAGCAGGTCGCCTCGCGGCAGGGAGCGCTGCCGCGCCGCCGTGTGGAGGGGGCCGGCTGCCGCCGGCTACGCGGAGTGCCGTGTCGTGAAGCGGTCGATCGTGGCGGCGGAGCCCGGGGGGAGCTCGGCCAGGGCGTCCCGGGGGAGGGTGGCGAGCGTGGCCGACAGGTCGGCGGCGAGGTCGGGGAACGGGGTCCACGCCGAGGTCGGCCGGTCCAGGGCGGCGAGCAGCAGGTCGCCCTCGTAGAAGTACGCGTCGAGCAGCGGGTCGTCGAGCAGCAACGCCACCGCGAGCGGAAGGACGTAGGGGAGCGCCACGTCCTGGGCGAGCAGGGTGCGGAGGTCTGCCGGCGTGAGGGTGGACAGCGGGCGGCGGCGCAGGGCGTGGACCTTGGTGACGAGGGCCGTCGCGTCCGGGGGTGCGGGTGGCCAGGGAGGGGTGTCGAGCTCGTCGAGGGTGCGGTCCAGGTGGAGGAGGCGGGGGTGGGAGCAGGGGCGGGAGCGGGAGCGGGGCATGTGGACATTGTGGGTGGCGCCCGGCCGGTCTGGGAGAAGTGGTGAATATCGGGTGCAGGGGGGTGGCCAGGGGCGATTGTCGATACATAGATTACCGGCGGTAACCCCTGTGTCGAGCCGAGGAGAGCACACCCATGGAAGCCGAGCCGACACTGGTGGAACCCGTCAAGACCGTGGTCGACGGGGTAGTGCGCGAGGTGTACGTGCCCGCGCTCGCCGCCATGCCGGAGCGGGGGTCCCTCGGGGACATTCCGTTCGAGAACGCCCGGCAGGCCCCCGGTGAGGCGGTGCTCGCGCGGAAGGAGCGGGACGGGACCTGGCGCGACGTCACCGCCGCCGAGTTCGCGGCCGAGGTGCTCGCCGTCGCCAAGGGGCTGATCGCCGAGGGGCTGCGCGAGGGCGACCGGCTCGCCATCATGGCCCGTACGACCTACGAGTGGACGCTGCTCGACTTCGCCGGCTGGGCCGCCGGGCTGGTCACCGTACCGATCTACCCCACGTCCTCGGCCCTGCAGGCGCGCTGGATCATCCAGGACTCCGGCGCCGTCGCGTGCGCCGTCGAGGACACCGTGCAGGCCCGGATGATCAGCATCGAGAGGGCCAACCTGCCCTGGCTGGCGCACCTTTGGTCGTTGGACACCGGTGCGGTGGGGCGGCTGGTCAAGGCCGGGGAGCACCTGCCCGACGAGGTGGTGCACCAGCGACTGGTCGCCCGTACGCCGGAGTCCGTCGCGACGCTGATCTACACGTCGGGGACCACGGGGGAGCCGAAGGGGTGCGTGATCACGCACGCCAACTTCTTCGCCGAAGTCGACAACGCGGTGGAGCTGCTGCACCCCGTCTTCAGGGCGGCGACCGACGACCCGGCGTCCACGTTGCTGTTCCTGCCGTTGTCGCACGTCTTCGGGCGGATGGTCGCCATCGGGTGCATGCGGGCGCGGGTGAAGCTGGGGCACGCGCCGAGCATTCGTACCGAGGACTTGCTGGAAGACCTCGCCGGGTTCCAGCCGACCTTTCTCCTTGCCATTCCCTACGTCCTGGAGAAGGTCTACAACACCGCCCGCGCCACCGCCGAGAAGATGGGCCGCGCCTCCTCCTTCGACCGGGCCGCCCGCATCGCGCGCAGCTTCGGCGAGTCGGTGGAGGGCAAGACCCCCGGGCTCGGGCTGCGGGCGGCGCGGGCCCTCTACGACCCGCTCGTCTACCGGCGCATCCGGGCCGCGCTCGGCGGGCGCGTGCGGTACGTCCTGAGCGGCGGCTCCCCGCTGGGGCGGCGGCTCGCCGCCTTCTACACGGGGGCCGGCATCGAGGTCTTCGAGGGGTACGGCCTCACGGAGACGACCGGCGCCAGCACCGTGAGCCCGCCGCAGCGGCCGCGGCTCGGCACGGTGGGCTGGCCGCTGCCGGGCACGTCGGTGCGGATCGCGGACGACGGGGAGGTGCTGCTGGGCGGGCGGCACGTCTTCGCGGGCTACTGGAACAGCGGGCAGGGGGTCCCATACGGGAGCTGGCTGCCGACCGGGGACATCGGGGAGCTCGACGCGGACGGGTACCTCACCATCACCGGCCGCAAGAAGGACGTGATCATTACGTCCGGCGGCAAGAACGTGGCCCCGGCCCCGCTGGAGGACTGGCTGCGGGCCCACCCACTGGTCGGGCAGTGCATGGTCCTCGGCGACAACCGGCCGTACGTCACCGCGCTCATCACCCTGGAACCGGACGGGCTGGCGCACTGGCGGCAGATGCACAAGAAGCAGGACGTGCCGATGCGGGTGCTGGTGGAGGACGAGGAACTGCGGGCGGACCTCCAGCGGGCGGTGGACGACGCGAACCGGCTGGTGTCGCGGCCGGAGTCGATACGGCGGTTCGCGGTGCTGCCGGGGGAGTTCACGGAGGCGCGGGGGCACCTGACGCCGTCGCTGAAGCTGAGGCGGGGCGCGGTTGCGCGGGACTACGCGGACCGGATCGAGGCGCTGTATCGGGCGTAGCCGCCCGGCGAGGTG